>JAIXRC010000045.1 GCA_027485415.1 Cryomorphaceae bacterium | reverse complement strand
CTATGAAAAAACCCGTAGATTATTATCGTATAGGCTGTCTGTATGATTATGTTTATAAGTCGCCGCAGATTGCCTCAGATTATTACAAAAAAGCAGTGTCGCAGATTAACATAGAAAGGCCGACGAAAGCTGACCAATTCATTTTGCGGAAGCTGGCGGACAGGGTGGAGCTGGATCTTTTTCTTGAGATAGACGAAACTCCCATCCGGCCGCATCTGCAGAAGACCGACGTGCCAATTTTGGAGACTAAAGTAGACATCGATGAAAAGATTGTCTGGGAATCGGATAATAACAACGTTCATGACACTGAAATCAATAATGAAGTCGCGAATAAGATAAATCGCATATGCGGCCGTGTCGGGCAGCCCATGCCATTCGAAGAGGCGGTTAGTGTGGTATTGGCCACCAAGATGCCGAAATTTGAGGAATCCGGCAAAGATATGGCTGCGAAAACCCTAAATCACATAAGACAATACAATCAGATGCTTATGAAAACTAACACTTGTGAGAAAGATCTACTAGGATACGTCGTAGCGGATATCAATCAGAATTATTCTCAGGATAGGCGGCAAGTGCTCCTGGAAAACCTCGTAAACAATCTCAAGGACGCCTCCTCAGAGAGCGGCGTGGTGTGCATTAATGGAAGGATTAGCCGTATACTGAACGCATACACGGATGGCGAGGAAGAAAATTTCAAGACTGTACAGGTGTGGCGGAATGAGCTTTTTGAGAATGCCCGACGTGCAAAAGACCAAGTTTTGGATTCTCTCAGTGAAGAGCAGCGGAAAATATACAATAATGATACAGCAGGAGACGAGCTAAAAAAAATTAATGATGAGATCGGCTCCCAAATGCGAGCCAGCGTGGCGATCTCAGGAGCGCCGCCGAAGGTTATTTCAGAAGTAATGGACGAGCTGCAGCACTGCATTTGATTATTGGCGCGGAATCTCCTTCCACTCGCCATTATGGCATCGAATGCGAATCACTGGATTTTTTTTGACGATTAGCTTCTTCTGATACTTTTCTTCTAGCCATTCGATTATTTCATCCGAGGATTCCTGCTCGTTGGCATAATCGAGCAAATAATCAGGCAACTTCATATATTCGCTTAGAATTTTGAGACTATTAATTTTATTCGAACTGATGGCCGCCTCAAATGCTTTTTCATAAAGCGGGCACCCATGATCAATAGCCCATACCAACATATGGCTATACTGACAAGCTATCCAATATAGATCATGTCCCTCCCATGGGCATCCCTTAGAATATAACCACTCCCATACTTTTGGGTGGCCGCAACAGAGAAATCCGTTTTTAGGAAAGGGCAGGCCCACTCCGAATGCCCAATCTAGAGTTTCTATCGAGCCATTAATGTATAATTCTTCCGTAGGAAGGAAATCCATGGAATATAGCCATTGTAAGCCTACTAATGATGCGTTTATGTTAACCGCCCTGATGATGTCGGCATTAATCGGAACGCCGTTTTCGTGGGCGAACTGAAGGAGCTCGAAATTATTTTTTACTGCCATTTCAAGTGCAAATTCTTCAGTAGGAAGTATCCCCTGCTCAACCAAGAATCTGGCAGTTTTGATGCTTTGGACATAAGCATATTGGTGAGAATCAAATTCATACCTTTTTGAGACAAACCATCGAAGAATATCCATATGTTCCATAACAATGGCATTTCTTACGGAAATACAGAATAGATTAATATATTGTCTCACTTTTAAGTACATCCAATTCAGAATATACAGGTTTCCATGATCTACAGCTGACTGCAAACACCAATAATCATTAATATGTGGAAAAGCCCATTGAGCGACATCAGTATGGTTATTTCGACAAGCCTCCTCTATCACTTGAGGATGACAATATTGTTCACATTTTAGATTCATTAATACGGGCAAGTTACCGGTGCCGGCGGCCGCTATAGATATATCTTCGAACCAAATTACTGTCTTTTCTTCACAGGGAAGTCGATCACATAAGAAGTAGAAATTGCGTGTTTTATTGTATCTCAACGCTTCCACGGCCGATTCGGGATCTCTGATAGGAAAAGTTTCATGCAGCAGTTCCAAAATGGAAATATCGGCATACTTGGCCGCTTCTATGAATAATCTATCCCCGAATTCAAAAGTGCAGGTGATATTGGAATCAAACGGCATAAATTCTTTGATCAATTCGATGTCATTATGATATAATGTATGCAAAATCAGCCTATCCGCGGTAAGATCCGTCGTATTGCGGGCCCAGGCGATCAAGCTCTTGCTTGCAGTCATAGCTGTAATGTCAGTGGTGTGTTCCATGCGCTCTTGCAGGAAATCTCGCCATTCGCGGCACACAGATGCCCAAATAAGGTACTCGTTATGAGGAATCCAGGGATATAGCCACTCGATGCGCATTTTTTCCAAATAAGAAATTCACTTTTGCTTATTCATATTATAGTAATTGGCCTCCATAATGCGATTCATATTATAGCCGCGATTGGGCTGTTCAATAGCGTCGCGATCGGCCAAATTAACATTAAAAACATCAGGCGAAAGGTCCATATTTCGAATATTCATCGTGCGCTGCCAAGAGGGGATTTTGTTGTTATATCTCTGAATACTATCTGAAATTCCTATGTGAACGGGCTGCCAAACATCCATATTTTGGATGTCCTGCATGTTGAAGTCCACAAAATCCTTGTAGACAGCCTTCGGGTTGCCGGAACTATAATCCATAAGAGTGGCCCCTCCGTGAAACACGTTGCGATCGTCTCCGGCGTAAAGAAATGGGCTCTGTCGGATAAAATCCTCATTCATAAGCTGAATGGCGTTTTCAATATCCATCATGTAGGCCGGCGCGTAGTTCACATTTATATTCTTCTGTTTGGCCCATTTGAACATGATTTCCGGAATATTATATTTTGCGCGCGTCTTATTGCCCTCTCGAAGGCGGTTAATACGCGAAATAACCGCCCCTTGATTGCGAGAACTCATAAACAGCGAAAAGTTATCATATTTGAGCTTAGTAGGCAGATTGCCCCAATCTTTGCGCTCGTGATATTGGATGAATCTATTTGTGTTTTTAAGAGTATTGACAGGGGTATAGCGATACATATAATAATCTATTTGTTTTTTTTATTAATATAATGCTAAACGAACTCTTGGTTTTAAGCACAGTTTTTTTGGTCATCGTCGCCTTCGGAAGTATGATTTTGCCAGCCAAAAAAAATAAATGCGTCATTCTCCGCAGCATCGGCGCCCATAGTGTTGATCGCGCCGAACTAATCGTTATGTTGGAAGATGCCCAATACACTTTCATCAAACTGTTCCAGAGGTCTTCCGAAGAGGAGTGGCTCTCCATGCAGGCCTTCCTTAAGAACACCTGCCGCGACCTCCAAGACTTCATAAAATGGCATGATGTTTCGAAGTATGAGGCAAGTGCCCATGAATGGGCCAGCCAAAAGGCCTTCGTTCCCGAAAATAAAGAAATAAATGCCGCATTATTCTGTATTCTCAAGAATCTGCAGATTATCAAATTATTGGCGCAGCACACTTCAGTGGAGCATATCCAGCAGGCCCTCGATATGCGCTGGTTTGAGCTGATTAATGATATTCATCGCGAAAATGGAGAGATTAAGCAAACACTTGAGAAAAAGGAGCCAGTGCTGACACTTTCGCCGGATTATGTGGAGCCGCGAAGAAAGCTCCCTGTGACAGGCCGCCCTCAGGGACTTTCATATATGGAATATGCCTCTATGGACCGCGTAGTGGGCGACTCAGAAGATTTGGTTTCTATTGAAAAAGAGTCGATTGTCCCAAGGGCCGCCATCCCGAATACCCTCACGCCGACCTTCAGCTTTGTAGGATACCAAACAGAAAATGATAGCAGGTTGGAACGCCATATGGATCCACGAAACTATGGCTCGTGGAAGCCACGCGAGAGTATTGTCGATTACAGCGATCTAGATGTCATTCGCACAAGGATGCGCGGTAAGGCTGATCCCACTAGGACTAAGGCCCTGGCGCATGATTATGATTTTCTGGAGAGCCCAGAGTACAATTTCCAATTTAATCGTTCGCAAAGTATATGACTTCGCTTCTGAATGCATCATCAACCGATAACATTATTCTAATTGTAGACTCCAAGAAGAGGTATAGCGGGACTCCCACAAATTTCATATATCGTATCAATAACGACATCACCCGAGTGCGCAATATTACGGTAGTCCAGCTTAGCCTCCCATTCAGTTATTGGGTCATTAATTCTACTAATAATACCCTGATACTCAATAATGGGGCTAACACGGCAACTATGCCTCCTGGCACATATAACTTGACAAACTTTCAGATAGTGCTAAAGAACGCGCTCAACGCCGCCGGAATTAACCTGGGGTTCAACGTTCTGTATGACCTATCAACCGGACTTATTACTATAAGCAACACAAGCGCGACTTTCACTATTAATAGTACTACGTCGCAACCAGGGAGCACTTTTGCGCCACTTTTGGGGTTTGCCTCTGATGCCACCGGCACATCCGTCACTTCACAAAATGCTCTAAATATCTCGGGGCCTCGCTTTCTATATGTTACAAGCCGAAAACTGTGTAAATATTTTGTTAGTCAGAAGCCGCGTTATGCCAATAACACCTTCAATAATGCAATTGGTATCATTTTGCCAAATGTCGCATTCGGCGGCTTTATTACTGAGTTTACCCCTCTAGAAGTGACTATTAATGATAATCAGGGAGGGGCCTCATATTCTACTTTAACTGATATAGACTTTACGCTATATGACGAATTTGACAATATTGTCAACCTGAATGGGATGGACTGGTGGCTGGTTTTGAAGTTTGAGCAGTCGTAATCTAAAATCTATCATTTCCATGGACTAGCCATGGCTCTAGCCGCGGAGCATTAAACCCATCGCGATCCAGGAGTGGGTCAAACATCGCCGGCCCAGTGCCGCTAAAAGGCTCATAATACCATACCAATATAACGATTGTCAAGATTATCACAAACCACCCAAACATATATAAAAAATGAATTAAAAAAATAAATAAACATGGATTACGATAAACTATTGCAAAAGTTGAGCAAAATGGAGTCCGGCCCCTTCGCGAAGAGCTTCATTAAAAGGTACATCTGTTTCCATAAGACCAAGAACCTGAAGTTCAAATACTACGAGTTGCCCGTTACTGAGTTCTCTGACGAGAGCATTTCACGCGCGTTGGGTGAAGAGTTTGACCTCTTTTGGCCAATCCTCGAAAAAATCAAGATGGAGCCCATTTCCACTATTAATACCATATCATCTATTATTAAGATGACAGATGAGCTCGGTTTAGATGAATTACATGAATTTGCGTGCATGATGCTTGCGCGCTGTTCTCATGATATCAGCCCAAAATCAGTAATCTCGGCTCTAAATTCAGAAAATTAAATAATAAGATATATACATGGAGCCAATCCTTCAAGAGACACATACTATTACTGATTTGATAGAATATCCCGAAATTTGGAATCTTTATAAAAAACATGAACGCTCCTTCTGGACAATAGATTTTTTCCATTTTGATGAAGATTTGAATGACTGGGATCATAAACTTAATCAAGAGGAAAGATACTTTATTAAGCATATTTTGGCCTTCTTCGCGAGGGCGGATCTTTTAGTGGCGGATAATCTCATCCAGAACTTCTGTAATGAGGTTCAGATAAAAGAATCCAAAACTTTTTATGCCTTTCAGGGGATGATGGAAAATATTCATAACGAGACCTACATGAAGATGATCACTTGTTTCGTCAGCGAAAAAAAAGAGCGCGAAGACCTCTTTAACTCCCACATAAAAATCCCGTGCATTAAGCGGAAGGCTGACTGGGCGCGGAAGTGGATGGATCCATCGCGGAATTTCGCAGAAAGGCTGATCTCCTTTATTTGCATCGAAGGCATTCATTTCTGCAGCTCTTTTGCCGGAATTTATTGGCTCAAGGAAAGGGCCCTCATGCATCAGCTCTGTAAGTCAAATGAGTATATCTCCCGAGACGAGACCCTCCATGTGTTACACGGAATTGCCCTTTTTAAGCTGCTCCACAAGAAGCCGCCGCCTGCAACTGTCCACCAGATTTTCCAAGAGGCCGTCGATCTGGAAGTCGAATTCTGCAACTCGGCCATCCCATGCAAATTTATTGGACTTAATACGGCCCTGATGAAAGAATATGTGGAGTTTATCGCAAACCAATATCTAGAGCTGATGGGAGTGGAGCTGCTCTATCCCAAGCGACCAAATCCGCTTCCCTTCATGGAAAAGATTACAGCAAAGATTCAGGTGAACTTTTTTGAGATCGAGAATGCTGACTACAGGATGAAAACGAGTATTCCGGATGATGGCGACTACGATCAGCTCTAGGAGGGGTGATCTAATAGGAATGTGATTCCAGTAATCCGCACGTGTGAGATGGGCTGAATGATAAACTCCTCTATTTTTTTTCTGCGTTCTTCCTTCAGCTTCTCTGTATTGATTTCAAATATATGCTGACGCTCGAACCAGATCCTTTCGCCAGCCCTCACTGGATATACATTCTCAGACTCTGTATGATTCAAGTTCAGAATTTCTCCTATGATTTCTTGATCGCGGAAGTCCACAATTCGCACATAGGGAGCATCCGAATTGAACTTATCTGGATCATCATCCCACTGCGGAAACGAGTAGGAAATCCGCACTATATCATCCACTTCAAGATGGTTCAGAGCATCTAAATTCAAAAACACTCCATTTCTATCCACGAGAGCCTCAGCCTTGTCTAAGCACAGTTCTTCCATATAAATCTTTCCATATTTTAAAAGTTGTTATTCTATGACACTAAACGAACTACAGAAGAAGGCCATTTCTCTTGCTCTTTCTGGAAAGAATGTATTCATCACAGGAAGTGCAGGAACCGGCAAATCTTTCTTAATTCGGCTGCTAAATAGACATCTTCCTAAGGCGGTCTTATGCAGTACTACAGGAATTGGAGCGACGCTGATTGGGGGCCAAACTCTGCATTCGGCCCTCGAAATCAAGCTCTGTAAGGATCCGGTGGCAAAAATGGTAACTAATCCCAGCATACTGCGCGCATTCAAGAAGCTGTCGATTCTTATTATTGATGAAATCAGCATGCTTTCTGATGAAATCTTCGAGAAAATCAACGAAGTCGCGAAAATCGCAAAAGAAAATGACTTGCCATTTGGCGGCGTCCAGCTGATTTTCTCAGGCGACTTTCTTCAGCTTCCTCCTGTGGAAGGCCGTTTTGTGTTCCATTCGGAGGCCTGGAAGGAGATGAACTTTCATGTCATCGAACTTACTGAGATTATGCGCCAGAATGACCCATCCTTCATTCTCCATCTGCAAAATATCAGGAAAGGCATCCTAACAGATGAAACTAAGGCGTTTTTCGAGGGCCGCACCCTGGAACAACAAAAAGAGCAGCTCCGGGCTTCCGCCATAAGGCCCACTGTAATATTCAGCCACAAGGCCAACGTAGAGAAGTTCAATCAAACAAAAATCCAGAAGTTACTAGAAACTGAAAAAGAGTACAAGTATAAATGCCAATATTTCAACGCACGCGGATCGCCCATAGAGGAGAAATCCTCCCATGTATCAAATGAGATCTCCCTATGCGTCGGCGCCCAGGTTATCCTTATCGCAAATATAGCTGTGAAAAAAGGTCTCGCCAATGGCTCTCGAGGTGTTATTCGCGAATTTCAGGGAGGATTTCCCGTAGTTGAGTTCATGAATGGCATTAAGCAACAAATAGGCAACTATACTTGGGAAGTCCACAAGAATGGCAAGCTTGTGTTCACATATCGCCAAATCCCATTAATCTTGGGGTGGGCCATAACTATACATAAGAGCCAGGGCATGACACTCGATTGCGCGGCAATTGACATATCAAATTGTTTTGAGAATGGCCAGGCGTATGTGGCTATGAGCCGAGCACGAACGATAGAAAGTCTCTTTCTTATCCGCGTAGATTGGAGTAAAATTCATACTAGCGCCGATGCTTTGAAATTCTATAAATCGAGCAATGATATATGACCAATTATTATCATATTTTGGGAGTGCCGCAAACGGCCACCATCAAGGAAATTGAAAAAGCTTACAAAAAGCTGGCCCTCATACATCATCCGGATAAGGGCGGCTCCTCTGAGAGATTCCAAGAGATCGTGAAAGCATATGAAATTTTGCATGACGAAGAGATGCGGCAAGAATACGACAGTGAGCTGCAAGATGATATACTGCACAATTTAATGGATTTGCGATTTGTGCCATATCATCCAAAGATTATCCCTATTATGGTAACTCTGCGTGAAGTGCTCGAGGGCTGCGAAAAGAAGCTGCGCGCTGCAGTGCCACATTTTTTTGATAAAGAGGATCGGCCTCTTCCGGCCCGCATGTGCGTAAGACGCTGCCATTTCTGCTTTGGGATGGGCTGTTCTACATGTGCCGCGACTGGCCGCCTTATTAATGATAAAATTTTTTGCAGGATTGCCGAAACTGAAATTGAACTCGAAATCCACAAAAGGAAGGGCATTTGCACCGGCTATCGCATCGATTGCAACTCATATATCCTGGTATTTACTGTAACTGACACCCACCCAATCCGCCTCCGCAAGCATGACATATATGCTGACGTCGAAGTGCCGGTTGAAAACTTTCTTTTGGGAAAGCCATTCATGGTGCAGCTTCATGAGCCATTTGTTTTTTGCGCCAAGGGGCCTAACTTGAATAATTCCTATACATTTCCGGGACTGGGCCTCTTCAGGAACTTAATTGCAAGGGGCGACCTCATCATATATCCCAAGCTGAAATTCAGCGAGGACTTCATAAAAAAGATCAATTCTCTTAACCTTCAGGTTCCGGAAATCCAGGAAAAAAATATACTGATGTTCTCATCCACCTAAACAATTTGATACTCGTCGTCATCTTCCATGAGATAATTTACGTCGGCTTCTAGCCATATTTTTTTCTCGATTCGCACATATGGGAATAAGTGCATCATTCGCATTTTTATGTCCATGAGCTGCGCATACAAAACACTGGGGTCTTCAGTGTGAAGGTCTCTCAATATTCCATCGTATTTATTTTTCAAGTTTATGCGAACCAGCATATGGTCCTCAAATTTGCTATCGTCTGTTGGCATTGATATTTTTTTATTCTGCACTATGTCTTCCATCATAGATTCGTACCTATCGATGATCCTGAAGATGTTCGCGAGCCGCATGCCTGCGTTATCCTCCTTCATCAACTTTAGAAAGCCAAATATGGCTTTTCTGGGAATCTTGTGAGAATGTTCATATATTTCACAGAAAGTATCATATTCTTCCATTTACTTTCACAAGATTTAACTTTCAAAAAATGAAATATATACATAAGAAAATGGGAATTAGCAAATTCTTTACGCTATTCGCCCCCCAGCATATGCTTAAGAAAGACTTCGAAAACTTCAAGGGAACTACTATTGCTATAGATGGATCCGGTGAAGTGCATCGGGCGCTCAAAGGTATGCAAAAAATGAACCACTTGACTTCGCAAACCGGAGAACGCACCCAGCACGTGAATATCATTCTGGCTAATATTCTCAAGAGAAGGCGGAACGGCATCTCTGAATATTGGGTGTTTGATAACCCGCAAGTGAGTATTCATAAGACTGATGAAGTCGAGCGGCGTCGGGAAAACCGCGCTAAGGCAGAGGCTAAGCGTGATATTTTGATAGAGTTGGCAGATCTCGCCACAGATGAGGAAATGACCAAAATAAGCCAATATGAGAAGGCCGCCGCCAGCGTAGATGACGCGGATTTTGCAAAGATTAAGCTCCTGCTGAACTATTTTGGGATTCCATGGCTGGAGGCTCCCCCTAATGTAGAGGCTGAGCAAATCTGCGCCCTTCTGACGCATACTATTTGTGAGTATGTCCTTACAGGAGATTCGGATACACTCATCTACGGGGCCAAAAAGGTGATAATTCGAACTAGCGATGGGGGTGTCATGGTGTACGAATTAGATACACTTCTCAAGGAAAATGACCTCACGTTACATGAGCTGAGAATAATTGCAGTATTACTCGGAACGGATCACAATAGAAAGGGCCGCAAAGGGATCGGCCCCAAAAAGGTCATGAAAGTTTATAAAACAGCTGTTCTCACAGAAGAAGAATCGGCAGTCCTTCGAATCTTCGAGGATCCGCTTGATTTCACGCCAAAATGGAATACCTCCCCACCCGATCAGGATGGATTAATCGAATGGCTGGTTGGCGATTTGTCTTTCAATAGAGATAGGGTTACGAAGTTACTTTCGAAGGATTCTAAATCCAAGAAATAATAATGATAGTAATTCAAATTTCTGATCTGAATATTTGTGAGCGCCTTTACCCGGTTATAGAAATTGCTACTGATAAAATTCGCAATATTGCGGATCGTATCCAGCATGACAAAATTATTATTTTTACTGGCAATCTTTTTGCCACGCGGACTTACCTCTCCGCGGCTGATATCAATTTTTTTAACAAACTTCTGGATAAGTTTGATAGTTATAAGCTGCTCTTTACCCTAGGGAGGTTCGATTACAACATTCATGCCAAAGAGGCACACATAGCATATAAGCCGCTTTTAGAGAAGCGCAGCCTCCCATTCATCGAGAGGCCAGGCATGCATCAGTTCTATGACATGAAGTTCGCCTTTCTTCTGAAAGACAATCCTGAAGTGGCCGTCGATTACGTGATAGCGTACAATTTCATCCCGGATTCCACGAAAAGCCGCGGAGTATTATGTAATGGGTTGCCGCGTTTTATCAAGGGAAACATGGCCTGCGCGGGGCCGCTTGTTCAGAATAACCCTGAGGATGGGGCCGATTTCGGAATCATAGTCTGGAGCGGCGAAAAGCCCCATTTTATGCTGCTTGATCAGAAGTGGCCTTCCCTGAAACTGCAGATTAGCGACGATCAGGAGGCCAAGCTGCGGCTTGATATGGAAGTCGGGAAAATCATAGTACAATTCATCAACTGCACCCATGAATTCACTTCTAATTATGTCAGCTTCCTGCGTACTCAGTACAAGTGCCCCGTTGACATATATGAGGAACAAATATTCCAAAATGACAAGACAAATATCCATGATATACAGTATCAATTAGGCATTCTTAATGAACTCTATTTGGATCATCCCCAAAAAAACTACATTCTTAACCGATACCAGAATGACATCAAGCCCGTATCTTTCGATGTGCCAAAATGGGGCCTCCTCTATCTAACTTGGGACTGTCTATTCGCCTACAAATATAATAACCATATCAACTTCCGAGAGCTGTCCCTTATGACTTTTATTGTAGGCCGCAATAAGTCCGGCAAGAGCTCCATTCTTGACATAATTACACTGGCTCTTTTCAACAAGCCAATCCGATGCGGAATTAACAATATTATTAATGAATCCAGCAACTCCGCCTATCTCAAATGCGGCTTCTATGTAGAATCCACCAAATACTCCATCGAGCGTTCATTCGAGAAGACTAGCAAACAGATTGTCCAGAAGTTCGCATTCAGAATAAACCATTCAGACGGCTCTTATCGCGATATCGAGTGCCGGAATGTTGCCGAAATGTACTTCAAGCTGCAGGAGATCCTGCCCGTCGGGTACTCGCAATTCTGCTTCAATATAGTCAATCAGGAAGAGAAATCCTTTTTAAACTTCTCGGCGAAGGGCAAAAAGACACTTATCCATATGCTGCTCGGCACGGAATATATCAATTTGGTGCAGCAGGATGTTCTCTCTAAGAGAAAAGAATTTCACAAGCAGGAAGTTGCCATGAAAGATGCCACTGGAAAGAAGCAAACTAATAGAAAGATGCTGGATGCTGAGGCTGAAATCAATCGCCTCGAGGGGGTACTCCGGGATAGCGCCCTTCAGCTGGTCACCTTTCCGGGGAACCTAAATCACAAGAGTTTGTTTACCCTGAACCTGAATTCCTACATTTCCGCAATCAAGCATCGCCAGGAGCTCATTCTTTCGGGAGTTAAGCCGATTACCGGCCTCACTAATCTCGAGGCCCTGAAAAAGGCCTCCGAGTTGGAGCTCCTCTTCGAATCAGCCCTCAAGGCGGCCTCTTCGCGACTATTTGAGGGATTTGCCAAAAAGGCAGCCAGCATAATTAACAAGATCTTGCTAAAAATCTCCGACTTTTCGATCACCTTAGAAGTCAACGACGAAGGCTTCACTTTCTATATCATGGACAGCCAAAAAAAGGTTAATGCAGCTTCAGCTTCCGGATATCAGAAGTTTCTACTTGATTTAATCGCCAGAATTGTATTTCTTCACTTGAGCAAACTTACTAACTTTTCCATGATTATCATCGATGAAGGCTTCGGGTGCCTGGATGAGGACAATTTTATCAAGGTCGCGAAGGCCATCAGCCTCCTGAAGAAATACATGCAAATTGTAATAATAACCCATATCGAAGAGCTCAAATCATACGCAGATAAGATGATCAAAGTACAGGATCATAAGGTGAATTATGGAAATTTGAGTGAGTCGGAGCTCGCCAGATATGCTCTTTATGAAGAGCGCAAGCGCGGCCGTTTTAAAAACAATTCAGAAGTATGAAGATTGCGGCCATCAAGGATTTTAATCTGAACAGCGAGGAACTTATTCAGGCGGCCCGCTTGCGTGAACTCGACTGCGATTACTATATATTTTTTGGAAATCTGTATCAGTTTCCCAACTCTATAAGTTTATCCATAATACGAACCTCCCAGCAGATTCTAGAGATGCTTTCGGAGGGGGCGATTGTAGTGGTTTTCGCATCCGTTTGCACTTTTACGCCCACGCCCAAGTTGATTTTTTCCGATAGCGAATTTGAAGATTTTGCCATGCGCGGCGAGGAGTTGTTCTATAAAGGCGGCCCTCTAAAATCAGGCATCCATGACCTCGAAACAGGCCAATTCTGGGAGCTGCCCAATTCGCGGCGACATATAATCACCGTCCAAAACGATGACTTGAGCTCTCTCCCAGAGATTTGCGGAAATATCGAATATCTTGAGGTTCATGCCTCCAACTGCAGCCAAATGGCTATCGACTGCATCAAAACTAAGTATGGGCACGTTGACAAATTAGTCGAAAACGAGCCAGATTTCAAAGCGCCGCCCCCCGCTTGGCACCTCATAACCATAGCCGCCACCAATATACTATGCTATTCAGAGCTGTTTATTGATTTCGAGAAACTTCCGGATTTATCTTTGATAATGGGCCCGAATGGCTCTGGGAAAAGTTCCCTCATCGCGATAATTCTATTAGGAATTTATGGGATTCGGCCAAAAGGAACGATAGTAAAAAAGGGCCAAAAAAAAGGAACTATCACTGTACATCTCCAGGTTGATCAAAAGAAGTACAGAATACATACTACTGTTACTGGAAGAGCCATTCATGTAGAGGCAAGCTCTGATTGGAGTATTCATCTGATCGGACCTTCGAAGTACATCTATATTTCCGATTTTGAAATAGATTCTACTGCTGACTGGGAGGCGGCCAATGCCATTTTACGCGAGATTTGCGACTTGCGGCTCATAAAAAAGGCAGGCAGTTTGTATGTCCAGGGAAGGGAAACCATGCCTGTCCGCTCTTGTTCGTCTGGACAGAAGTTTCTAGTGGATATGGCCCTCAAAATGGCTTCCTCAAGTCCAAAGTGCCAAATCCTTTTGATTGATGAATGTATCGACCGCCTTGACAAGACCTTTTTGAATAATTGCCTTCAGAAGCTGCGCTCTTTTTACCCAAAAATACTCATAATCGGCCATCGCGCCGAGCTTGAGATCCTCCCAAAGTGGACAATTTCCCAGGGCCGCAGGGGGTCCATTCTTATGATCGGCAAAACGGACAGTTCGCCGCAATCCGCAGATGACATGTCATACAAATAGTCTTGAGACATACGCGGCAGATATGATGAACTGAGTGCTCAGAGAGGCAAATTGCGCAGCTTTTAGAGGAGAGCTCTTCCTTGATTACTTCCTTAAGATGGGCCTTTTGAGGCTTAACTCGCATAAATCGATTTGCATAAAAAAAGACAACCATGCCCGGCTCCCGGTATTCTATAAGCTCTTCAGGGTTCTCCATAGCCCTCAATATACAATCTTTCATATATTCCAAAAAGTGAATTTTTTTTTGATTAAAGTTCGATGTTATACGACTCCACTCTCGCTTGGGTTAAAGAATACGACCCTAGTATTACCGAAGAAATGTTCAAGAGACTCCCAAGCGAGACGGAGGAGATGGCCCAAAAAATTGATAAATTACTTTTGACATTCGATGGATACGAAACGATGTACGTATTCCGTTCGATTAATGAAGTTTTAAAAAAGTACAAGCAACATAGGTGCACTAGTGAGCGATTAGATTATTAAATGCCTAATATATGCATCTTATTGTCCTTCCAAACCAACTGTATAATATTGATTTTAGTGATTATCAGAGCATAATCATGGTTGAGGATCCCAAATTTTTTTCAGATTTCCGATACAATAAAAACAAATTATTCTACCATCGGGCGACCATGAAACATTATTTCAGGGCGGCGAAGTCGAAAATCGCAGCGAAATACATCGAATGTAGCGATTTTAAGAGGTGGCGACCCGCGCAAGCGGAATATGCCATATTCGATCCCCTAGATCGCGAACTCGAAAAAAGATATTCTTTTGCGACTATCCTGCCGAGCCCCATGTTCCTGGCTTCCAAAAAAGAAATTCTTGCTGAGTTCAAAGGAAAGAGCCTCAACCATGTTTCCTTTTACAGGTGGCAGCGTCGTCGACTCGGCATTCTTATGAAAAATGGCGCCCCGGAGGGAAACCAGTGGTCGTTTGATAAGGAGAATCGCAAGAATTTGCCTTCCTCACTAGCCGTCCCCGTATATCCCCATGTGGCCGCGAGTGAGGAAATCCGCGAGGCGCGCCTTTATGTTAACAAGCATTGGAAGTCCAATTATGGCAAAATGACCGCGACTTTTCCTATTTCCCGAGCAGGGGCACTCAAGTGGTTAAGTGATTTCATCGATCACCGGTTCGCGAAGTTTGGCGAATATGAGGATGCCTCTCATTCGGAACATCTCATATTATTTCATTCGGGACTGTCCCCTATGATGAATATTGGGCTGCTTACCGATAAGGATGTCGTGGAGGCGGCCCTTGCCAAGCGCGTTCCAATTGCCTCAAAGGAGGGCTTTCTTCGGCAAGTTATCGGGTGGCGGAATTACATTTATGCGCACTATTTGCTAAATGGAGAGAAAATCCGGAAGATGAATTTCTTTGGCCATACGCGTAAGCTAAGTGATGATTGGTGGAAAGGTGTGGGGATAGAGCCGCTGGATAATCTGATTGGGAAAATCGTTAAAACCGGCTACGTCCATCACATCGAACGGCTGATGTATTTGGGATCCTTCATGCTGATGCAAAGAATACATCCCAGTGAAGTATACCGCATTTTTATGGAATGGACTATAGATGCATACGAATGGGTTATGATCCCGAATATTTATGGGATGTCGCAGTTTGCCGACGGAGGCATAGTAATGAAAAAGCCATACTTCTCATCAAGCTCGTATATCCTTCGAATGAGCAACTTTAAGAAGGGGCCCTGGTGCGAGGTCTGGGATGCCGCCTTTTGGCTGTTTATAGGAGATAACAAAGATTATTTCTCTCACACAGCCTTCGCTGCACATGTAAAGAAGTGGAATTCTATGACGGCCGCCAAACGCAAATCCCTTCGCGAGATCATGGCGAAATATAAAAAGTGAATTTTCTATCTAGAAAAATGGCATCTCACGTTGAAATTCTCGAGAAGGAGCTGGCTTTTATGCGCGACGAGAACAACCGCCTGCGCAGCTTGGCGGCTGGCCGGATGATGGAAATTCTGGATCATCAGAGGTATGAGTATATTTATAATGACATTATTGTCATTCTAATGAACATTTTGAGAGAAAAAAATAATCATCTTCGGCGCATTAATATAATTACCGAAAATAAGCCTACCCAGCTGATGCTTGCCGACAATATGAAAATTGGCAAGAATCGTCTTGATATATGCAATCAGTTGATGCAATCTCTGTCGGCCTGCTTGCATCATTAATTTGTTTTTTTTTCCTAAATCAGATTATTCTAGTTACTGAAAAAGAGGCTGTCACTCCATTCTGCGACCCGACTGCCAGAGTGACTCCCGCCGTATGATATGCGAAGCAGGTCAGCACATAGGTTGCCGCCGTGGAGGCGTAGTAAATTGAGGTTGCGGAATACTTCGTAGCGTCCGCACTGACCGCATTAGAGTTATTATCAAGCCATCTATTGCCAGCTCCATCACTCACATAAACCTCTCTGATGCCTGAGCCGTTGTTTCCAAAAGCTATGCTCACCGAAACCATGAAATAGGCCGCTTCTGTTGTTGTAAAACTGATAGTTCCGGCAGTTGGTGTAGTGGGATTTCCAGTGCTGACTGTGTAAAATCCGGAAGGATTGCTGCTAGTAGACCATCCCATGGCTTGCGCAGATCCGGATGTCAGATTCTGCGTCGTGCTTAATCTTAACTGTGCTGTAGCAGGGGCTAAATTAGCAACTGTCCCATTGAGTAAAACTGCACCAGTTACACCTAATGCGAAGTTTCTTGTGGCTCCCACTGGAACCCCTGCTATATTAACAGTATAGGCATTTGCTGGAATGTTAGTGCTTATGTCAATAGTTGCGGGTATATCAAAATAGCTGAAATATATGTCAGAAGTAGAGGATGCCTTGGTTGTACTAGGAGCTATGTAAAAAGTGGCCGTTGAAGCTGTCGAGCTGCCGGTTCCGGAAAGAGTAGTAGAACCTGACACAACATTAAGTGCGTATCTTTTTGTAGTACCTGTAACATTATCTCCTACGTTGGGGGCGCCGGTAATCATGAGGGTTGACGCACTGTCCAGTTGGGCTGATGTGCTATATGAGAGAGTCGGTGGATTAAAATAAGAGCCGTATGCAGAATGGCTAACTCTGGATCTCTTTTGGACAGCCACGGAGTTGCAATTATACAGGCCGCTAGAATTGCTCGTCCCCTTGGCATCTATACTAGGTATAGCGGCGTTTCCGTTCCAGTTCCAAAATCCCCCATACAAAGCAGTCATAAACAGAGCATTAGTGCCATAACTCCAGGATATTCCATCTGAGCTGTATGCTACTACATTAGATGCATTTAAAGTTCCAAAAGCCACGAAGTATCTTCCATCCCACATAACACTAAGAGCTGTTCCAGTATACACCGTGGTTCCCAGGCCAGTCCAAGTTATGCCATCGGTAGAATATATTAAGGTATTAGTGGTGCCACCGCATGAGGCAACAAAGCGAAATCCGCTCCAGGCTATGGCATATATAACAGGTACTGTGAGAGTTCCAATATTAGTTGAATTAAACCAGTTTATACCATCATATGACACTGCTATAATATTTCCTAAGCCAGTCGCTACCCAGATCTCCCCATTCCATATAATGGACGATCCGCCAGTTCCGATAAATGAGGTCCCAAGCCCCACCCAGCTGAATCCATCTAGGGAGTATGCTATTGAATTATTATTTTCTCCTACAGCAACCCAGATACTTCCATTATGTTCAATCGCAGTGCCATTCGTACTGAAAATTGAAGTTATGCCAGTGGTTGACCAATTTATACCATCATATGAGTATCCGAGGGTTGGTTTTACAACAGCTCCATTGGCGGTAGCTCCGGCGATCCACATACTTCCATTCCAGCCGAAGCCATTACATTGGTTTAATGGAGAATTTGGTATAAGGACAGACACCCAGTTTATCCCATCATAGGAATAATAATACGAAACATTACTTGCTGTTCTGCCAGGAGCTAACCAGATCGAGCCATTCCATCTAACCCCGCCAATAGACGTTGATATCAGAGCAGTGATTCCGCTCAGCCAGTTTATGCCGTCCAAAGAATATGAGCCCCCAGTAGAGAAATAGCCAATTGATAATGGTGCTTTTATAAATGTCCCATATAATTCATCTGTTGTGAACCTTCTATAACCCCTATTATTAATAATATTATTGGTGTTGCCTCCTGAACTCAACTCAATGGTATTGGGCGCTGTGCTGAGCATGCTGACTGAGCTGCTGAAAGAACTATTTAGCAGACCATCCGGATTTGGGGGATTTTTAAGAGAAAATGCGAATACACATAAGCCGGAAGTCGCGAATGGCGCTGTCGCTGCTGTCCAGTTAATTCCATTGCTTGAATAAACAAACCTATTTGTCCCAGAACCTGTGGCTATGAATACAGAGCCATTCCATGTAATCGACGAACATGCGGATGTCATAGTTGTGCCAGTTGCAGCTGTCCAGGTAATCCCGTCATATGAATATGCTAATCGGTTGGTCCCGTCGCCACCGGCAACCCAAATCTGCCCATTCCAACAAAAGGCGTTGCAAGAAACTGTAAAAGGCGTCGTAACACTTGTCCATGTTGCCAGACCCGGAATAATTGCCGATCCAAATGTTGTTCTAGAAATGGCCCCTGTGGAAGACCCTGCAAGAATAACGGCCGAACTGGATGATCCATTCCATGCTATGCAATTGGTAGTTCCGGAAGTGCCAAAGGGAGCGCTTGAGCCCAAGCCAAACCAGGCTGTACCATTATATGAGTAGCACATGCTCTGGTTTGTGTTAGTTCCTGCTAAAAAGAACGGAGTTGGAGTATTCGTCGTATAAGGAGCATCAATCCAACAGAAACAGTTAAAACTGCCCACACTAACCACCAAGGATGAACTATCCCAACGCTGGGAATCGTACGAATATATCAATTTTGTTGTTCCGGATCCGCCAGCGATCCATACGTTTCCGTTCTGAGATATGCATTTAATTGGGGTTGTATTGGTAAATACTGCTGTACCACTTGCATGATTTTTCAACAAAACCCAGTCAATACCATCCGTCGAATAATATAAAACTGTTTGTCCTACAGATCCTGTTGCCAAGACTCCTCCGGCAATCCATTGACTACCATTATATGCTACTGCAGCGACAGATGCGGCACTGAACAGCCCGACAGAAGATCGCGTCCAGTTTATTCCATTCGACGAGTAAGCAAAATTACAAGTCGCATCTTGTCCTACGGCAACAGCAAACACTGCTTGATTGTTGCGCAATATGACATTTCTAGTTTTGACTGACGTTGTCACTAAACTCATATATATTCAAAAAAGAATTATTTAAGATTCATATATGATAGTTTTATTGCGGCATGGGCTTGCCAATAGACTACGAACTATTGTTGGGTTTTGGTATGTCGCCGAGAGGCTCGGCCAAACCATAGAATTTCATTGGGATACCAAGAACTCAGAGTGCAACGGCTCTTGGGAGGATATCTTTCAGCCTCTTGAGATTGTCAAGTCGCGGCCCCTTCAAAAGGGTATCCAATATACCTTTATCGGCCAAAATACAGTAGACAAAATAATAAGCACATATTTTCCCGACGAGAAGCGCGCCACGTGGGATTCCGCATTCATTAAAAAAATAGAAGACAAATATTACTCCCGCATGGTGATTAGACCCGAAATCCTGAGGGCCGCGAATGAGGCAACCCCTCTGCATCCATTTGCCGCAGTTCACATTCGGCGAACCGACCACGTTTCTAATGCCAAAAAGGCGGGCTGCTATACTACTTTTGAGGAGTTCGAGGCCTTCATCGCACTTCACAAGAAATGTTATCTTGCGACAGATTCCCGGGATGTGCAAAAGAAATACCCCAATTTGTTAGTTTACCGAGAGATTCCCAAAGAAAATGCCGCAAGCCTGCGCCAAACCAGCCTTTTTGACGCCATGGTAGACATTATTGTTTGCGCAAGAGCGGACAATTTTAAAGGAAGTGGATATTCTAGCTTTTCGCACCTAATAAAGATATATAATCGACTAAAAGTATAACGCGTAAAATATATGCTTGAACTTTTGGCCATTTTGCTGATTATTTTGATATTGGGTATCGCAAAGTTATATTCCTTTCTAACTCAGCCTTTTTACAACGTTTACATCACCGGCGGAGGAGCGAAGCAAGCAATTGTATGTGACAAAACTCCCGAAGAAGCCAAGGAGGAGGCGCAGTCCTTTATCCGAAATTATTACAACAATAAATTTGTTATTTCGATAAAAGATATAAAAAACACTTATAAGTACTGCCGTTTTTCATCTAAACTGCTTGGCCGCCATAATCAGCACTATGGGCAGCGAAAGCTGCTTTATACTGAAATTCAGGCCCTGAGCATCTTCACGGCACCCCTCCCAGACACTCCCATTTTGGTAATCTACGCAGGCTACGCGCCTTCCATAAAGTTCACTGTTCTTGCGGATATCTTCCCAAATGCCAAGTTCTTATTTATCGATCCAAATTATCCGTACTTCGTCACTCTTTTCTCTCAAATGGAGGATGCCGCATTTAAGAACGACCCCCTGCGCAAGTATGTGATTTTTAATCGCGATAATATAGATCAAACTCCCCGCGCCTTGAAGAGATTCACAGCTTCGCCTAATTCGGCAATTTCCCTTGAGAATTCCTTCCGCACTGATGGCGAGAGGTTCAACGCCATATATCATACGGAATCATTCGATTTGTTTGATGATGACACGATTGATGCTCTTATGAGCGGCACCGATCGCAGCTACATCATCCAAGACTATCTTACTGTGAATCTTGCCGAGAGGATTGCCTCCGCGCTTGCCGGCAAGAACTACCATGTTTGCTTCATCAGCGATCTACGTACTAAGATGAATCAGGAACTCGATAGCCCTACGGATGGCGACATCATATTTAATGACCAATTGCACCATTTGGCGGCAAAATTGATACATGACCAGAGCAAGGATTTTCTTGGGATGTTCAAGACGCGGATGCCATTTTATCCTTCTGAAGGGAAGTGCCAAGTTGAGGAAATTCTGCAGGATAGCACTGTGCAGGAGGTGCGGCAGAAGTACAAGGAGATTTATCCAGGAAAAGACAATTATGACATGTATTTTGAGGCTATAGAAAAGGGAGGCGGATCATACCTCGTTCCTGAAGGCGAGTTCTATTTCCAGGCTTGGGGGCCGAGTGGGACTAGCGAATCGCGGCTGATTTCCAGAACTATGAAGCTTAAGAAGTCCAATCCAATGGACTATGAAAATGCCCTTTTTACGCATCGCTTGATGCGGCGATACGGAAGATGCGATCTATTTCCTAAAATAGGGAAACTTGACGACTGTCTAGACTGCACCCTTGAAAAGGCCATCTGCACGATGTGCTTCGCCTCTAAACGCGGAGTTCTTATTACAGAGCCGAACAAGATTATTGCTTATTTTAACAAGAATAAGGCTGTTATTATGAGTTTTATTCACGACATTTTTAAGAAGTTCGACAAGACCCATTTGAGACAAATTCACCTGAATTCATAAAGTCATTACCAAGATATAGGCATGTGCGATCAAGAGATGTATTATTGTAAAAAGGTTACTAAGCACGCTGTGCTGGATGTTATCGCTGTAGTGTCGAACCCTGTACAATATTATAGCCGATATCGTCTCTTCGAGGAGTTTTGCGAGAGGATGCGCGCGGAGCCGCTAGTTCGGCTGACAACCGTGGAGCTTCAGCAAAGGGCCCGCCCTTTCATCACTTCGGCACAAATTAAGCTGCGTTCCAAGGATGAAATCTGGTATAAGGAAAACATGATTAATATCGCGGTTAAGCACCTCCCACCAGATTGGGAGTACGTTGCCTGGATTGATGCCGACATACTTTTCTTGAACAAAAACTGGGCTCGTGATACTATTGAGCAGCTGCAGATTTACTCAGTGGTGCAGCTCTGGACACATGCCATCGATCTCGGCCCAAACGGCGAGATCTTGCAAGTCCACACGGGATTTATGTATCAGTATGTAAATAAGCAACCATTCAGCTCCAAATATGGCAATTATTGGCATCCGGGATATGCCTGGGCCTGTCGGCGAAGCGCGTATAACTACATGGGAGGCCTGATGGAGTTTCCCATTTTAGGCGCCGCAGACCATCATATGGCTTTGGCTTTCATAGGAGCCGGCCCCCGTGGGATCCCTAAGGGCATCCACCAAAACTACCTCACAAAGATCAGTACTTTCGAGAAACGCTGCGAAAAGGACATCAAAAGGAACGTCGGCTACGTGCGCGGATCCATCGCGCATTATTTCCATGGCGACAAAAAGAACCGCAAATATTATGCGCGATGGAGCATACTTATTCGCAATAATTATGACCCCATAACAGATGTTCATTACGACGAGCAGGGCCTAATGCAGCTTAACCCAGAAAAAACACAGCTTCGTGACGAGATCAGAGAATATTTCCGCGGCCGGAACGAGGACAGTATAGATATCCTCCAGGATTACCGGTATACAAAATGCCAGGTTGAGCCCGAGGAAAAAAAATAGCATGCTAGGATGCGCGTCTAAAAAATGAAATATGCAGAGTGTAAAATACAGGAAGGTATGTGGTACAGACTAATCTCTTGTGCCGTATGCAAAAAGAAATATGCCTATGAAAAGATCATGCTAAAATGTATCGAAAATAGCTATATTGCATTCCATATTAAGTACTCCAGGCGGCGGCTCAACAGGAAAATCAACCCTCGAATGTGTCCTAGCTGCTCATATATGACTAATCAAAAAAATCTCACAGGTCTGCCTCCCTCAGGATTAATTTCTTCAAGTTTGCCTCCCTCAGGATTAATTTCTTCAAGTTTGCCGCCTTCAGGATTAATTTCTTCAAGTTTGCCGTCTTCAGGAATATTTCTTCAAAAATGAATTTTTTTATTCAAAAAATGGAATCCCAATTTCAGTATTACGAAGAGCAAATCCGCGATATTTACTTAATTGGCGCACCTGAAAGGGAATATTTCTTCCCGCCAATCACAGAATCGCAATCTCAAGAAATAGTCAAATATATACTAAATTGCCAATATTGTTCGCAGCACTTTGAATGGCGATTTAGTATAGAAAATCACTACAAGACTGAACATCCCAATAAGTTGCTCCATTATATGAAATGTAATTATTGTCCAACGGTGTTTACAAATTGCGATGATATAGCGTATCATTTTTGCAAACCACGAGTCATCGTGCCTAGAAGAAAAAAAATAATGAACTACAACAACCAATCTGAATATTTTTTTTACTGGCAAGATGTGCATGTCCAATTGGTTCCGAGAACGCAGCCTAGGCATCTGAAAGTTCTTACTGAAGTATCCGGGACACACTGAGAATAGTATGCATTCGAGGCAACACACTTGAATCCGACAACACAGCATGTTGGGCCGTTCCAGCTCTGGCCGCCGCACTGGCCATATGCTGCGGAACAACTTCCGGATGCAGAAGGTGCTTTCGTAGGGGCCGATGATGGAGGTCTGCTTGGGGGATTCGAGGGAGGAGTAGAAGGAGGATTACTTGGAGGGCTGCTTGGGGGATTCGAGGGAGGGGCAGAAGGAGGATTACTTGGAGGACTGCTTGGGGGATTCGAGGGAGGGGCAGAAGGAGGGCTGCTTGGGGGATTCGAAGGAGGAGCAGAAGGAGGATTCGAAGGAGGATTCGAGGGAGGAGCAGAAGGAGGATTCGAGGGAGGGTTACTTGGAGGGCTGCTGGGAGAGTCAGTCGGGGCCGACGAAGAAGGAATGGCCGAAAGAGTCAGCTTGGAGTAAATCACACGACTATTTGGATAAGTAGATCGCAGATAGTTGATGTCGCGATTGCCAGTTGGGCAGGGGCCTCGCACAGCTCCCGGGGCTGTCGAACCAACAGGATAAGTAGAGTCTAGCCAGAGCATACTCACATAAGAATCATCCCAAAGACTAAGGGCCAGAACCATGCCGCGATCCATGGATTGACCCATCCCCTTCATGCCGCCAAGCTTTTCAAAGTGGTTGGTTTCAGAGAACTTTGCCTTGCGTTCTGCGATATTGGCATCCGTCATAGTATACCCTTCGATGGTCTTCCCATCTTGAATATAGTATCTCCTAATAGCAGTTAGATCGCCGCTGTCGGTGCCATCAGTTGTGATAAACTGTGTAGCGACCGTGAACGGCTTCAAAGTGTTCACTTTAAAGTTCACCCCAGGACCATAAAATCCAGTGTCTCCCACACGATACGGATTATAATCAGCTCCATCCTTGTCACAATAGCCATCATAACGATATGGATCTCTACCGCATTCTTGAGCCGTGCCGCATGGCGTGACGCCCTTGATAGAGCATGTATGAGGCGTGAACGCCGTGGCCATGCTATTGGCCTCCCAAATATCCATCTCATGCGAACAAATCCCAGTGTTATTTGTATTGGCAAATCCGTTGATATATTTGATATCAGTTGGGCACTGAGCATCCCCATAACCTGTTCCGTAAGGAGCACCAGGCTTGTTAAGAGCATTCTTGCCGCCATTTGCCGCCATTTCTACAAAGTAAAGCGCCCCATTTATCCCACAGGGGATCTGCGAAACGTCTACATCGAAGCTGAACTGGCGATTCTTGAGCTTGAACATCTTGTAGTTTTGGCCGGAGGAATCCACCAAGTAGAGCCGACTGCCGATGTTTGTGCCATAAGGACCCTTAGTAACATATCTAAGCGTCATGGCATCGCCAGAAACAGATACTCCATATGGGACCGCATAAGTTGCAGCATCGACTCCCTCCAAAGCGCAATTCTGAGAACATGTGATGGGATCGGGGCAGAAGCTCTTCACCCAGTCACTGGTAAAGCAATTTGTGTAACTTCCCTTATCGTGCAGCCAACGCCAATTGGCGTCGATAGTAACTTTGGTGGCCTCGACGTTGCCCATATTATTAAGAGGAAGGGGTGGTAGATAATTCTGCGTATAAGTGCCAATCTCAAGGGCGCGCGCGCCGACTAACATGCAGAGTAAACCAATCATATATCTTTCTTGGATTTATCTTCTTGTTTTTCCAAAAATGGCCGCTTCCATTTTTTTCCCAGATATAGATGGACATAAACTTTGTAAATATAAATTCGTTAGCAGCAAAAGAGGGTGACTTTCTCATACGAAATGTAGAAATACCGAAGCCGGATTTCCAGGAAATAAGCGCCAACTTTCGCGACTTCATCCAACTTTCTGAACACTACCAATACGCCGTCTTCGGAGAAGACTTCAACATATTATTTCTCCTGAACAGCTCCAAGAAGACCAAATATCGCATCTCCATGGCGTTAACGGGAGACAGTGTACATACAAATGCGATAGACCGCATATATCAGCTGTTGCTGAACCTGTATATGGATTACGAAAAGATCCAAATATATATCAATCAAGAAGGGGTATACGTTAATAACATCGTTATTAATGACAAGGCCTGCCTGCTGCACATCAAGAAATATGTATATAAGACGCCGGAACAGGTGTGCGCAAGTATGGCTTTCGCCTCGCAAGAAATGTGTTTTTTTAATGGAAAACTGTATATGTCTAGGCAGTGCAAGGCGGCCCTTGAAACGGGCGTCATCGTGGTTAACTTCGACAGGTATCGCTATCTTTTCGAAGACATTATGTACGGGGAGTTCTGCAAGGGCTTCAGCTTCAGTATTCCACATTTTATTAATGATAACAAGCAAGCCGCGAACTGCGACGCCATAGAGTTCATTATACGGAACTTCCCAGAGAACCAGCTCCAGATGTCGCCCATGAATCAAATCATATGTTTGCCGAATCTCATGTTTATTCCTGTAAAAATGCAACCAACTGTTGCCGACTGCTCAACCTGCAGCTGGACTAAGTTCAAGACGCGAGTATGGCAGGATTTTATGCGATCCAACACGCGCGCCCTCGCCAGAGGCGACCTGGAGCACGTCTATATTATGATAAATCCGCAACATGGCGAGTGGCATTATTTGGTCAGCTGCGAAATAATTCATTCCAAGATGGAGGAAATCGAGGCTTATCTCTCTGCCTTTTTTGAGCATGATGAAATCGTTGAAACGGTGAATCGCATGAAAAAAAATTGCCAATATATCGAGAGCAACCTGGCTAAATATACCAAATTGACCTGCGAGATGTATGAAGAAACGGCCGCTCCTCCGGATTCGGCTGAAAAGTGGTGTGGCGAATATTATGCTTTTCGCTTATAACCCATAAGTTTCTGAGAGAAAGTCTTGGTAAGATATTTCTTCGTCAATAAGTGAATCTGTTTCTGAAATGCCATGGTCTTGGCATACAAACACTGTTCGCCTTCATATATGTAAACATTTATGTAATTCAGATAAGTTTCAACTTTGATGTCATATTTGACGCTATCCCGATTCCAGAACCAAATCTTCATCACATTCGCTTGATGGCGCAGCAGCTGTCCCGCCTCATAATCTCTGTATATGAGCTCTTTTTCGAGATCGTCCAAGTAGGCATAGGATACTCTGGAATAGCCTCTTATTACAGCAATATTCGTACTATTCTTAAATTCGACGTATCTATCCCATAAGTCAGTCATGGATTCATCTGCGGGGTCCAAGGTATAAATAATCTGGCCATTAAGTATCATGTACTTACAATATTTCATCTTCCAAATAGAGACATCCCTTATGATGAATATAGAATCTATTTCGGCATAAACCATGCATTTTTCGTCATCTAATAAATTCATGAGGATTACCTCGATACTGAGTCGAATTCTTGAGCTGAGTTCTTCAACACTCATTTTTCACGTTTGTAGATTCATTTTTTTATGCCTATCTAGCCAAACTGAGTAGAATTTCTCAGAATAGCCGTACTTTGGGAGAATTTTTCTGGTTATCCGAATTCCTCGGCTCTCCAGAAGCCTCAATCTAGCTATTTTCTCATCATTCAGCAGTTGTCTATATTTGAAGTTACCACACTCCATGTAATAAGGTGGTTTGTCACTTGGGGGCGGCTCCTTCCGCCGCTCCTCGGGATTCAGCGTGATTTTATACAAAAGGTACGTCGTGGTGGTATCGGCGCTTTTATGGGCAAACATCTCCCGCACCCATTCTTGTTGAGGGGTGTTCCCTCCATATAGCTCCCATGCTAGAGCAGCCCATATGTATCGCAGCTTATGCGACGTACATTCAGGAATTAGCGACTCGATTACATTGTTAAGAGTTCCATTTACTAAGCTATTGGCTAATGGCTCGGACATGCTGGCAAAATCATAAAAAGAGCGTATATATTCCACCATTTCAATTACTCGATCAGAGGTAAGCCGGATCAGCGGCCTTGTTACTATTTCTAGTTGACTGGTCTTGGCCAGCCCCTCGATGACAATCTGGCGACCTAGCGGCAAATATTTGCTAACTTTGAGAACTTCGATGAGCCGCGATCCTGTGGCCAACATTACAGCAATAATCTGATGCTGATACTCTATGCTATCGGAGCACATATCGATTATTTCATAGACGCGCTTCTCGCTGATCACCTCATGGCGATCCTGCAGCCTCTCCCTCACCATATTTGTGTAATCCTGCCTCCTTTGGAGCGACTCTTCACTGGTTATTCCCAGGTCATAAATGGCCTGGCGATATACTTTTGAGTATCTCCCAAAGCGCTCTCCCACAGGCTTGCGCCAATCGATTGACCTCTTATGAAGCGAATTCTTGTTCGGAAACAGGCTGGTTAATATGGTCTGCACATGCGGATAGGTCTCCATGATCTGATCTTCAGTTTTATCAATAATGTAGTCATGCCACAAGGCCATAAGAATGCTGTTTATGGACCGCATCTTTCCAAAAAACTCCGGATTCTTGATCGTATGCGCCATTTGGATGGCCTTTTCGTGGTCGCCGCTTTTGACCAATTTTGCCAGTTCTTCCCACATATAGACCTATATATAAATCATTCATAACTTAATGAAGATCTTTCATATAGCGGACATTCATATTTCCAAAAAAACCAACGAGAACCTCATAATTGCATTCGAGGAGCTCAAAAAGGACATGCTAAAGGCGGCCGCCTCAGATTCCGTCGTTTTGGCAGTCGCAGGGGATGTTTTCGATGTCAAGGGCCGGGTGGAGCCGGATGATATTTTTACCTTTCACCGTCTTCTCGAAATCCCATTTCCTATCATCTTTATTGCGGGAAATCACGATATCAACCCCAACAGCCTTTCTTGCCCGAATATGATATTCGCCCTCTGCCAAAACATCAATCGTAACGATGTATTCGTGGCTGATCAGCCGCAAGTTATTCAAATTGAGGATGTGCATTTTTATTGCTTTCCATTTGATACAATTGAGCTGATTCCCCGGGATCCGGCTCACCAATATGCCGTTGCCTTGGTACACGAAACGATTGAGGGCTGCTGCGGCCCTTTGGGCAAGCCTGCCAGCCTGTACAATTCATTCGATTTAGTCCTTCTGGGAGACATCCATAAAAGACAGTTCATCACACCAACCATGGCATATCCTGGGTCTTTCACGCAAGTCAAAATTGATGAGGGAACGGACCATGGCTATCTCCTTTGGGATCTGGAATCTCTGCAAGCCAAATACGTGCCCGTTCATCAGAAATACCTCTGGATTCAGCTTCGCGCCAAAAGAGATAGAATCGATCCATTTATCGACTTACACAATCAAGTGGCCCGCCGTGTAAAGATACAATTCGAGAGCTGCACGCCAGAGTTCATGAAAAAAACCATTCAACAGGCCCAGGAGAAATACGGCAATATAGAGTGGGAGGACTGCACCAAAATTAGGGATATCGCCACTCCTGTCGTAGAGGAATCCCGAGAACTAGATTTCCTAAAGATTATTCAAGATGCGGCCCCTGAAAACTACGAGAAAATATGTGAAATGTTCAAAGAACGGCTGCCTGATTTTTCTTACAAGAATCGGGCCACATTTAAGGTGAACTACATGAGCTGGGACAACCTCTTTTGTTATGGCGAAAAGAATTACATGAATTTCGAGGATCTGGGCCTTATCACGGGACTCTTCGCGAAGAATGCCACAGGAAAGTCTTCCTTCTGTCACATCCTGCAGCTTGGCATATATAAGAGTATCAATTCCGTTAATCGCACCGGAACATACAATTATGTCAATTATAATCGCACATCCGGTGGAGTCGAGGTGCAGCTTACAAGCGGAAATGAGGAAATCCTACTCAAGCTGACAATCGATGCGTATGCCATTCGGAAAAAGGTCACGCCGCAGATGTTCATCCGTAAAAACAACATATCTGCTCCGACAATCTATGAGAGCCGGCGGCTTTCGCAGAGCCTCTTCGGCGCCGTGGCGAACTTTGAAAACATCAACTTTATGAGCGGCGACGCGGGAATTATTCGCATTAATGAGAGTTCAGTGCGCCAGTTCCTCCTCAAGCTTTTTGGCTTAGAAAAGATAGAGGAAGCCGTCCAGGATGTCAAGAAAGAAATTACTGAGATCAAGCGCGAGCAGCACCAGTGCGAGGGGAAGCTTGCCACTATGGCAGAACTCTTCCAGAAAGAACTGCGGAATGACATTCCTGAAATAGAAAGCGAGATTCAGGAACTAAGGCGGCTGATAGAGGTTAATTCTGCAGAAATCGCCGCGTTGAACAGCCAAGTCGTTGATCATTATGGTATTCTCGCGATTCGCGTGCCAGATTATATTACTGCAAGAGAGCCGCCCCCTGGATTCGACCCATCGAGCCTGATTTATCTTAAGAATTATCAGGCCCCGGCTGACCCTCCGGCCTTTCAGGCCGCCGGCCCTCAGAATGGCCTTCCGGAGTATCCATTCGACCCGAATCTGGACCCTTCCGCTCAAGAGGAGCCACTGGACTCTGATAAGGAGTATTTCATCGAAGAAAAGTACATTCGTATTTTCAAAGAGAAGGGGCCGGTCAATCTTACTGAAAAGATGCGATTACAACTAGCCGAATTAGAAAAGCTGGATTTTTCCCAACTAATTAATCCTGATATGATCGAGGAGCCGACTCCTCCTAAATATCATGAGGTGGATGGATGGCCTTCTACTACATTCATACCGCATCCGGGAAAAGAGCCAGAGAGAATTCCGCAGCCTCGCAATCCTGGAGATTTTCCAGAGGCCGGCCCTCCAGAACCGCGCAAACTGACTAAACCGGAGCCTGTTTTCGATGAAGAACTGGAAGATCCCAAATTCTTACAAGAAACGATCCCATATGATCCACTTTTCGAGAAGGCAGAAAAGTGCGACAAGCCCATCGCATCATGTGATATTCCTCCAAATCGGCCATACAATCCGAAGTTTGAGGTAAATATTTCAGAACCGGCCCCTGTCAAGTTCACACACCAATCTCTTCTGTCTAGCGACGGAGAGCTAGAATTAGCGCCTCCCGTGAACCCCGACCCTTGCGGCAAGTACCAGGAACCGCCTTCTACGCATGTCGAGGAGGCTGATTTTCAGACGGCCGCCCCCCAAGAACCACCAGCATATAACGAAGCTCATATTCTTTCTCAGGACACTGTAGAATCGCTAAAGATTAAGCCCGCTCTCAGATTCCTCCATCGCATTATCCAGCTGCAAGATTCCTGTTCGTGCTGCAAGTCCAATCGAACTTTATTCAACAAGATTTTGTCATTTGACAGCCGCCGCCTGGAACTCCATAATGCAGCTCTTGCGGCAAAAGAAAAGCATATCGAGTATGCGGACAAGCTCAAAAAGTACAATAACTGGCTGGCTTATTGTTATCAGGAGCAACATGAAAAGGTACTCAAGTACCGCCACAAACTGAGCACTTATAAGCAGATCTGCGAGGAATATAAGGAGTACCGCCACTATCTTCGCCAAAAGGCACTCTACGATGAGTATCTCGCCTACCGCCAAACTCAGAAAATCTACGATGATTACCACGAGCGCCTCGCGAAATGGAGACTCTGGGAACGGGCCGAAAAGTATAGAAAGGAACAGAAGCTCCTGACGGCCCGCCAAATTCGATACGATGAATACATGGAGCAGAAGCGAAGCTTTCTTACCAGGATGGACGCCTACATGCAGGAGTGTGAGGCCTACCACGACCAACTTCAGAAGTATCAGAAATATTTAGCCAAAAAGGAGTACCTGGAACTTCTGCCTCTTTATGAAAATGCAGAAAAGCGGCATCGGGAGTACCGAAAACAATTGCTCCTGCACGACAATTGCATGGCGAAGAAGGAGTATGAAGCGCGGCTTCGCACTTACGAAGATCGGAAGAATCGGGCGAAGGACCTATTACGGGCTTACCAGAGATACCAGCAGCTCCTCGAACTTCAAGAGCTATCGGCCATATATGGGCAGTTTCGGCATAACCAAATCTTTGAGCGAAATAAAAGGATAATCTCAAATCGGGCCCACCTCGCGGCACTCCACAACTTGGAATTCGTGAAATACTTCCAGAACATATTTACGGCAAGCTGCCCTGAAAGTGTCAAATCTTCGAAGGCCGCCTTAGAAGAGCGCTCTCTGGAGTTAAGAAGCCAAATTGCCACACTGACGGCCATTAAGGAGCGCTCCGAAGAGGCCATTAAGAGCACCCAATCCGTGCGCGAATCCCTTGCCCTCATCCAGGAGCAGCACGTTGTATTTTCGCAATTTGTATCCATATTTAGCTCAGGCGGCAAGCCCATGAATGAAATCCTTTCTTATTTCATGAACGAGATCATCCAGCAGATGAACGAAACTTTTAGCAATTATGACATCGACCTTCTGCTGCAGCTCACGACATCCAGCACTGACAAGATCTCGCTGCAGCTCTCGCAATATGAAGGGAAGTTCATCCCCCTGCAGTTCGCTTCGCGCGGCCAGAAGTTTATGGTCGATTTGCTGTTCCGAATCACTATTATTAAGACCAACCGGGCCCCCTGCCTGCGGCTACTCCTTATCGATGAAAGTATGGACTGCCTCGACATGCACAATCGAGAAAAGATCCATCGGTTGATCTCAGAATGCGGCGTTCCCATAATCCTCATATCACATTCCCAGGACATCCAGTCCAAGATTGATAAATATATACAAATTAAGCAACATTCTCATGAAAGCAACGTATTTTCGCAAATCCGGTATGGCACAGAAAAGACAATCGATGTAAAGGATTCCTTCGCGTACAACAGGTTGGACGAGAAAGAAGAAAAGGCTCGCCAGCCAGAGCCTCCTCCAAAAGAGAACATCAAAAAGGAGGCCCTGCCTGAGCACTTCCAACATTTGGGAACTAAGTCCGTGTTCTGCGAAGTGTGCAAGTTGGAGCTTAAGGGAGGATCGAGTTCTATTCCGCGACACGCCGCCTCCATGCGCCATAAGAAGGAACTAGAGGCGAAGAATCTAAAAAAATGAATTTTTATTGACATAAAATATGAGTGACGAACAACGATTTGCTCAACTAGAACGCCAAGCTGCTGTTCTCCAGAAGAGGCTTCAGGAAGTGTATCAAATACTGCTTGAAATCAAGAATGAGGAAGCGCCAGTGGAAAAAAAAGAACCTGTCGTTTTCAACGAAGTGGACCTGTGCAAACCGGGCCATGTTTGTGAACTCTATTTTGCTTTCCCTGTTTTGGAAAGTAGCGATACTCCAGAGCAGTATATTCAAGTGAAAAAAATCCCTGAGCCCGATCCAGTTCAAAAAACTTGCAATATGTCCAAATTGCTGTCGCACCTGCCGATCCGAGAGGTGGCCAATCCTGTGGCAGCCATCACGAACTATTGCAGGCATCACCTCAAGTTTGAGGTATTATTTGAAACCAAGGAAGAGCCATCCGAGAATCCTAGCGAGCCTTTTTATCACATATTTGTTATGGTTCCCGGGGGGCGGCTCTTGGGAGATTGCAAGCACAAACGCAAAAAGTATGCCAAGGAGCAGGCGGCTCGGGCGGCTATAGCGCAGCTGTGGGACAATTCCGGGTTAGTGGAAACTTTGGCCAATCGTTTCTTCAAATGAATTCTCACTCACTAATTGCTTAATGAATTTATTGAGCAAAGAGTCTATGAGGAATTATTTCCGAATCTCGATATTAAGTGGACCGGTATCGCTCAGAGACACGCCAAACTCATCATTTATTTTTTCTTGCGGCAAATCCGCAGCTCTCAACACAAAAAGCTGAGTGTTAATCGAGGGCTTGTACGCGAAGCTGCTGATATCGTCTTCGTATTCATATTTGCGTAAAGAAATTAATCCAAGCGGATCCATGAAGGCATGATACTGCTCGTTACGTTGCCTGGCATCTTCGGGGTTGGCATAATGGCCGCTGTGAGGGATTCGCGAAAAGACCGGGCCGCAGTTGAAATCGCCACAAATAATGATATTATTGCCGGGTTTGTGATTTTTGGCGACGTGCTCGGCAATCTCGCGGGCTTGCTGCAGGCGGGCGCTTTGGGCCCCTTCATTATTGCCGGCTTGGAGGTGGGTCCCATATAGTTCAAAAGTCTCGCCTTCATATTCGAATGTGCAGCCAACGATGGCTTTCGAGGTAAACCAATCCCAGATACTCGCCTTCGTATAGTGGTGAAAGTTGGTATTTGATAGTGGAATTCGCGATAGAATCACCACTCCGGAGTTAAAAATCTTGTACCACACGCGCGGCTCCGTATAGACATACGGGAACCCGGCCTCCTTGAGGAGCAGATCGCGATAAAGGAAACTTTCGTTGAGAACCACGATGTCAAATTCCTGAAGAACTTTCGCAATACGCGGCGCCCGAAATTTGGAATTTCTTGTGTTGATATCGGGAGGCGGATTGGGAGTCATGGCAACATTCCAAAGAAATATCTTCATATATATTAAAAAAAAGTGAATTTAAAAATATTTAAATGCTATGAATAGATTGGACTCTTTACAGCAGCAGTTTCGGGAAATGGAGGAATTTCTAGATCAGATCATCCAAGAAGTCGACGCTATTCGCTTCAAGAAGATACAGTTTTCGCAGACTGGACTTGTAAACAAGAATCTCCACAAAAAAATGGATCTTATTCGGCAAGAACCAGCTGTAACTATTTTGTATGATCCCAAGCTTATTGATGCTGAACTTTCAGTTTCCCCTCAGGACCAGCTCCTGTTTAGAAAAGTTAATCGCATTTTGGCTATTGTGCCGAGTTCAAAAATATCAAACCCAATCGCCGCCCTGATCAACTACTTCCTGCATCAGCTAAGGACAGAAATCAATTGGGAGTATGGCGAAGATAATGGATGGTTTCACGTCAAGATTTCCATTTCTGAAATCGAGTTGGTCAAAGTTTCGCATATTCACAAAAAAGTTGCAAAAGAAGTTGCAGCGAGAGAAGTTCTGCTGATTTTGAATCATAACTCCGATCTGGTTAAGCATTTTGTCAAGCTCTTCCTAGAAAGGGAGAAAGCTAGTTCGCAGTAGCTCAATTATGATGTTTCTGAGGCCGACCTTATTTATTTGCAGCTCTCTCCACACCTCCAAATCTGTTCTCAGATTATATTTTTTTTCACCCATATCATAGTTGGCATGAATACATATAATGGCCGTTTTCGGGAAGCAGGCCCAAATATATTCAGTATCGCCAATCATATCAACGGCAAAAGTGACTATCTGTGCTTTGTAATAATGCGATATAATTCGGCACATGTTCGCTTCCAAATTCCGATGTTTGACTATATGCAGCAGCAGAAGGCCAAGCATATTGATACACCGAATGTAGTCCTCTCCCTGCGGCTCCTTATGGAAGCTGCCCAATTGGTACGAATTATTGAATAGGGATACCGTATACAGCCCATCACAAAGGCTATATTCTGGCTTTAGGAGGAGCCGTTCACACAAGTCCTCTAGGAGCAGCTTATAATCTTCATGCTCGCCGCCGTGAAGGCGAATCATGTCATAAATTAATCCATTCACTTTACGCTCCATAAGTTTACTTTTCATTAAATTCATTTTTCATGTATATGATGCGTATTGAGTGGATTTACCCATTTATTTCGCCGGGCGAGTATTTGATATGGGCATCAATTTGCAAGACCTTTCGGGATTTTCTTCAGGCGCGGCAATACTCCAAAACGACTTCAATCACTTCATTAGCCTATAGTTTGGATATGGTAAAGTGGGGACTCCAGAATGGCTGCCCGAATGACTATCGGCTGTATAAATACGCCATCCGGCAAAAGGACGTCAGTATGGTTATCCAAATGACTAATCTAGGGATCCGCTGGCTGGAAAGCCGCGATTTATGCCGCGAAGCCATCAATACTCGCGACCTCCGCATGGTGTCCTTTGTGCTTAACTTTTTTGGTAAATGGCCTTTTTCGTGCTCTTTTGCCATAAAGAATCGCGATCCCGTGACGCTAGAATGGTTAGTAAATAATGGCCTGCAACTTTACGACACCCATTGTAAGGATATCGTTTTGTGGGGCGACCTTGAAGTAATCAAAAAATTCATACCACTCAGCTATTATGGGAGCAACCTAGGACTATGCGATCTTGCGGCCATCACGGGCCGGCTTGATGTGCTTAAATGGCTACATTCTCAAGGATTCGCCATTACTTCAGAAACAGTAGTTTCGGCTGTTCTTTATGAGCAAGCAGAAGTACTCAATTGGTTAATCCAAATGAAATGCCCAATCTCCATCAAGGCACATATTTTGGCCTCGCAGTCTTCGTCCATTATTATACGCAATCTATTGGCATAATAAATCTAAGAATTGGATTCTTCAATTTTGACTATATGCCATCTATCTTGGCTAAGTTTGTGCTCTTTTGGAGGAAAGTTGGCAAAAATTATCAGATGGTGCGGTATGAGTCTTATTTTTCCACATTTATACTTGCTGCTGGTTATAATCCCATCCTTTATATTTTCCATGATAGAATAGCAGACATAATTCTTGCGGCTCCTCGGTATGTCTATTATCGTGGCTTTTGGATAATATCCTTTTTTTAAAAATGCCCTGTATTGTTGGAAGACTTCCGTTTGCCGGCCACTTGTTACTATAGCATCATATTTGCAATATAGGAAAATTGTTAAAAAAGTCTTGCCAACATTTCCTGATTCTTCCCAATACCAGTGCACGGTCCGTTCATCAGGTTCACTTTCGATTATGTCTATAATTTCTTTTTGCCATTTCTTCCAGGTGACGTCTCTGAATTTTCTCAGCATGCGTGCTTCGCATTCTTTTTCGGAATTCTTTTTTGTGTCTTTCAACTTTTTGTGCGTTTTGCCATCTTTTGAAGAATAATTTTTACTAGAGTTCCAATTTTTGCACTTTTCTACCTGGCATCTATCTCCGAGTATCTTTTTGACACTCTCGAGGTGTCTTGGATTCTTCCATCTGACTACGCCTTGTAAGTGGAGTGTGCCATTCTCTCCAACCTCTTCTCCAATTACATATTCACCATCTGCTAGGCACATCAACATACTATTGAGCTCTTCTGGAGTCCAATTATTGAGTGTGAAGCACCACGCTCTACCTTTGACAATACGCTTTGGTGTTCCATCCTGTGTCATATATATTTCTCAGAAAAACTCACCGTGAACAAAATCCACGTTTCAGACCCATCTTTCTTCGTTCCCATCGTTGACAATACGGTTCTTCCCAGAAAACCCATCGAGAAACCAGATTTTCCTATTTATCCGATACCAATCCCACCCGT
>JAIXRC010000053.1 GCA_027485415.1 Cryomorphaceae bacterium | reverse complement strand
TTGCATGGCACCAGACGCATTCAATGCAAATGACTCAGAAGATAGCCTAGTAACCTGATCAGTTTTAATATAGCATGCATTGGGACTATCATCCGTAATCTCACGCGCAAAATTCTGTTCTACTGGGACTTTATTCATACAACACAAAAACTTCTTGAACCAGGACATTATTTTTTTTGTTATATATTGGTTATTTATTGGTTATTTATTGGAGTTGTAGATATTTTTACTATAGAGTAAATGGCATTTTAAATAGAATACAATTGACTAGAATGCATCAGAGTATTGGGATATTATTGGGTCAATCAATGTCTTGTTCATTCCCAGTTTCTCTACATAGGTCACAATGACGGCTGACTTGAAAGCCTTTTTCATGGATTCTTCGATATTCGGCCGTTGGCCCCTATTGTACGCATTGACTTCTGACTCGTCTAGCTTCCCAAGGACATCGCTGCGAACCTTGGCCGCCAGGCTTGCGATCTCTTCGCGCACAGCCCATATTGGCCGGATTCGGTCCTCTCCCTGGAGCTCGGGAACGCCGTCGAATGTACCAAGGATCCTTGCGATCCTCCCCGTAGAGCATACCACATTGTTAGCTTCGACAGCAGAAGCAAGTTGTTTATTCAAGGTCTCCCGTAGGTTCTTCCGCAAGTCCTCGCTGCCTACATTATCGATGACATCGTTTGCCAAAGCAAGTGCATGCACCTCTGTGGTGCCTATGGTGCCATTTGCTTGGTCTCCTATCAGGGCTCCCACCGTATCTATGGCATTTGTCTTTTGATGCAGGTCCATGGCGTTGTCCGTCAGGATAGAGTCGATGGCCGCTTCTTTGATTCGTTGAATGTCATAATTGGACATTTTGGAAGTTGTATCGAATCTGGACCTGGCTGACAGCTTTGCTAGGACGCGCTTTAGCCCAGTTACCACGCTATGATCATGTACATTTTGCTTATCATGGATGTACGCTCTTCTATGCTGGTTTACTGCGGGACGTTGGGGTTCCTGTTGTTGCTCAGGTTCCTGTTGTTGTCGCCTGAACTTTGAAACAGGCTTCTGGAAAGCATCTGCTGGAAGCGACTTGATCCTATCAAGCGCAAGCCTGCACGCAGCTTCTCCAAAACGGATAGGTATCTGAGCTCCATGACGGTCCATGTCTATCAGGGGGTGATCACGCAGGTCGATGGCCTTGACTTGAGCGGTACCGGCGACGTCCCCGTCGGGGCACATGGCGGCAAGCTTGTAGCACCTCATCGCAAGGACCGTGTTCGGCTGCCATCGGGGATAGGCACCACGTGCGTAAATGTCACCGATTGCCACCAATATGTCCCACCGATCAGGGCTACTCGAGAATAACTGAAGGTTTCTCTCCAGTACGGCAATTTCGTCTTGAGAAGCAACGACATTGTTATTATTGTTATTATTATTATTATAATTGCTAGGTTCTGTTATGGTACGGTAATCGTCGTCGTCCGTTTTGACGATCGTTGGGATGTTTTTACTAGATCCAGGTTGTAGTTTGAAAGCCAAGCTTCCATTTGTAGATTTGACATCATTTGTTTTCATTTTTTTGGAAGCTTGGCTTTCAAACATTTCAATACTTGTTGGTTCATTTGTTTTCCTACCGAGCATTGCAAATATGACTACCGCAACTGCTACTAGGACAAATAGGACAAATAGGACCATCTTTCTTGTTTTTTTCAGCACATACAGCACCAGTTACAAGTAGCCAGTAATAACAATTTCCTAGTTTTTGCGACAATGAACTATATATATTCCATTCCCTGTAATGTCCATTTAACGTCACGTCACCATATATAGACAAAATTAGACATAGTAATAGGGAAAAGAGACCTAAACAACACAAATGAAGCACCGTGTTTTGTTCTTGTATGCATTTTACCAGAAAGATGTCAGCTATCTGCAAAACTTGCTGTACTTTATCGAACACGGCATCAAGTCAATAAACAATAATGATAATAATGAGAGAAGCATCCAGGTTGATTACATCATCATCATCAATGGCTCCATGGCACTAGATTTGGCAAAGATGATAGCTCCGCGTACAAACGTCAAGATTATCTTTCGCGAAAACAAGGATTTTGACTTTGGTGCTTACATCCATGCATTAGATTCTATACGCCAGGACACGACCAAGACCATGTATTGGGGCAAGTTCCCTGAGGAATATGATTACACGTTTTATATGAACGCGTCAGTCAGGGGGCCGTTCCTGCCTGTATATTACAGTGGTCACTTCCTTCAGCCCTTTATTGACCTATTCGCAAGCGCCAAAGATGTCCATCTCGTAGGTACCACGATCAACGTCCTAGATGCAAAGAGCGTGCACAAAAGCATGGAAGCGCATATGTTTAGGCAGATTACAAATGGCGCGAATCCTCCATATACACATGTGCAAAGTATGTTTTTTGGGATGGACAAGCAGTGTTTTGCCATGTTGTCAGAGAAGGGGTTCTTCACTATGAAGAAAGAAGAGCAAACGAGTACCGACTTTGTAAAGTTTATTGCGGAAAGGGAGATTATGATGTCCCATCTGGTTCTCCGTGACGCAAAGTGGAACATTGGTTCCATCGTGCGTGAATATAGAGGTCAGGACTACAGGCACGTGAGCACGGATTGGAACCCGACTTCGATCACGGGAGATCCCTGTTTTCAAGGAGCATGCTATGGTAGGACATTGCATCCATATGAAGTCATATTTATCAAGACAAACCGGAATATATCCGCCGACGCTATCCATTCGCTATCTCAAAAGCGCAAGTAGGCCCATATGAAATCCCGATTGTCTTGATAGCTCTATACGAAGCGCCGAGGATGACCTTGATCGTGTATGCAGTCATCACGTATACCATGGCAATGAGGTTGGCTTTACCGTACGCAGTGGTGAGCACGGTGACGTATTGGACGATAAACACCGACAAGTACTCTAGAACGGATTGAGCCCAGGGCCAGGTATAAAAGGCTGCGTGCATGACTCTTTGCAAGGTTGCAAAAGCATAGTCGGGCTGCAAATAGTACGCTAGCCCGCTCGGCCCTATACGGTACCACTGGGTTCCAGAGTCCCACTGCACGCTCAGAAGGCCCATGGACATGATGTTGACAAGGTAAAGGTACAATGGGGACCCGGCACAACTGGCATGGCACGTATTTACGTCATGATCGGGATATTTTGTGGCTTGGCTGAGTTCATTGAATAGGCTGACCCGCATCTTTGACGAGATGCACGATGAGACGCAAAATGATTTAGAGAGCGAATATCCCCCCACGGTAGCTGAGAGGATGCAATGCCGCCATAGGAAAGAATCATCTGCCAGTACCAAGATCAAGATATACACGTAGTATACAAAGAGGCTATAGTGCCAGGCAAATCCAGTGAGTGTCGATAGTAAAGCATGATTGTATTTAGGCTTTGACTTTGACAGTTTCATCTATCTAGATCATAAACAAGTGTTCCTTTGCCCGGACATGAGTCTTTTAAGCTGGATGAATACCGGTATCATGATGATATGCATGAAATATATATATTATATATCAATATATCAAAATATCAAAATATCAAAATATCAAAATATCAAAGAAACTTACTATCATTTTTTACTGGGCCTCAATGGCGCAGTCAGTGCGTGTTCAATCATACCAGGTATGTTTTTCAGATGTGTCACTATGTCAAGAGCAATGCACGGCATTTGTTTCTTAGTGTGATACCTTGTACGAGAGGATAATCCAGGACTGCTAGCCATATTTTCCATCATGGTTATCAGTTCACACATGGAATACATTTTCCTAAACTCGTTTGTCGTCCTGAGCGACTTGAACGGTAGAACATATGTCCTGGCCACAAGCATGCCAAGGTCTTTAACCTCGTCGCACGTCATGAGCAACTCTATCTGACTCTTGTCATCGTTACATAGCAGATCACACGCGCGCCGCCTAATCATATGAATAGCGCACGTCAAGTGGTACATGGTCTCGTACAATGAATTGTATAGCATTCGAAGGTAAAGCACCATGTTCGGATCAGGACCATAATTGTGTCTACCGTGATATGTACCATTCATGTTGTTCTCAAATGGGTACACGTTGATGATGTCAATGGGTTCCCCGTCAAGGTAGGATCCATGCGCATGCAGTTTAACTGGGTTGTGCAAGCTCAAATATTCTGGGAGGTTCAGAAAGTTGGCTGTGGACCCAATGAGCTCACTGAGGTGCCGCAATAGCCCGGTCTGCTGCGCAGAGAGCTCGCGGTGTAAAGACATACGTTGATCATACGTCGCCTGGTTAAAACCATGAACAAGTGTGCCGCTTACATTGTCGATATGTTGATTGATTTCCTTGAATATACCGGCACCCAGATGATCATCAAAGATGGGACTTAGTATACGTAGCACATTATTTTGATTATTATCGGCCCTGATAACAATGTGCTCAAAAACAGCATGCATATACCGATACGAACAAACCTTTGGGTTTGCGCATTGAGCGTATAGCGGAGATCTGCGAGAATTATTAAAGTTGAATCTTATAGGCTCGTCCTTCTTATTGAATGGATCGAATTCCTGATGACCGAATGCACTTTTGAATGCATCCCGCCACATCTTTGTTGTGTCCATTCCCCGTTGGATCCCATTTAGACCAAGATCTTGAAGTATGAGTTTGCACTTTTGAATAGCAACCGTCTCCAGATTATGCAAGGTCTCGGCCACCTTGGCATTGTAGAAGAAGCTATTGCTTTTCAAACGTACAATCTTTGTATTGGCAATCTTTTCAACCTTGTCAACGAGAACCGCCTTGGTCTTTTCCCTCGTATTGATGGCGGTTGATAGGCCTTTATTGAGAGCCTGGAGCTTCTTTGCAGTCTTGAGCATTTCAACTGAAGCCTGGGCATTACTGGTCTTTGCTGCTAGGTTTGGCATCAATTCAGCCACATATGACAACGGGTGCTTACTAAAGTGAGTCTGCATCAAGATAATGTAATGAACAACAATAATTGACACAATCAGTATAGAATAAAGAAATATAATAATTTATATCCAAAATGATTAGTTCTAATATCATCATACCTCATGATAGATGTATTATTACACTGTTTAAACATGCTCTTTTATATCTCAAGTAAAAAATGGGCTACATCTATCTTGTTACCAATACCTTGACAGGAAAGCAATATGTTGGACAGTCACAAAAATCTGACATCAATACTAGATGGAACCAGCATAAAAAGGTTTCTAAAACTGGACTTGGACGCTACATTCGCTCTGCATACTGCAAGTATGGAATAGATAACTCCAAAAAAAACCAATAAAACGGCATATGGATTCATATGGAAGTATGCATAACATATACTATTTATAATTAAAAAAACACTGATAAGACCAGTGTGGGATTCGAACCCACAACCTCGCGATATCCTAGAGTTAACCCGACAGAAGTCGCACGCAATTCCCTTATGCTAACTGGCCATAGAACTACGCTCCCGGATGGATTCGAACCATCGACCTCTCGGTATCTCGGAGTAATCTCCTTAACAGCATCTAACCAGCTGAGCAACGGGAGCAATTAAAAACATCAAATCCACAGATATATATGTACATTTGTGTCAGCCGGGAATCGAACCCGGGCCTCTCGCTTGGAAGGCGAGTATACTAACCACTATATTACAGACACATATCATTATATAATACCTAACTCACATAGAATTCTTAAGTATTTTACGCGTACGCAATGGATAATTGATGGTACACATACATAGACAATACCTTCATGTCATGAGTGGCTATACATGCAATTGTACAATGGGAATTCAACGCATCCCATGGGACATTTTTCAAGATCACGTGATACCTCATTTGCACGTGCAGGACATCCACAGCCTTCGCATCACGTGCGTGGCGTCCAAGGCTTACACGGATACTTTTGCTGAGCAGAGGGCAAAAGAATATGACAAGTACCTAAACACGGTATTACCTGAAAGAAGGCAACATGTATGGTTCGTTTGTGCCGAGAATGACCAGAGCACAAGCTATCAGGCATCGGTGTATTCCTTATGGATATGCATCGATATCAGGGTCCCGTTCCTTGGCAGCTCATTCGAGCCTTTCACCGAAATGACCCTCGCGTTGGATGTGACCCGGAACGTGGTTCACGTATATAAGCCGGGCGACCTGCATCAGCTCATGAACACCTGCACGACGCGCGAGATTCATGAGCATATGAGCCCATCCGTCCGACATTGCCTCACTTCCCACGCACACAGCAAACTGGCCATAACAAAAGTGTCAGTGCACGTGGAATGGGCGTCATTCGAGGCGATGATCATGTTGTGCTGTAGCAACGGGTGGTCATACGAACGCGTGAACCAATACATGGTTTATGCAGCAATAACGTCATTGGAAGAGGATATGCAATGCACTGCATCATGGCATAAACGAAAAAATATAAAACATTTTGTAAACACAAATGATATCCAAAATACGACAGATGTGTTCCTCTTGTGTAGCAACATCCATGGGGAATCTTATGACCCGTTTGCGTCGGAAGATCTTGGCGGCGCGCGTCTCTGCGAGCTTTCGCTTGGGTTTAAAATTCGCACTGCCATCTACGATGCATATGTGGAAATCGACAGCTTTGGCAGGGTCCACATTCTAGATCCAGAGAGAGTAAAGAAAGACATGGACTCTGCGGAAAAGACCATCGTACACGGCGTACCGAGCGAGTTGACATCATGTCTATACGCGTATTACATAGATAGCATGAAGCGCACGGATCTGTGTCATGTCCACAGGTATACAGATTATGACAGAGACATCAGGGAGCCTGGGAAAGGCATCATGCATCTCCTCACGAGTGCATGCATGACATGTGCAGAATTTGATGCGTTGAAGCATAGGTGCAATATTCCGGCATCATTTATTTGTGCAAGGAAATAGATATTTATTTGCACGCGTCGATCGCAAACTGCCGAGCACGTATCTTGAGCATGCGCTTTCCGCCCCTGGTATATGGGCAATAATAATATTCGGATACCCAAAAGGCGACCCAGTTTATTATGGTACTGATCGCCGCGTCAATGCGCCTCCTCTTTCTCCTCTCGTGCAGAAAAGTGAGAACATATTGGTTCTGTACTTTTCGTATACTGTGTCCGTTTTTTAGTAGATGAATCAGGGTACCGGAAATCTCTAATATATGACTGGGGTATCGCACAGGTACGTCGGGATTTGAATATGTGGTCCGCAGCAAGTGCACCAGAGATTCGCACGAAGAACATGCAGTCTCTCCGTAATAATCTATTACATCCAATGACACATGGTCATTTGCGATCATTGTGAATATTGTGTACATTGTGTTGTAGGATTGTTTTCTAGATAGGAAACGGACGTTTCCGTCAGGACTTCGTACAATCTGGGGAAAATAGATAAAGCATATCATCATGTGCAGCGCATTGCCATAGTACCATTCATACAATTGATAATCCAAGACGTCTTTGACAGCGATGCCAGTCGCTTTGCAAGCGTGCTTGACTGCATCGTACCACGCAGCAAATATATCAAAGTCTGTGCCTGCATACACGCTGTACAAGTACTCGGCCTCTTCGTGAGCCAGCTTGGCAATGCGATCCACTTCGTGATCAATCATGGTAATCATTTATGATAACATAGGCTGATATTCGAGAGCGGTTCTTTAAGCATGATATTTGAGCATCTGGAACTCTAAATATTATTATATGCGTATGTATTATTATATATGCTCAAGGCAAAAGCAAAAAGAGTAGCAATGAGAATCTGTTTTCTGCTCCCGGGTAACAAGGGTCGTAACGGAGATGTCAACGGCGAGACTATCAGGTTTGGTGGCGTGGGTGCGTCTGGCACGGACCAGAGCACAATCATGGTAGCAGAGTACCTGGCGCAACACGCGGGTCACCAGACCGTCATTGCAACAGAAAAGTGCTCTTCCGTCCAACACATCCGCGGCGTCACATATGCAAATTTGTCCATGGAAGGCATCCCCGAGGAAGACCGGGTGTTTGACATCCTGGTCACGATGCTGTGGTTTAACGAGTTTGAGAGCCTTCCTATCACTGTGACCAAGGGTGTGCTTATCGTCCAGCACATGCAGTACGTATACAGCTCTCATGAGATCCAGCAATACCTGTCAAAGAGGCCGGGACTCAAGGTCGCCATAGTCCACGTTTCTAACTGGGAACGCAGCCTGACCGAGAACCAGTTTTCAAACCAGTTCCCGGGTTGCAAGCAACAGGTCATTTATAATCCAATCATGACGGATCTCATACAGCAAGTAAAAGCTGAAGGTCACGCACGCAAGAATCACTCTTTGGTTTTTACTGCCGCGTGGAACAGAGGAGCAGAGGTGTGCAAGATCCTCTTCCAGGAACATCTAACCTCATGGGAGGACCGTGAGTTCAATACATCCGATTACACCCGGTGCACTCTGAGCTTCCACAACGATCCCAGGATACACGAGCTCGGCTCTCAAGACAAGATATCGCTGCTGAGGACGCTGGCCAAGTGCCAATACTTTGTATACCCATGCGTCAACGCCGGCCCCGGCTCCCTGCATCATGACACCTTTGGGTGCGTGGTTGCAGAGGCGCTGGCCATGGGCGTGCATGTCGTCTGCTATCCGATGGGCGCACTGCCAGAAGTATATGGCGATCTGCTGACATATGTGCCCTTCCCGGACGAGGTCAATGCGTCTGGCATCCAGGCAGGCGTGATTTTGGACGAGCCACGTTTGTTCGATCCGGCTCGCTTTGCCAAGGTCCTGCATCAGGTCGATGGGAAGCCCTATGACAGCACACGCGCTGCTGCGTCGATCGACGAAAGGTTCTCTATCGGCGTCATTGGCCAGCAGTGGGCCGAGTTCATATCCCAATTTGTTTAGGATTTAGGGATTTAGGAACAAGCCCCTATATTATATATACTGTATTTAAAACTTCAATATGATTAATATTTCAATATGATAAATATTATTTCGACAAGCTAACAAGTAGAGTCCTCTACCAGCGCATTACATTATTATAACATTATTATAGATATATATACATATATGCAGCCAGTAACGCTCAAGTGGTCTGGAAGGCCCTTGCATCTGAAGATTGCGCTGGTGAAATCTCAGATGAGGAAATGCACAATTGCGTATAACAAAGGTACCATGTCTAAACCCGTCTACTATGACACGGTGGAAGAGCTCAATTCGGTTATCAGTCGGCTGCGCGAACAGCAACAGGGAGATCCCCTAGAATACTGGTGCGTTCGTCATCCACGCGATCTCGAGTGCAGGGAATATGATGTTTAGGGGCACGCAAGAAATTATAATATATAGACCACTTTAAAGATGATCTGCTACTTCAGAAGTCTATCGTGACAAATGAAGCAACAATACAAGGTATATATGCAGGAGGCCATAGAGCTTGCAAAATCTAGTACCATGGAGAAGAAACATGGATGTGTCATCATAAACGTGAAGAACAAGGATCGACCGATTGTTGCAAGAGGAGTCAACCAGCATGTATACAACCTGGAAGACCGGCATGTGTTCAGTAGACATGCAGAGATGAGCGCCATTGCGTCCCTTATCGCGATCAAAGGACATAACAGCAGTTTCTTCGACCACTGTGTGGCGTTTGTGGCACGAGTGGGTACATCAGGGAACCCAGATGTGCGTATGAGCAAGCCGTGTCAACACTGTCAGCGATTGTTCTTGAAGATGGGTATCAGCAAAATATACTATACGTTTGATGACAAGACGGTTTGTTCCATGAAATTGACTTCATTCAATAGTTGTGTAAATTGTAATCATCATTGAATATATGCTTTTATTACATTTAAAGCACTAGACACACATGATAACACAAAAATAATCACAATCTTTGCGACGTATAGAGACATTATGGCCCTGAATTACACGATCGACCTAAATGATACCGACGGTGATTCTGACTATGAAGAAATCGAGCCTAACGAGTATGTCAAGGATGGATTCATTGTGTCGGACGGTGACGGCGAAGACGACGCGGATGTAAAGGCATCTAGAAATGATGACGTAATGACCTCTGAGAGTGTAATGGCGTCTATTGATGCAAGGTCCGATGAGCTCTGGCTTGCGTTGAGCAAGAAGCAGGCGGCTAAGTGGGTCGTAAATGGCAGAAAGAAGCGCGAAGGAGAGGAGCTGCTATATAAGCTGAGTCAATTCAAGACTGACAAGGGCAAGACAGAGTACGTAGATATGATCCGGCAAGAGTTCAACATATGATGATCATTTCGACAAAATACTTAAAGATCTGGAAAACGAAATAATAATGATAATTATCATGATCCTTGTCAAAGATTGATAATGAATATAAAAATGAATATGACGGTTGACGCGTTTGCAAAGTTTGATATTATTGTTGCATACGACGCACATGACGGTGGCATTGGAAGAGCCGGGGAGTTGCCATGGAGCATACCACAAGATCTAGCAAGATTCCGGCATATTACCAGCTTTACCAAAAACAAAACGAAAAAAAACATTGTCATCATGGGTAAAAAGACCTATGCGTCATTGCCATTCTCCGGGGGGTTACCCAGGCGTATCAACATTGTGCTTACGCACGCTCCGCATCTCGGCAAAGAAAGCAACAACGGACCCATGACCTGCCCATCATTACATTCGGCTCTGATGCTGGCACATCACCTTGTCGAGAACAATATTGCTGAAAACACTTTTGTAATTGGAGGCCAGTGTGTGTACGAGGAGGCATTGCATCATCCTGGTTTGAAGTCGGTGCGAGCGACAGTGGTCCAGACTCTTCAAAGGGAGCCATATGATGCATTTTTCCCAGTGCATCAGTTAGAGCGTATGCAAATAGACGGCATGTCAGACTGGGTCCGCGATAATAATGATTTGCAATTTAGGTACGTGACTTTTACAAACAATAAATGATATCTCGTTCAATTATATTATATGCGTAATTTTGATCTGTATCTATATTATACTGTAATACACTTATTATACTTGTAAGAAGCAAATGGCCACGGGCGTCAAGGAGATTCGATGCGGAGCTAGAAGATCGGAAAACACGTGCAAGGCGACCAACGGTGTATGTGACTGGGATGCGGTTGCCCAGGTTTGTAAGAAAACAACAAATGGTAAACAACAAGCCATAGGACAGCAAAAAACAACAAATGTAGCCGCTACAACAAAAGCAAACACGAGTAAAAAACAAAAGCAGGACTGTAATCTAAAGACCAAAGTGGCATGCGTGAAAAGAGAGCATTGCCAGTGGGATTCGGGTAGCAAAACATGCAACGACAAGCCTAAGAATCAGGCGGCCGTTGTTATGAATGATACCCTGAATAATACTACTACTACGCTAATTACTACAGCGCAAAATACCAAGACCCCTATTATTTCTACGCAGAATCAAGCGAATACGAGACTCATAAGCCAGGGAGAAATCGTAATGAAGGGTGTCCAAGATGCAATAGACGCAGTCATTGCCATGTCTGCTGTAAAAAAGTATCCTATAGAACAGGTGAAGGTTAATATCAATAGCGGAACCTATGATTTTGATGTATTCAGCACAAAGTCAGTGGCACTCAATACACCTACCACATATACCTCGGAGAATTGCAAGATTGCAAAGGTAGTCATACAAGGTGTGCACTCATTCAAGACCAGGGTGAATGGACCGGAGTTGCGACAGATCACAGACAATGTCAACGCGCAGCTTGCAAAGGTCAATAATTTTACTAATGTAATGATTGAAGTGAAGCCTTTGAGCCTCAGGGAAATTCATGTCATTATAAAAGCGTTCTTCAAAATCAAGGAAACTATCAGATGCTACGTAAAAACAAATGACAAAAAGACCAAGAAAAGGACAAAGAAGGCCATAGACTCCCAGTACAATTACAATGACGATAATACCATCATGGGATTTTTTGCGTATGATGGCTGCCATAATCCAAATGTGATGAGCCAAACCATTCTTGGACACACAATTTACAACATCCCGAAAGATTTGGCGGGTTTTTCAGAGTTTCTTCTTGAGTCAAACATGAAGATGTATACGCCAGCCAGCTGTGAAAAATTGCAACACCAGTATAAACCAAACTGGAACGTTGTTGAAATGTATAGACTTGATGGCAACAGCGAATCTCTGAATGTCTCGATGATGATGTACATGCAAGAAGCAGAAGCACTAGATAGCAGCATGGTTAATAGGATACTGGCGCTTCTCAAAGAGTTCCAAAAGATACAGAATTCCAGTAATTTACACGGAAAGCCCTTTGTCGTGTACCATGGAACAACCCAGGCCATCCATCATACCAAACGGTTTGTGACGGGAACCTTTCTATCGACAAGTACGAGCTTTAGCACGGCATACGAATATTCTGGCGCTAGTTCAGGAACGGTGTATGTCATTGAAGTACCGGGAAACTTTCCCTTTATAAATTATTGCACGATACTATCGCAGATCCTGCTACCACCTGGTACCAGTATCGTTATAGATAAAGCCATCTTCATCAAGAGCACGCGCTATGTGCTATGCCGGGTTGAAAGCGCCAATGTTGACTTGAATTCCTTCATCCAGATATTTGAGAATCCATGTAACCGCACAACGACAATTGAATTTAGAAAGTCTAGTAGAAATAGCCCTTTACTCGTCAAGGAACTGAGCAATTGCAATAAAACCACCAGAACAGGATCGTCGTCGTTTTACTCTTGTACTTTTAACAACAGCAAATACATTGTCAAAGATATTGTCAAGAAGAGCAACAAGGCAAAACTGCTCACAAAGGATCACCACGTTTTCATTCGCATACTGAACGAACTGCTTGCATCCGTTATATACAGGGAAGTCTATGGATTGAGTACTCTGGAGCTCCAGTTAGTCGACAAGCGGAATGTAGTCCCTGACATAGACACCACGTCCAACTTTTTGCTTGCGAGCAAGAACCTCGATGGCATCAAGTATAACGGATTCTCTGCTTCACAACGGAAGCTTTTATTCAACGGGTTCTTTGTGGATTGCATCCTGGGAAATTGGGACGTCTTCAATAACCTGAACATTGGTCTATACGATGACAATGTTATCCGGACAGATGTAGGGGGGTGTATGGCATTTAGAGGCAAAGGAGATTTTAATATCGCATACGACATAAACATGGCTCCAAGAGATCACATTTCCATTTTACAGCAACGGTCGGTCAAGCAAACGAAACCTAGACCCAATACAATAGAGGGTTCTCTAAGATATCTAGAATCCATCACAGATGTAGCCGACCGTCTACGACGCGTACGACAAATGTTCGAAGACATGCTGACCTCTTTGACCTTGGAAACGCAGAGAGTCAAATACATGAAGTTTGTCGATAAGCTGATCAAGGTGGTACAATACAGGGACAATTGGTACAGGAATAATGGCGCCATGGCCATAAATGCCATGTTCAATCAGGAACGTATATCTGATAATACTGACCTCAACCTAAAGAACCTAAATACCAAGAACGAAGGTGTGTCCCAAAGTCCCATTGCATTTGTCATGTCGCCAGCTAAATTAAACAGTACTTTGGTGAAATTGAAGCAATGCACGATGTAAAAAGGGCTTTGGGGATTTGGGATTATTTAGAGGCATTATTTAGGATTATATGTAGCGATTATGCCTCTTCATCGCTGGATGATTGCAGCTCATCATCATCACCCAGCATGACCTGGCGTATCTGTTTCTTGTCTGCGGACCTCCAGTATTCGGGACTGAAGCCATAAAACGGACCTAGACATAAACGCGTGTGCTCTTGGAGTGCCCTCACATGACCCACGTATACATAGGACACGTAAATGTCCATTTCTACATTCCAATAAACGTTGATCGTCATGTTGAGATTGGGTTTCTCGATGATATCAGCATGCATGAGCAGGCCATTGACTTCAAGTCCTACATCCAGAGGTATCATTCCTAGTTCCTTGTCCGTACTATATATACACCGTTTTTCTTTATGTTGGTTCATTGTCATTTCTCTGCTTAAACGCAGAATGCGAAATAGAATAGTAATAATAAATTGTAACCAATGGAGATATCACAAGTGATTGGGTACGTGGCAGGGGCACTTACGACGTTGTGCGTCCTGCCTCAGATCATACACGCCATCAGGACGGGATCCACACGCGACTTGTCCTATATTTTCATCCTGACACTTATTTCCGGCCTTGCATTATGGCTCACATACGGCATCATGATTGGAGAAATCCCGGTAGTCATCCCGAATGCAATATCGTTTGTCCTAAACGCAATCCTACTCATGGTGAAGTTGGTCCAGGATAACAAACAAAAAGAAATAGTGTCACTGCCCGCGAGTAGTGCGGTATAGATTATATTTGGCTTATCATAACCATTACCATAAATTATCATAACTTACCATATATTAATAGAAATAATTATATGTAATTATATCCTGATTATTGTTATGTTGTTGTTATTATTTTATTATTTTTATTAGCAATCATGAAACAAATCCTACATCCATCATAGATTGCCCTGTTGGCAAGCACCCCACGAGCCATCCTCAAATAGAGGCCATATGACCCACTTGGTTGGCTTGTCGCAAGTCTCAAACTGCACTTGCGCAGAGCTCTGAGTGTAGCTGAATACCTCTGGGTTCTTGTCCGGGAACATGTCTGCACGGTGAAGGGTCAGGCTCGCATTTGACTCGAGACCCAGGGTGAGCACCTTGAGCTTGACGCCGTCCTTTGCATCGACCTCTGCCTTGAGCTTTGCGACGTCCCACCGAATAGTAAAGTTGTGAGACTTTTTTACAAAGCCTTCGTCCCATGGCACCGGGTTGGGGGGCTCGCGTACCTCCAGGGTGTACTGTGCAAGCCTGCAGTTCTTAAAGTCAAACCCCGCGTAGACCTCCCAGTCATGGAGAGACCTAATCGTGCCCAGGCCATATTTGCCCATGTCGATGCCATGCTCCTCCTGGCCCATGAGCTGCCGGGTCTTGTTGCGCGCATGGATGTCCCACTTGCCGGTGTCCTTGGGCTTGTCCTCCCAGATCTTTGGCCGCCCGTTGCGCGTATATTCGTGGAACAGATAGCACCTGAACGGGCTATAGAAATCAAAGCCGTGGGTGAATGCCCTCGCAGACAGAGTGGCCTCCTCTACGTAGCCGCCGAAGAAGGCATCTGGGTCATATGGAACTTCGTCAATAAAGCGACCCTCGGCAAAGAAGAAATGCGCGCTGATGGTCCTGGCGCGGATGACGCGCTTCACGTTTTGGTAATTGGGAATATAATATGGCATGCTCATGAGCAGCTTGTCCGCAGAGAACTCATACTGGCTCATCAGGCTGGGAATGGCATTGGGCAGGGGCTCGCCAGGGGTGAACGGAGGCACATAGGTGCTGAGCACCGGCTTCTCGCTCATCTCTTTGGCCTGTGCAAAGTCCTCCATCATCATGGTATCCCAGTGGGGAGTGAAACGATGGTGGCTGTCAATCTGCAGAGTATACTTTTCGCCGCGATACAGCTGGTTCGTAATGTTCCTTGCCCACCCTAGACCCTTGCTCTCGGTATAGTGAGCCTTGTATACCCTGAAATTAGGTTTATCATCGTACACGTTGGGGTCCTCGTCCGGGCCGTACTGCCAGCAAATGCCAAAGATGAACCTAGACGGATCATCCGCGTTGCTGATCAGACTGTCGATAGTAGGGATCAATTGAGGGTCCCTATACGATGCAATCTGAACAAAGATCAGATCCTTGCCCTGGTTGTTGGCATTTGCCCATTTGTCACTGATAATGGTTTGCATAAACTTGTTTCTCCTTGTTCCTTTTTCCTTTCTCCTTTGGATACCAGGAGAAATTGACGGGCAACGTCCTAAGAGTTAAGCTTCAGCGGACTTTAAATATTTTACTAGCAAATAATAATAACACACAGTGTGACTGCGTCCAAGTGACAAACTTTATACTATATGGCGTCTCAAATCTTAAGAACAGGCATACTAGCAATCGTATTTTTACTGACCGGTAACGAGCACCGCAACGGTGCCGTTAATGGGTATACCATTCGCCAGGGAACGGGCGCGTCGGGGACAGACTGGACCACCA
>JAIXRC010000026.1 GCA_027485415.1 Cryomorphaceae bacterium | reverse complement strand
CAGGCTTTTGCAATCACGAGCACGGCAGTACAGGGCTTCAGCTGGTTTAACATCGGTACGTCGAACAACCAAGCGTTGCCGGTGGAGTTGGTGAGCTTTAACGGAAGCTGTGAGAGTGAGGAAGTGAAGTTGACATGGCAAACGGCAACGGAGCACAACAGTTCGTACTATGAGGTAGAGAAGTCGCGCGATGGGATGGAGTGGCAGGTATTGACGACGGTAACGGCGGCAAGAAACAGCACGCAATTGTTGAACTACGAAACGATGGATGCACATGCGATGGAAGGGAACAACTACTACCGACTGACGCAAGTAGACATCGACGGAACACGCAAGACCTACGACGCGATCAATGTGAGCTGCAGCGGAAGCACGAAAGGATACTTCTCAGCTTATCCGAACCCAAGTACGGGCGCTTTCCAAGTGATTGTTAGTGACCGTCAAATGCTCGGCAGGTCCTTCCTGTACATCAAAGATGCTCAAGGAAAAACGCTATTGAACCGCAGCATCGAGGTGAAGCCGGGAATCAACATGTTCAACGTAAGCGACTTGAACTTAGCGCCGGGCGTTTACTACTTGCAAATCGTGAACGGCGAGCGCACTACAGAGGTGCTTAAAGAAGTGATTCGATAATAATCACCCTCCTTTATCCTCCCTCAAGGGAGGAGGAAGTTTGTTACAAAGTCGTTGTATTATTTACCCTTTTTCCGCGGCGAAGAAGGGGGAGTGATAATTTGTTTCCATCTTTCCCTCCGCCGAGGTTAATCGAAAGGGAAAAAAATGAAATTCTTAGGATCCTGATATCCTTCAGTCCTACCATCCCAATGTGCTTATGTCCTAACAACCTAAAGTCCTAAAGTCCAATAAGACATCAAGACTGAAAGAGAATACAAAAATCCTTATATCCTAAAGTCCTAAAGTCCTAAAGTCCTTATGTCCTAACATCCTAAAGTCCTAAAGTCCTTATGTCCTAACATCCTAAAGTCCTTTTCTAAAAATCTTTTCCTCCTATCGTAACCTTTTCAAATTCAGTAGCGTAACACCCACCGCTTTCGGGCACCAACCTTAATACCAACGCTATGAAAACAGCCCTTTTAATTGCCGCCTTTTTTATGTTAGGTTTTTCGTTCAACTTTTCGATTGCACAGCGATCAACCTTTTGGTTTAAAGTCAACACTTCAGCGAACTTTCAGTCACAAGAATGGAAGGAATTAAGCAACCGTTTTTCCGCGAGTGTTCCGGTTCAAGCGTTACCGGCGAGCCGTAAGCTAGAACTGCAAAAAGTATACGAGATTTCAGCAGAAGCGGATTTTCAATCGTTTGAAAAAGCATTTAACCGATTAGGTGAGGGGTTTTATGCTTTGGAACGAGGTCCAGATTACCAAGTGCTTTACAATCCCAACGATTTTGCTCAACCTGGGGTGAATGACTATGCATTATCGTTAATCAATGCCCCTCAAGCTTGGGATTTAACGCACGGCGATGATAGCGTTATTATAGCTATTAGCGATCAAAATTATAACATCCTTCACCCGGATTTGGAGGGTAAATATGTGCATTATGATGCCAATAATAATTTAACAACCACTCACGGAACCGCAGTTGCTATTACTGCAGCCGGTAAAACCGATAACGCCCATGGTCTTAGTTCGATTGGCTTCAATGTGAGTTTAGCCTTGTACAAAATGAATTATAATGAAATTCTTGCGGCCTCTTATGCAGGTTGTGATGTTATAAATGTTAGTTGGTCAAGTGGGTGTTTCTATAGCCAAATTGAGCAAGATATTATCGATGAAGTGGCGGCAAATGGTTCGTTCATCGTAGCTTCAGCCGGCAACGGATTTACCTGCGGAAGCCCTGATGCATTAGTCTATCCAGCTGCCTACCGTAACGTATTCAGTGTTTCATCCGTTGGGGATGTTAACAATCACGAACAGTGGATTGGAGATCCGAGCTCTACGCATCAGCACAATGATTCGGTGGATCTGTGTGCTCCAGGTTATGGCGTAGCAATTTCTCCCGCTCCAAACTGGTTCATTCAGTCCAGTGGTACTTCCTTTGCATCAGCGTATGTTAGCGGTACTGTAGCATTAATGTTGTCGGTCAACAAATGCTTATCCAACCAAAGTATCGCTGCCCTATTGAAAAGTACCTCTTTCCCGCTCGATGCTTTAAATCCAAATTATGCAGGCAAATTAGGTGCTGGTCGGTTAGATGCCTATCAAGCAGTCCTTGCGGCTTTGAATACCTTTGACCCACTTCAGCCAACGTTTACCTTTAACGATGGTTGTGTGACAGCAGATGCTGCTGCGCTGTTGATGATTCAGGGGGCACAGGCACCTTATCAGGTTACTTGGAGCAATAACTACTCAGGACTGAACAATTCAGGACTCGTTTCGGGATCGTACACTGCTCAAATCATTGATGCCCATGGTTGCCGCTTAGACACCACCGTTTTTGTGAACGACGTTGTACCACCCACCTACGATACCGTGGTCAGCCATCCAACGTGTGCCGAGGTTAATAACGGCTCATTGCAATTGATTTTTACCAACGGCACGCAAACTTCCGTTCTGTGGTCAAATAGTGCAACAAGCCACCAATTGTCCGGTTTGGGCTCGGGTTCTTACAACGTTGATATTCATTTTGGCAACAATTGTACGGTTACGGAAACGTTTACTTTGGTCGCTCCTCCGGCACTTCAGGTTGGAGGGCTCGTAACGCAGGAAACGGTCATGGGAAATGGCGCCATCGATGTTACTGTAACGGGAGGAGTTATACCTTATATATATGTATGGTCTCCAAACGGTCAAAACGAGGATTTATCCAATGTAAGTGCCGGAATCTACGAACTTACCGTTCAAGACGCGAACGGTTGTTCAACGACGGCTCAATTTGAGGTGTTGAATCAGATCAACGCGGAAATAACAGAGAACCAAGAAGAGTGGACGGTTTCCTTATATCCAAACCCTAACGGTGGGGCATTTCACCTAGTACTCCCTTCTCACCTTGAGTTTTCGATCGGAGTATTCGATGCCCAAGGCAGAATGGTTGTGGAGAACAAGGCTTCAGGTCATGTGCAAATGAATTTGGATTTAGCCCCTGGGAAATACCTTTGCTTAGTTACTCACCCCGTAACAGGAAAAACGGTACGAACCCATTTTGCGGTGCATTAAGCTGCGAGAAATTACGTAGATTGACCTACGAATTTACTACCGTGTTCCGAAAAAATCATGATTTACCTGAACCATGATTAATTGACTATAAATACTTTTGAATCACCTAAACTTGACTACTATGCTACTACTTCCAACCATGCTGGATCGACATCCGGCACCTCGAGCTCCTCTTTCGAGGACTTATTCATCGGTATTTGAAAAATATTCATCCAATTCGCCGAAATATTCATTACAAACACCTAAGTGTTAATTGTGCGAGAAATTTAATGTTGTGAAAACATTGTTCATCGTTATATTTTTTTAACTTTCAGTCCAATAATTTATTTTGACTATGAAAAATCTACTACGCTCTCTACCTCAAGCCGTACGATTTGGTGTAACGTTTTTGGGATTGTTCGCAACCGTTTTGGTTTACGGACAATGCCCGCCTCCAACACCAACTTCCAACGGTGTCAGTGTCAATTGCGGATCTCCGGCAACCTTGACAGCTTCCGGTTCACCGAACTATGTTTGGTACAGTGACGCTGCGGGCACCAACATGATTGGTACCGGTGCTTCTTACACCACTCCTGCATTAACCTCCAATACCACCTTTTATTTGCGTGGGGCCGCGGGTGCAGCACAATCAGGCACTCTAACCTACAACATTAATAGTGTTGGTCAATTGATTAACATGAACTCTGATTGTGGATCGGGGTCTCGTTACAACGGTTGTAGCGGAAATACTGGTTTTTCTTGGGTAAGTGCCGTGCCTGCTGGAGCAACGGTTACGGCGGTTCAAATCCAACTTTCAGTTGGGGTTGAGTGTCAAGGAGGAACAAGAACTACGACCATTAACGGTACGAATGGCCCAACGTTCAATACGGTAAGTCATTGCAATTGTTCAGGCAGTGCGAATCCAATTTTCACCTTAAATATAAATCCCGCGAACTATGTAGCAGTGGGTAATAATCAGTTTTTAATTACGAACCCGCCAAGTTGTTTTGGTTTATTTAGTAACAACGGTTCTTTACCAGGACTTTTCGCAAGAGTTACAGTAACTTATCAAAGTATGCCATGTACGTCAACTGTAGTGGCAGTTCCAGTTACAGTAAATCCACTTCCAGCTCCAACGGCAAACCCAGTTACCATCAACTGTGGAAACACGGCAACCCTGACTGCCTCAGGTAGTGCAGGTACTTACGTGTGGTATACTGATGCTGCTGCAACACAACAAGTAGGAACAGGAGCTTCGTTTACCACACCAGCTTTATTGGCGAATACAATATATTACGTTCGAACAACTTCCGGACAAGCAGGTTGTAATACCGCGAGTTTGGCGAATGTCCTAAGTGCATTAAACAATACCGCCAACACCATTAGTGCAGCGGTTCCTAACGGGTATAATTTCACCATGGACGGTCCGAACGGTGTGAACAGTACCTATATATCGGATGGAGGAAACGACATGTACGACGGGGGGAATTATATTGGAACGAATCTGGGGAATAACTTAACTTATTCAGATAATGCCATTGCCAATTCCAATATTTTCGGTGCAGGAGGTCAATACTTTACGCGCAAGATTAATAACATGTGGGTTTTAGCGGCAGATGTCAACAATATTTCTTCCTTTCACATTACGGGTAACAACGGAGCCGATGGAGGTGGTACATTAAATGGTACTATATTAAACATAACAGTGGGCTGTCAACAGTACCGTGTTTTATTAAAAAGAGTTTACAGTGCCGGAGATCCATCCATCAATCAGATGGTGATACTTCCAGGGAATGTTAATGCTAACCATAGTTGGCCAGGAAGCACCGACAACACACAGCATGACATTACTGGTTTAGCGGGAACAACCCGTTTATACTATTTATTATATGCTGCTGCTAGCGGTGGTTATATTGATGATAATACAGCCACGAATATCGCAACAACGTTTTTAACGCAAGTAGCTGCAACCTCTGCGGGTCAAGGTGCTTGCCAATCCAACGTGGTTGCTGTTCCTGTAACAGTAAACTCAAACGTAGCTCAACCGGTAATAACAGGTACCACCGTCATCAATTGCGGTGGATCTACCACGTTAACGTCCTCTTCAGGAAATAATACGGCTTGGTATTCCGCAGCGGCCAATGGAAATCTTTTAGGACAAGGATCTACCTATAATACAGGAGCGCTCTCTGCGGCAACTACAATTTACGCAGTACAAGCAGCCATCAATAGCGGAAGCCAAACTTTTAATTTTACGGGTGCACAACAAACATGGACTGTTCCAGCAGGGGTTACCTCGGTGAATGTCGATGTTCAAGGAGCACAAGGAGGAAATACGAGCTGGGGAACAGCTGGTCTTGGAGGAAGGGTTCAAGCAACTATTCCAGTAACCCCAGGATCAACGATTATTGTTAATGTAGGAGGTCAAGGGACTACCTCAGTAGGTGGATTCAACGGTGGGGGAACACCTTACGGTTGCGGTTGCGTCGGCGGAGGTGGAGGTGCTTCGGACATTCGAATCGGTGGTAATGCTTTAGCCAACCGAGTTATTGTAGCTGGTGGTGGTGGTGGTGCTGGTTATTATTGGAACTGGTTGAACAACCATGGAGGCCACGGTGGGGGCATGACGGGAGAGGCAGGAAAGACCAACAATAATTACAACCCTACGTATTGCGGTCAAGGTGGTTCTCAAAATGCTGGAGGTGCCGGTGCTTCCGGTTGGGGTGCTCCTGCTGGAACGCTGGGTAACGGAGGTGGATCAGCCTACTATGGTGCTAGTGGTGGTGGTGGATACTACGGAGGAGGTTCAGGATATTACGGTGGTGGTGCCGGAGGTGGATCCAGTTTTACCAACAACCAATCTACCGCTGTAACCCACACACAAGGTTTTAAATCAGGAAATGGATTAGTTACTTTAACATGGAATGTGGTTGGTTGTGCTTCTCAACCGGTCGCTGTTCCAATTACGGTAAATTCATTAGCGGCACCATCTGCTGCGAATGCAACTATTGGTTGTGGTACCACTGCAGCTTTAACGGCAGCAGGAGGTGGAGGTAATTCCTACACATGGTATTCCAACGCAAATGGCTCCGGCCAGTTGGCAAATGGCGCAAGCTTTACTACTCCCTCGTTAACGTCGAACACTACATACTACGTTGCTTCAACTTCGGGCCTTGCGGCAGGTACAGCGTTTAATTTCAGCAATGCATCTGCTACAGGACGAACAGGACCAACCCAAGCCCAAGTGAATGCGGCTTACACGGGAACCAACCTTGCCGGTGCGGTAACCATCAATACCCAAGGTATTCAGGAGTGGATTGTTCCTCAAACAGGACTTTACCGAATCCTAGCCAACGGTGCTCAAGGTGGTGGAAACGGTGGTTTGGGTGCGCGCATGCAAGGAGATTTTAACTTAACTCAAGGACAAAAATTATTCATCGTAGTGGGTCAACAAGGTCTTGGCGCCCAAGATGGAAATGCTTGCGGTGGTGGAGGTGGTTCGTTCGTTGCGACAGGTAACGCAACCTATACCACAGCTACGGCGGTCATTGTAGCCGGCGGAGGTGGAGGTGCTAGCCCGCAACAAGGTCTCCCCGGTTTAACATCCACCAACGGTGGTCAAGGAGAAGGCTGTCAGCCTGGAGGAACCAACGGTAACGGTGGTGCAGATGCATCAGGTTGCGGAAGCGGCACTGGAGGTGCAGGAGGATTTTTAACAGATGGAGCGTCTGGAGGATCTTACGGAAATCAACGAGGATACGGATTCATTTCAGGAGCGGCACTCGGTGGTACTTCCCAATCCGGAGCGCGTGAAGGAGGATTCGGTGGAGGTGCGGGTACACACTCTAACAACACCGGTGGTGGTCCAGGTGGAGGATACTCGGGTGGTTCAGCACCAGTTCACGGATCTAACTACGAAGGCGGTGGAGGGGGATCCTTCAATAACGGTTCAAACCCCGTTAATACCCAAGGAGTTCAGTCAGGTCACGGTAGTGTGGTAATTACTCCGCTTACCTCACCATGTGTTTCTCCGTTAACTCCAGTTACGGTAACCGTGAATGCCTTAACAGCACCAACGGCCAACAACGTAACGATTAACTGCGGTCAAACAGCAACGATTACCGCTTCCAACAACCTTGGTGCTATTAATTGGTATAGCAATGCCAACGGTTCAACCTTATTAGTGGCAGGAGCAAGTTATACGACTCCTCAACTTTCAGCAACAACTACCTATTATGTAGGTGCGGGTACAGGAGCTTGTGCAACAGCAATCAACCCAGTAACGGTAACGGTTAATGCATTGGCCAATCCTTCGGTTGCTAACCCGAATGTTACCATTAACTGCGGTCAAACGGCAGCGCTTACAGCAGCTGGGGGTGGAGGTAATACCATTACGTGGTTTTCCAATGCGGCGGGTTCTACAGTGGCAGGTACAGGAAGCCCTTGGACGACTCCTGCATTAACAACCGCAACTACATACTATGTGGCGTCAACTACGGGAATGGGTGCAGGGACAACCTATACCTTT
>JAIXRC010000043.1 GCA_027485415.1 Cryomorphaceae bacterium | reverse complement strand
TATTGTTTAGATGCCAAAAAGTCATTCATCCATGATGTGTAGCCTGAAAGTCCGGTGAACTCAAACTTGTTCTTATTGCACAGAGGCGGAGGACCAATATAACATCTATAGCTGCTACCTTGAGCAAACGCGTTCATGTCTTTCATTGCCTCGGGGACCGCAACATAAAAGGGGGATCTATGCTCATCGGCAATACGTTTGCATGAAAGCTGGTCCTTGACATTGCGTATATAAACCGCAGCCATGATGTCACCTGATCACATATATACCTTTATCAAAGACATTTTTTGGTAATAGAAACATTAATCTCGCTTATAGTTTTACTGATTGTATGATTATACCATTATGTTAGGGACATCCGACATCCTTAAGTTTTATAATTATTTATTTGTGAAATGGACGTCATATTGCTAGTAGACGAGCGCGAGAGGCATGTGAATATGGACAGCCTTCTGCGGCAAATACCTGATAAGATTCAGTTACAGTCCAAAACATTGGATATCGGCGATTTTCACATCATCATCAGGGACCCTACTAGAGTGCAAATTATTCCCGATAATCACGTTATTGACAATGGGCAAGGACCAATAGTGTCCAATAGTGTCCATGAAAGTCACATTTTGATCGAGAGGAAGACTCTCAATGACCTGTGCAGCTCTGTCGTTGATGGGCGGTATAAAAGTCAGAAAGAGCGGATGCAAGCATTCCTCAATGGAAATAATAAAAAAGGGATATACGTTTTGGAAGGATTCAACTACGCAGACTTGATTGACTGGGAAAATTATGGCTCGGGCATTTCTGGCAAGGCATTGAAAACGATATACCTGGAGTTACAGATATCACATGGGTTCTCTGTGATATGTACGCGAGATTCCAAGGATACATGTGCGACGATTGCCGATCTGGTGACCCGCATACACGCAAAACCAGAAAAGTACATGAATATAGACAAAAACCCAAATACATGCAGTATTACGGATATCATAAAACCAAAGAAAGCAGACAATCTAGACAGTCCCTTGAAATTTGCGGTGTTGCAATTGTGTTGCCTGCCGAGGATGTCGCATGCAATAGCGGAAGGGATCCTGGCCGAAACTGGTTGTACTTGCATAGCCGACTTTTACAAAATGGTCACGCATGAGCCTGAAAAGGCTTTTGACATCATCAGCAATGTCAAAGTAAACAACAAAAAGGTCGGAAAGGCACTTGTGACCCGTATGTTTGAATTTTGTGGCATTTCTTCTAAAGAGGGACCTTGAGATCTGAGCGAAGCTTGCGCGTATACGCTGATGATAGCCTTTTTTCCATCAGGTTTTTCATGGTTTTTGCAAGCGCCTCGCCCTTGTCGATTCTGCTTTGGAAAGAAAGCGGCTTTTCTATAGGTCCATATTGCTCTAATATTTTCAAGGCATCGCCGTGCCATCTAGTAACGCTTGATTGCGCTGCATTATAGCTGTGCAAACTGGGAACCATGAATGCTTTATAATCGTTGCCCGGATTTGGATTCTGTCTGCTATTCAATTGTCTCATAGCCCTGTCAATGTTGTTGATGGCCTGTCTACTATCGGCACTTGGTTGATAACTCGTTTGTCTACTATTATTCTGTCTATTATTTTGTCTACTATTTTGTCGACCATTATTTATATTAGTTGCTGTATTTGTTCGAATATCACTACTATGGGATGGAACCCTGTCATGAGTAGGCCGACTTCTTGATTGTACCTGATCATTATTATTATTATTATTATTATTTGTTTTCAAATTGGCAGCATTTGCTTTGCTCCTTGTGTTATATGGATGCTCATAAGGTTGGTTCCTGGGTTGTTGTGGTTGTTGCTGTTCTTGTTTCTGCCAGAAAGATCTACTACTACTATCATTAGGTATTCTCTGCTGTTGTTCCTGATATTGATATTGTGGTTGCTGTTGATATTGTTGATATTGTTGTGGTTTCTGTTGATATTGTTGCTGTTGGTATTGTTGTGGTTTCTGTTGCTGTTGATATTGCTGTTGATATTGCTGTTGATATTGTGGTTTCTGTTTCTGTTGCTGTTGTTGCTGCTGGCTATTATTCTTACTTCCCCAAAAAGACCAGGAACGCTTCTGCGGAATTTCTTCTTGTTGTTGTCTCGTCGGGGCTTTAACTTTTTGTTCTTTTTGCGGTGATTGCTGTCCCCATAGTGACCAGGACTTGCCTTTGGGCTTTTCTGCAGCTGTACCTTTTTTCTTGCCCCAAAAGGAAAAGGATCCAGACTTTTTTGCCGGTCGCGCTGGTGTTTTCTTCTTGCCCCAAAAGGAAAAGGATTTCTGCTTTGAGCCTTGAACCTTCTTCCGTAATAACCCGGCTGCCCGTTTCTTTCCGACCGTCAGACCAACGCGAGCAAGTGCTGCTACCATGGATTAATGTTTTCCTTGTTCTGCTTTTTATATTATACGCAGCTTATTATTGTGTGTTACATGGGAAGAAATATATCTGCTTGTATTGTATCATTACCTGTAATCCTAGATCCCGTTAGTAAAATATTACGGGTACAAAAAAACAGGTGAAAACAAAACATCAGCCTTAAGCCCGAATATACATATAATAATATAATATATATAGGCAACTAGTAAAAAGAAGAAAAAGCAAACATGGCAGACAGAAATATCAGGGTCCTTGCAGATAAGGGCGATGAACTTATGAGAATCATCAAGGAAGGTCAGGTACGAGAAGTGGTAAACCTGATGTCTCAGGCCGAACACGTGGGAAGTGGGCAGTACAATATGAACTTTAGGCTCAATTCTCCTAACAACTCCGTGGTGATCCGAGTATCATCCTATATGAAGGATTATCTGCAAGGAGTTGCGGACGCTGTTATAAAGGACGCAACTTTCCTGAGTAAGTTTGAGGCACATTTGCCATTAGACAAGGTGGAAAGCAGCCAACTCGCACTGTCAATGGACTCGGTGCGGATCAAGAACAACATGTCGTATGTTACAAACATGCTCATCCGGGACAACATATGTCCCCACTATGTGTACATGTTGGGTGAGGCGGACGTCAGGGGATTCTATGCCTATGTGGGCATTCCTAATCCACACAAGAATTTTAAGAGGTATACCAATGTTTCATTGCACGAGTCTTTCGAAACGAATCTCATGAAAGCAATGGAGGAACATCAAATATCCCCTCTCCAGCTGCAATGCGTCATATTCCAGGTTATCCATGGAATCATGATGCTACAACATCATCTTCCTGGATTTCGTCATAATGACCTAAGGCCGGATAACATCCTTCTCAGGTTTAACCAGGTAAATCAGAAAAGGAATGAGAAAGAAAATGGGAAAAAGCCTTCATTCAGAGAATACCTGATATACACTGGACAAGAGACGTCGGCTCTCATCCAGGTACCCGAATCAGGGGTCTTTGCTGCAATTTCAGATTTTGACCTAGCAAATGCGCCCATTGCGTTTCAAAACATTCATGAAAGCCATGGCTTACCCACTAGCATGATAGGGGCTACCATGATGAACAACATAATCAGAAACTCTAGCAAGTTTATAGACCCTCAAGCGGCGGGTCTTTTGCATAACATAGGCAACGAATCATTTGACATGTTTCAGTTTCTAAAGGCCTTACATGACACCATGGCCAATCATGAGCCAATGAGACGCACTTATCAAGAGGCCTGGCACTGGCTCAGCACGTTTGGTGTCTTTCGCGACCCCAGATACATAGAGCTCAGGTATACCCCTGATAATCTCGAACAGTTGTTCCCACGCAATATCTTGCAACATGGAACATATCTCCATTTTCCCAGCTCCCAGAATGGGAGCCCCATTGCTCGGTACCTCCCAAGGCCACTCGGCATCACGCTACAATACCTGGGCGATGATCATGAGCGATATATGGAAGACGAACGAAAAGCTGTCGAGAAGCTTCCTAGAGCGGAAACATATGAAATGATTGTCATCAAACCAGATGTCTATTCGATAATGCGTCTAAAAATAGGCCACTTTCAACATTTTGCATTGAGCGGAAAGCCCATCTATATGAGGCTATATGAGTAATAATATAGTATAACAACAATGACAATCCAAAAAAGTCAATTATCATTAATTTGATTTATTTTGATTTATTTATTTTGATTTATTTATTTTGATTTTTTTATTGAACAGTAATATTAGTATCGTTAGTATCGTCTACAGGTGATCTTCTGTCGCTTAGCTTCTGTCGCTTCTTCCCAGCATAGTCTTGCTCGTATAATGGAGAATCATCTGCCCCGAATTCGGTTTTTTTCAGTTTTTGTTCTCGCTCGATGCGCTCGTCTTCCTCCACCATTTCATACCATGACATCCTAGGTACCTTGAACAACCCTAATATCCCTGTTTGCGTCTGTGTGTCGCTCATGTCGCTTGTGTAGATAATTTGGATAGTATTATCTATCTTTGGATAACATGTATATTACCTATATCCCCTTAAATGATTTAAATGAGTAATAATGCACATCCAATTATTAAACTTGAAAATAATCAAGATGCCAGCGGTGTCAGAACCCTCCTGACGCTAATGGTGATGCTGGGCGGGACATCCATTGCCAATGTACCAATGGTGTTGTTGTGATCTTTTTGTTGCAACAGCTTATGGAAGGCGTGAACACGCCGTATGTTTGTCATTGTCAGCAATACAGCTGTCTTGAGTCTCGACACGGCATCTCTCTTTCCCTTGAATTCTGTGTCTATTGCAAAAGGCATATTCCTATTTCCCTTGAATGTTGTATCCATTGCAGTTAAGGAGAGATCCTTACTTTGACCGAGCATTTTAATGCCAAAGGGCTTGCGCAGACACATTATTGCCACACATTATTAGGGATCATTCCTCTTTGCCGGAGGAGAGATGGGAGATTTTTCATCCTGGCAACTGCTTCCGTGTGCCCGTAAAGTCCGCCGTAAAGTCCGTTCGTATCCGATGTTATTGCCTGTGCATCTGGTAGTACGTCATCTTGGGCTAGAGGAACATGCATGTGGAGTTTCTTTTTCGTCTTTTCTAGTTCTTCTTTATTAGCGAATGCCTTGATCATGTATTGAAATCCCTTCATCTTTACGATACCTTCCGATACTGATACTTGAACGTCTCCATAATCGTCTACTGGTGTATACCGATGCGGATCATCATTTTCCCTATATATATCCGTATGCAGTGCAAGGAATGTTACCTTGTCGATCACATCCACATTACTAACGATCATTCGTTCTCGGGTCGTGATGAGGGTCTTCAAGTTTGGACATTGCTTCAAAATTGTGGTCATGTGGAGCGGTTTCCTAGGCATGCACTTTTCCAATTGCAGGAATTCTAGATTGTCATACCGAACGTCCAAAAACTTTGAATTATCATTATATTCCACGAGGACTAGCCTTTTGATATTTGATCTATTAGCTGACAGAAACGCAGAATAGCCTTCGCAATATGATAGTATTACATTCGACAACTTGGGAAGGAGAATTGCATTGCCATCTAATTTGGGACCGGATAACTCAAGCGTGTCAAGGTTTACGAAAGCTTGAGTAAAGTCTAATTTGAGATCGGCTAAACGTCCTGTATAATAATCCTTATCCTGGACTGTCAAACTGAACTTGCGGATTTTCTTGCATAGGTCTCCCAGGCCTTGAGGTAGCAACATATTTGGCATGCGTACTTCATTGGCAAAGCATGTTTGTGTAATTCTGAGTTCTTGAAGGTTCATCTTGCTATTCTTCAGGATCGCAAGAGCGCTCAAGAATGTCTGGTTTTGTGCATCGTTGCTTAGAATGTGAATCACCTTGACACGACCGAATGTAGCAATTTGTTTGTTCAACTTTTCGAGGCAACCCGCTTTTGAACAATTAATTGTGATCGCATTTACCATGTTCAGAGCGCTTTGGCGAGCGTTTTTGGACACCAGAGACAGTAATCGTGCATTGTGTCGTGGCAGTGTCCCTGCTTCGCTGAAAATGCGAAGCGCGTTGCTAGCTCTGTTTTTCTTTTTGTTCATGGTTATTGTGTTTATTGTATAGTACAATTTTAGATAATTAATAAATTTGACATCATAGCTCAATCGATTGTATCAGACAGATTGACCACATACATGAAAGTCTCTGGTAGCTTCATCTTCAAATATCGGATCATATCCTGGCTCAAGTCGAATGCGGTCAGGGATAGGATCCTTAGGTTGTGCACGTATCCAAGAGCACATACATTGATAGCATTCCTGCACTTGATCCGAAGCTCTTGGACGTTTGGACATTTAACAATGGCTCCGACATCTATGACCTGAATGCTTGAGCATATCTGAATAGATGACACGCTCTGGTTCCCGCCTATGAACCACAACGTATCCACTCCCAAAGATACGATCTTGACATGCTGAAGTTGCCTCTGCCTTGCTAGGCATCCAGGCAATAGCTTTGCGTTTGGGAGGTGCGCAAGCGTGCAACGCTCGAGGTCACATAGCGCGGATAGGAAGCTCAGGCTGCCGACATAGAAGCATGACTCTAGATGCAACGTTTTGATCGACGTGCAATGCCGAAGGGTCATGATATCGTTCAGGCGCGTGCAGCATTGGATGTCAACGTTTTCGAGTCCCGTACTTTCCGTAAAGTCAATGACGGTGAGTCCCGAATTATTATAGAGTATGAGATCCTTTACGTTTACGGGCACAGCCAGACGATCAATAGAGCAGGTGTCGATTTTTAGCCTTGTCAAGGCCATAGAGCCATTCACCATTGGCATTGCGTCGGCAATGTCTTCGCAGTTGATCATTTCAAGGGTTCGGAGATTGCAAAAGGTGTCGGGGCTAGGGAATATGGAAAGCTTATTGATACAACGGAATGTCAGCTCGTCGAGGTCGCACGGATGGTCGTTCTCTACATCCATGTTCATGTCTCCGAACCCCAGCGATACATGCAGCTTGCGCAGCTTCCAGAGGTTGTCTATTCGCATGTTGGTACTGCACAGAGAAGACCCCATGTCTAGAACACGCGCCTTTCGAAAATGTGACAACCCCGTGGGTATCTTTGTGGGCAGAACGTAATAGCCATATAACGACAGAACTCGCAGGTGTTGCATATCTTTGATCATATCGGTGATGTCCCACTCTGGCTCGAATTCGTTCATGACGGGGGGCAGGTAGATGCTATCAGATACTCGGAGGATCAGCTTGTTCAAAGATCGCACTTGCTTTAGAGCATTGCGTACATCCCAGTAAAAATTGGTATGAACGTGTAGACGCTTCAATGAACCCGGTAGGTCATACTGGAACCGACGGTCTGCATCATCAGTCAGTTGATCATGCGGACTCAGGTCTATCAAGCGCAATGTTTGCATGTTGGTCAATGCAGAACACTCTGAGAACACATGATGCACGTTCAGTTTTGGACACTTGGTCATGCGCAAAGACGTCAGGCTCTCCTTGCACGAGTCTAAGTTCAGGGTTGAGAGACTGGCGCAATCGTTGACCCTCAGCTTGATCAGTGACCTCGGCAGGCACGAGAGATCCGTTACGTCATGGCTTTTATTGATGGTCAATAAAGTCAGATTGCACATGGGTTTCAACATAAAGAACTGGGGATGGAGACCCGTGTTCATGTGCTCAAACCTAGCGACCGCAAGAACATGTTGTTGCATTGGTTCTGAGAATGAAATCCAATCATACACATTACCGAATCTACACATCTGAACATGTAGTTCCTTTAGCCCTGGTATCTCTGCCACTAGTTTGCTGTACGTCAGTATGGCATCGCTCGATACCATGTTGTTGATGTACACCGCCTGCGTGACATTATTCGCCATGCTCCTGAAAGCCTTGCATGCCATCCTGGCACTTGCAAGATCCGTTGTATTTCCATTCACGAATCTGAAAACATGCTCAAGCACGTCGCAAGGAAGGGATAAGATGGGATTAATACTGGGCTCATCAGGCATGGATCCCTACATTTCCTTAACGTATACTTGTCATTTAATTATCCACGCATGAACTCATCTAATTCGTCACGCATTATTGGTATATTATTATTAGTATATTATTCACTTTGCAGAGGATACTCAACATGTATAAATAGAGAAAGGGCTATATGCATTAATACAATCGCCGCGGTGTATTTCAGCACAGGATAAAAGAAACAAGTGGCGCAGGATCAGGATGACCATCTTATATCCAGATCAGAATGCAATGGTCCAGCTTGGCGCAGTTGCCTTGCAGCGTGATCTTGGCAACCACCCAGGACAGACTCCAGAGCCGACATCAGAATACGCATTGACGCTGAATGTAGATAGCAATATATTTTTCAAAGACATTGGGTTTACGATTGACGGATCTGCTAATCCGATTGCACCGGAGATACCAATAGTGGTACCTAGTGGTACCTATATGAACATCCATGGCTTACAAGCAGCCTTGCAAGATCCCGGCATTGCACATTTCCAACACGGTACAAAGTGCACCCTGATGAGATATGCGTTTCCGCTAGACTGCAAAGGCTTCTCTATGAGCCAAAATGCATCAATAGGCTCGTACAGGACTGTAGAAGGCGTGGGCAAGGCAATACTTTACGCTGTGTTTTTTGATGAGAACGGCCACCCGGTGCGCCACTGGTCTCGCACCGCCAGCTTACCGGACGAAATCACGGTGTACTACGAGTATTTTGGCAGCGATCAAGATACTTATACCTCTTCCTTCGAGGTAGCTAGTAAACTTGCGGGTACGCTTGGCATACCTGGGGATGCTATAAACACCAGCATAGATGACGAAAGTCTCATAAACGTGATCAGCGGTCCGCTGACGATCATTCTCGCAGATGACGGTAGTAAAAGCACGTTTGAGAATGCCGTCATGCTACAGAGCACCATGCCGAGGATCAAGGGATTTTCGATAATGCCTCAGGGAACCGTGGAATCTGGTCCTTTGTTCTATGACAGCAATGGACCTATCGCTATTACCACGGATGACATAACCGGCCTTACCGCAAACAAGGTCAACCTGGTGCGGGCCAAAGACGCACGGCTGCAGACCCTTATCTTTAGTATCATTTCTGACGATGCAACCAGCACAAACGGAATCACGGATGCCCTGGCATTAATGCTGGTGCGCCCCGACAACATCATCGTGCCATCGCTGTATGCGGATAACGGGGCATCTGAACTCAATGTCACCGATGCGACCTTGCTAACTGATTCAATGCAAGGCTCATCGTACGTGTGCAGGACCCTGGCAAACGCCCTGACGATTCACTTTCCCGCAGTGGCCGTCGGGACCTTTCGGGCAAACATTGCAAACATGCACAAAGCCATGCCCAAGGCAACGCTCGGCGACCGGTTGCTCCAGTTGTATTCACTAGAATATTACCATAGCAATGCAGATGAACAGGAGGACATATTGCCTGATGAAGTGTATTATTTGTTAAACGTGGAACAAGGCATCGGCAAGGTCATGGATCTCACTGGCGAGTCGGAAGCGCTGCAACAAGACATCATTGGACAAATGGAAGCATACTTTGGCAGCTACGACGCACGTCGCGCCTTTATGACCGAATTCTGGCAAAAATATCCCGGGGTTTTAGAAGCCTATGCTAGCCGCTTTGATCCTGGCACTCTGTGCAAGCTGAAGGATGCAATCGATTTTACCAGCAAAACATTTGCAATCTACGTGAACATCAGCGTATCGTATGATTTTGCGGACGGCAGCTCGGTGACCATCAACGATGTTCCTGTCATATTTCGCCTATCCAAATAGGGACTTGACACGTGTGAGGGGGGCGGCAATGGACACGATAACGCGCTAGACACATGGGGAAATGTAGTTGACCCGTCAGGGAACGTGGTCATCCCCAGCTGGCCACCAGCAGAAGCTGATTTTATTCCCTTGACCCTTCCACTCAACATAATCCCTGTTGGCGTTACCTGCGTAGCAGTGTAGAGCGAAAGAAGGATATTGCGGCCGTGAAGTACCCCGCACACGTGTCAATTCATGTATATTTCTCTATTTTTGAAGGATTTTCCTTTATTATTGTTTTTTATAATGTATAAATTCCTATAATGTACATATATTCTATGATGTACTTTCAATGCAGGTTTGATTGCAGCACCTATTATCGCCGAGATAATCCAAAAGGGACCTGATCCTCTGCTCTAACACTACAATATCTCGGAGCGAATCAGGATCGCTGATCAGATCGCCATTGAGGACCTTGGTCTGGAGGTTGCTATAGTTTGCCTCCAAAGTACCTAGGTCGCCAAGGACATTTGATAGCTTGTGGGCGGTTAGCATTGTCTTCATGTCTTCCACAAATGCCAATTTTCCATTGAGCGCCTCTACGATTGCTGCTTCGTCAATCGTAAATGGGTTATTTTTCATCTTGTCACTGTCAAAGTACAAATATTTATGTTCTTGTAGAGTCGGTGAGAAGCCTCCGCATTCTGGCTCTGGAAGTAACGAGTTCACGACAATTTCCAGTCTCGGACATGGCAATGTGTCAACCAGCGATGCCTTCAGGGTCTGGCAATCACTTATGCAACTGTTAACACTGGCGAGCCCTGCGAGGTTTGATACAAAAACGTGAAGAATTGGAGGACGCACTTGCATGATACTCAGATTCGTACCAACGATACTCGATCTCACATATGCCTGGATGAGCCCGCTACGCACTGCTTCCTTCAGCAACGCCGGATCCTCCACGACTATTGCCGTATTTGCTGGCTCACCCTGCGCAACAAACTTTTCAAAGACAAATCTATTAAATTCCGCCACCATTGTCGACTGGTGCGTTATACAATCCAGGACTGCTACAAACAACTCGCTTTTGTCATTCACGACTTTTCGGACGGTTGACACGAATAGAGTCCCTGAGCGCCGCGAAATACACAGGACCAGATTTTTGAACGGCCCAGGATTTGGAACCGGGGGGTCTGGCGGTGGCACCGGCGACACGTTCACGGCGCCTTGTCCCTGTTTGTTTGTTTTGAACGAGTACGACAACAATGGCCCAAGTTGTGCATATGGATTCATGATGTATAATAACTATGAAAGGCACAGAGATAGCTTGGTTATAGAAACGCTACACAGTCATGTGCGCAACATGGTTTGTTTCCTATACGTTGATACATTTAAGTACATTGACCAGGTTTCAACATTCATAAGCCAGCTGGTTGCCGGTCAATGAAACTCTATATATGTATTTACATTGCAGAGAGAGCTATAATATGACAATGAATAATATCTAATAATAAAATGGTGATTTAGGCAAAATGTAAATTACAATATATAATAAATAATACATGAAGATGATGATGAAAATGAAAATGACAATGACGAAAATGAAAAATAATATACACTTGCCACCCAAAGTTATTAATTATTATACAAGCTCAGCACGTTTGAAATTACAGGGTGGCGCATAATATCATCTCTCGTAAACTTCACGTATTCCACTCCTTCGGGGACACCATTGCGGTCCAAGCGAGACAATAGGTCCTTGAGACCATTAGAGCCGTCGTTTGCACGCAAATCGTCCTGGTCTGGGTCGCCAGTGAGGACCATCTTACTGTTCGTTCCGATGCGCGTCAGGACCATCTTGACCTGACTAGCTGTACAGTTTTGCATCTCGTCACAAATTACAAAAGCATTCTGAAAAGTGCGTCCGCGCATATAGGCGATAGGACTGATTTCAATAATACGTGCGTTGATCAAATTATCAATCTCCTGCTGGCTAAAATGGTTAAGCAATGAATCATAAATCGGCATCATCCAAGGCTTCATCTTCTCCTCCAAACTGCCGGGAAGAAAACCGTGCTCTTCTGATACACACACGGCTGGTCGAGTGATGATAAGGCGCTTGATTTCGGATTCCTTATCGCGCGACTTCAAGATGCGCACGCCAGCATCGACCGCGCACATGGTCTTGCCCGAGCCAGCTGGGCCGGATAGAACGACGACAGAATTATCGCGCACCGCCCTGACAAATGCACACTGGTTCTCCGTATAGTTGTAGCGGGTTACCTTCTTTTCAGTGTCATCGTCTGCTGCATAGGACCTTTCCTTTTTATAATGGTGCGCTTTGGAAGCCGATGCTGAGGCGGAGACCCTAGCATATGCGCTATTGAGCTTTCTCGAGCCCTGAGTCATGGACATGGTTGAGCGAGATGTGTGAAACATTTTGCTACTTTTGTAATATATGCAAAATTCTAACTAGACAAGTGTGTCTGTGTCTGTATATGCGTATATGCTAAGATGGGTGGATGTCCCTTGCTTACTTTTATAATCTGGCTTTTCTTTAAGGCCCTATGGAATGACCATTTGTGGTGTTTTTTATCGCTACCATATATTATTATAAAATTACGCAGAAAAACAACCATGGAGGACCAGAGAAAAGAAGTAAATGCTGTTCTTTTCGTAGGACGTGCACCCCCATGCTGGAGAGATTGCATGCCAACAGTGACGGAACGTATAATAAAGCCTTTGGAAGCAAAGACGGGCCTGCCCACCGTGTTTTTTGCTAGCAACCATTGCGGCAACAAGGACACCAAGGACAGCAAAGATTGCCTAGATGAATTCATATCTTTAATCCAACCAGTGATGCGCCACGCTGAAGACCATCATCCCTGTCCCGACCATGATATCTATAAACTCCACTATCCTCTCCAGGACGAACAGCCACGCAGAGCCGTGTCAAAGTTTTTCCACAACTCTACAGCTTTCGATTTATTACAATACCACGTATGGCGTAACCGTGATATCAAGGTGCGTTGGGTGCTCGTACTGCGCCCAGATCTCGTCATGCACGAAATATGGGACCTGCCAGAGTTCCCGGTCGAGCGTGCAGTCTATGTCCCCAAGAGCCCCCGGCACTACAATTTTACAGGAGATGCCCCGGGCATCCCTGACTGGACGCCTGATCAGGTCAACGCAGGCAGCTTTGAAACCATGCGGATGTTTTGCTCTATCTATGACTACATTTTCAGGGATGTGCGTCTAGGACAGACATTCTGCCCCGTGTTCATACCCGAATACACGTTGAACCTGCACCTCGAGAAACAATGGGGCGTCAAAATCCTGGGCGTGCCTTGCGAGTATGACCTCCATCACAAAAGAAAGGAATAATATAATAATAATTGTAATATACATAATGTAATATACATGTAATTGTAAAGGAAGCGTTCATTATCAATAATCAAATTAATTAATAATCAACCATGGCACTCGCCCAAGGAGGTTTCCTGGCATTAGTATTTATTGGCACAACAATGGGCACATTCGTTGCATGCGGCGCAGTAAAGCTGCTATGTCATGTTGTTGGAAAATCAGGAGGGAAACGCTTGCTGGCATTCAGAGAGGCCGAGATGGACACGGAAATAGATAGAGAAATAGAAATGGAAATGCAATTAGCAAATAATAAGAAAATGAATGAAAACGCTGTGGCAATTACAGTTCAAGAAATCAAAAGATAAGTTCGGTAAACCATTAGTACCGTTTATTTTCCGATCAGTTATTAATAAGAGCTAAATCAGCTAAAAGATCACGCATTATTGGTATAATGCAAGAAAACAATAAATGTCCAAACCGACTTCCTTTTGATGATCTTTTAAAATGGTTCTTTTTATTGTTCAACATGATCATGTCCAAACGCGCCGTGCTCGAAGCAATGGACGCAAACAATATAGGCAACAGGCAGCTTCGACAATGCATCATCATGGGGACTGCGTATTATCATACGCGGAGCAAGTCGCAACTGTACCCAGGCATTTACCTGCCACAGTTTGGACTCGCGGTAGAGTACAATGAAAGTTTAACAACCCAAGAAAATGCAAGCAAGGGAACGACGACGAGTTCATGCATGCGTGATCGCATGACGCAACTGCTGGTTAAGCCGGTGACGCAGCACGGTCTTCGCTTCCCTGCCAATCCCGGAGAACGGATACCACGCCTCATATGCGATCCGACCAGGATCCCAAAGGTAAACCGTAAGGGAAATAGAATGGCTGCGTGTGATGGCGAGCTCGCATATATTGCTCTATGCAATGTCAACCATGTGACGATTACCAAGAGCTCGTGGGGAGGACTAAAAGGCAAGCTGCACCTGACCGTCTTTGAACACAACGTGGCCATGGCTGAATCATATTCTCGCATTTTCGACGCTTACCGTATCGAGCATGCGGCGCCCATGAGGAGGGCCCACATGTATTTGTATTACGCGCCTCACGATCTGGACTTTAATGAAAGCGAGCAGAATGCAGAAGGATGCGTAAGATGCAGCAAATCCAAAGAGCCGTACGCCAATGATGCACTCTACATGTTGTGCAATAAAAAAGACCGCAACATTAATAATATCCAGAAGATGAACCAGGATCCAGTTTTGAAAGATCAACTTGCAATGTTTAAGGCAGAAAGCAACGGCCTTGTAGATCGCTTCAAAGATTTTGTTAGGCTCATTGATGGAACATTAGAAGATATGAAAACTATCAAGGATCTTGCACGCAAACACAATCTGGCATTAAATTCTTAAAATTATCATTACAGATCCATCCATTATTATATTGTAATATTTGTAATATTTGTAATAATTGATAATATTTGTTATTTTTTGGCAGCTCCCATGAATCTACGCGCTGCATCCATCACGATGGCTCTCTTTCTATCGTTCATGACCAGAGACTGCAACTCAGGATCTTGTACATTCCTAGTCTGGACGAGTTCCCGACCCTCCCTTTTTCTTTGACTCAGCTGACGGGTGACTTCAGTTAATTGTTGAGATAACCCATTGGCGACCTGGTTGTGAGGGGGTGCTGTTGGACTTTTACTTGACCAGAAACTGGCACCGGCGATGCCCTTTGACAATGACTTGCTAACTGGAGACCAGTGACCCGGCGTAGACCCTGATCCCTGGCGTTGTAGTTGTTGTTGCCTGTTGTGTAGTTCAGGTTTGCTCGTATCCTGACGCTCCTGGTCTCCTAAATTTGGTTTTCTATTGTTGTTATTTGTCTCGGTACTTGCGTTCGACTTGCTGTTGTTATTTGCCTCGTTACCTTTATTCGGCTTGTTATTTGTTGGATTGTTGTTAGTCGCCTTTGGCTTCTTATTTGTAACCTGTGTCTGACTTTCAACCGATTCTGCAACCACATCCCTGCACGACTTGTCATGCTTTGTAAGTATGCCCTTTGGTGAGCGAATGTAACGCACCATCCCAGAACGCATCTTATTCGCACTGATCGTGGTCTCCCCTTGTGAACTACCATGGAATGTAATCCTCACATGTTCTCCTACGCTGTGGTGATCCCAGGTCATTGTGCACTTGAGCCCAAGCAGTTTCTTAAACAACGGCAAGTCCAGGTAGAAGGATATCTGTGCGCATTTGTGACGCATAAAAGTATCAAATGGGTCTCCCATCTTGGCCTTGTAATGCTTGATCGTGTTGAAGAATCCGAGCGGTTTCTGCGTGATGTGCCGGGCACGTCCCTGGCGGGTATGGCTGCTTTCATCGAGAGAGTGTGTCATGTCCCACTCCTTGGTTGTCACCTTGCATGTTATGTTATGGCGATACATCAACAACATTGCCGTCCACCATGACATCTCACTGGCATCGTGGCTTTCATCTTTGAACTGTGCTGTGTGCCATTTCACTGCATACTTGCCACCCTTGGGTGTCACTGAAAACATGATGTCGAGGTGACCGTGTGCATGACTCAGTGCACTGAGAATGTC
>JAIXRC010000075.1 GCA_027485415.1 Cryomorphaceae bacterium | reverse complement strand
CAAGGTTCCCGGTGCAGCACTGCTCGTTCCTAAGGTTAGCAAGTTGTTGTTGCTCGTGAACACGTTCCCTTGCGTCATCGTCAAGGTATTGGTCACCAACACCGGTTGCTGCAAGGTTAAGGTTGCTCCCTGAGACTTGTTAACCGTCATGTCAAACAACTGCGTGTTACCGCTTCCGCTGAACGTACCGTTCGTAGCCCCCGTGAAGTTCACCGTTCCCGTTGATGCGATGATCGTACCGTTGTTGGTTAAATTCTGGGCGATGTTCAAATTGTTACCTGACAAATTTAGTGTGCATCCTTGACTAACAAAAACATCTTCCGCATTACTATTCATAGAAAGAACAGGGTTGTTTGCACCAATACAAATTCCTCCGTTGGCTTGACTTATGGAATAAACTTGGCTTGAAGCGTTCGGTTGTACTCCTGCATTTTGTTGAACAAAGGTGCCTACCCCTCCATTTACTGAGTACACATACCAATTGGTGCCATTCGACCAATCCGAGCTGTTCAGACCTGACCATAACAAGTCTCCATTTTGGAGAAAAGCAGAAATGCTTGCAGCATTGGGTTGATTAAGCGTAACAGTCACTTGGTCTGAAGCAGAACAATTGGATTGATTATTCGTTACCGTCCACTCTAAAACGTAAGAGCCTCCATAGGAACCCGTAAAACTTGAGTTATTTGCCGTAGGGTTATTAAAAACAGCATTGGCATTAGTACCACTAATCCAATTCCAAGTGCCGGTTTCAGAGGCCCCCAAGGCTGTTGCCGCCATGGTTGCCGTGTTTTTTCCACAGGTTGATGTACCCGAAATATCCGCACCAGCATAAGCGTTGGGAGAGGTGTGAACGGTTAGTATTCCGTTCTGATGGGTGGATCCGTTCCAAAAACCACCACCACCTGCGTTAAATCCCCCGTATTCATAGTTGCAACTGTTGGCGAGTTTATAGCGAAACGAATAATAATAGGTTCCAGGAGCTAACCCGGAAAGGGTTCCCAAGAACTCATCGTTGTTTCCGACTTGCACATTAAAGTTCGCATTGCTCCAGGCGTTCGCTGGCCACGTTGCGGGATTGGTATTTGCAGATGAAACGCCAATTTGTGCAGTAAGTCCAGCTGTTGCTCCGGCAGCATTGGTCACATTCGCCTTGTAAACTTGTCCATAAACATTGTACGAACCTCCTTGACACATAGATCCCGAACCCGGGGATTGAATGTTGGCCCAATCCAATCCGCCAACGGTTAATACCCCATTTACGTTACTTGTACCATTCCAAAAACCTCCTTGAAATCCTCCGTATTTATAACAAGAGGATCCATTCAACGCATACCTAAAACAATAATAATAGGTGCCTTGGGGAAGGTTAGAACCAATGGATGCAAGGTATTCATCATCGTTTCCAACTTGAGCGTTGTAAGAGGCATTGGACCAAGTATTAGCTGGCCAAGTGGAAGGATCGGTGTTAGCGGTGTGCACCCCTACTTGTACATTAATGGAAGCATTTGCCCCAGCGTTTGGAGTATAAGCCGCATCGTATACTTTTCCATAAACAGTTAGGGAGCCCCCGCAGTTAATGGTTCCGGAGGAAGGCCACTGAAGGTTGGCCCAATTCACCATGGAAGAAACGCTTACCTGTACGTTACGGTTCGTAACAGCCGAGGGTGAAGTCGACACGTTCAATTGAATGTAATTTAATGCGAACCCGTCACTGCCTGTATTGGGACCTGTCGCTTTTAGTAATTTGATACGATGCGTACCGCTTGGGATTGAATACCCGTTTAGTGAAATGGAATGGGAACTAATGGTAGAAGCATTACTCCAAGTCATTACAGCTCCGATGTTAGAGTAAGCGGTCCAAGAGCCATTGACTAGGCTCGACAATTGTAATTGGACATCGTATGGTCCCGTATTGGAACAACAAGGATTGTGTTGATGCCAAGCCTCCAAAGACAAGCTATTTAAATAAAGAGTGGGTGCATTATTCGTGAATTCAATGTAGGTAAATTGATTGCCGAATTGTGTTTGATGAACAACGTTACCAAAACTTGCATTCCAATTCACAATCCAATTGCCGTTGGCAGTATTTTGATAAATCCCAGAAATTATACTGCTATTCGTAGAAGCCATGTTAAAACCAAAAACTCCAGCACTTGGATTCGTATCGTAGTTATTAAAATCCTCATAAAGTGAATATGAATTACCTGAAGTGTATGTTATATTAACGGCACCTGGGTTCTGGGCAGTTATCAACCCTGATCCATTGACGGAGGCAATTGTGCTATTGGAAGAACTCCAACTTGAAGGTGTATTACTTGGGGTTATTTGTAGATTGTTTCCTACGCAAAGCTGGGTGGCAAGAGGCAAAATCTCCACTTCGTCTATGGCTAATGCTTGACCATTCGTTGATCCCGCGTTTCCGGTCAATGTCCATCGTAAAAAATACGTCGTACCAGGTGCAATAGAAAGCCCAGTAATTTCCAAATGCTTCGCGGTACTTTGCGCGGGTGCATATATCGTAGTATTTGCAGCATCTGCAACATAGCTCATGGATCCCCCGGCCACTTGAATGGAGGGATTCGAGGTGGGTCCGTGGAAAAAAGTCCAATCCCATGCTCGAGATCCACTTCGATATTTTTCGTATAACCACGAAACATTGAGTTGATTTATGGTGCTGCCAGTATTATTGACAAAAGAGTATGTGATGCTGTTAGGAGTTGTATATGAGCTTGAATTCAAAAAACCAAGGGATCTTTCAACACTCGACCCAGTTATTCCTTCCGCAAAATTATAACATCCTCCTGTACTACTTCCATTCAATATTCCTGTTCCGACATTACCTGCAGACAGAGTAGTTTGAGTGAGGCCAGCATTCCAATCCGACCCAATTCTCCATCCTGTAGGTAAGTTCGCAATTTGGGCTGTAGTAAGCGATGAAAAATTTTGAAAAATGGAAGTATTAATGGCGGTAAGAGATTGTTGCGCCATGCAAAAATCGGCAGAGACTAAATAAAATAGCAATTGAACTATTGCAATAAACTTTAATTTTTTAAAAATAACTGTTGGTTTCACCATAAATCGGAATCAAAAAAATTAAACTTCAAATGATTACTTACGAATAATCAGCTAATTGAATGAATACAAAATTATCAAATAATTAAATTGAGTTTTATAAAAACAAATAGGAGAAAGACGAAAATAATGCATCTATTCTTTGTTGAACTTGAGTCAGCAAAGGACTTTTAATGAAGGTAAACAACCTTCTTGTTCGGGTTGTTTCGATCTTTCCTTTTCGTATTCAAAAACAGAACATTTACCTGTGCATTTCGATACCTCACCATAATGAGTCAGCTCAACTACGTATAACTACGTAGCCCCTCCCTCATTTCTACGTAGAACTGGTTGGGTAGTGCTCTGTATTTTGGTTCCTTGCCCTCGGCTTTTTGTTTTCCACCCTTGTGTAATGCGGCACCTTTGTCTCATAAACAACAAAAAACACCGCTCATGAAAACAAAAAATCTACTTCTCGCAACCGTTTTCGGATTCACGGCAATGATTTCTTTTGCGCAACAACCGGCAAAAGTATGGGCACAAATCACCGATGCCAACGCAGTTCCCTTTGTGAACGCGGACGGCAACTTGGTTTCCAATAACGCTTCCCTTAATGCGGTTCTTCAAACACAAGGGATCACCTCCGTGCAAGCAGCCCTTCCGGCTTCTAAGCAAGCGAAACTGCAGCGAGTGTACGAATTTTCATGTGCATGTTCTTTGAACGACTTAAGCGCTTCTTTGGAAAAAGTAGCCGTAGTTTCCGGTATTGAAAACGCTCCTAGCTACCAAGTGCTTGCTACCCCTAACGATTACAACTTAGGTTTGGCCAACAACTACGCCTTAGAGTTAATCAATGCACAAGGTGCTTGGGATATCAGCACAGGCAACAGCAACATCGTATTGGGCATCAGCGACCAAAACATGAGCCCTAACCACAGCGAGTTGTTAGGTAAAGTAGTGCACTACGACGCTTCCAACGTGGCAACGGTTACGCACGGTAACGCGGTGAGCATCCTTGCTGCAGGTAACACCAACAACAACAACGGATTGAGCTCTATTGGATACAACTCCTCGATTGCGTTTTACCAAATGAACTACAACGAAGTGATTGCGGCATCGAACGCAGGAATTCGTGTAATCAACATCAGCTGGAGTTCAGGTTGTTTCTACAACCAGTATGAGCAGGATGCCGTAACGGAGGCTTACGATAATGGTGCCTTCATCATCGCGGCTGCTGGAAATGGCGTTACCTGTGGAAGCCCTGATGCTTTGGTATACCCTGCAGCTTATGCGCATGTGTTCTCCGTAACGAGCATCGGTTCTGCGGACAACCACGAGCAATATGCCGGTGATGCATCGTCTACCCACCAACACAACCAAATGGTGGACCTATCCGCACCGGGTTATGGTGTAGCGATAGCACCGATGGAAGGATGGTACATCAACAGTTCAGGTACTTCGTATGCTGCGCCTTTGGTCACTGGAACCGTAGGATTAATGCTCTATGTAAATCCATGCTTGAGCAACGCTAACATTGAAATGATTTTAAAGAATTCTTCGGTAGACATCAACGCTTTGAACCCCAACTATGCGGGTAAAATTGGTGCAGGACGTTTGAACGCAGCAGCTGCGGTAGCTATGGCTCAAGGGTTTGTAAGCCAAGTGACGTTCAACGCTACTGTTCAAGGGTTGTGCGTTTCTTCTTCCGCTACGGTAACCCTTAACCCGAACGGTGGGGTTGCTCCTTACACCGTTGCGTGGTCGAATGGAATGACCGGAACGCAAAACAGCGGATTGAGCTCAGGCACCTATCAATTGACCCTTACCGATGCTTTGGGATGTACTACCGACACGACCATGATTATTAACACCCCAACAGCCGTGCAAGTGAATGGCGTAAGCACCAACGTTCAGTGCTTCGGACAAGCCAATGGAACCATCGATGTTACCGTGCTTCAAGGAACACCAAACTACACCTATACCTGGGACAACGGTGCTACTACCGAAGACTTAAGCAACTTAGGTGCTGGAGTGTACCGCTTAACCGTGGTAGATGGCAACGGATGCACCTCACTAACAAGCTACGAAATTACCCAACCGAACGCATTAGTGCTAACGGCTACTGGAGTGGATGTTACCGCGAACAACAACGGAAGCATTGACCTTACGGTTGAAGGAGGGGTTCCTGCATATCTTATTGCTTGGTCCAACGGGGCGGTAACGGAAGATCAAAATAACTTGACCGCCGGAACCTATGATGTAACGGTTTTTGATGCCAACGGTTGTACGGCTAACGCACAAGTGGTATTGGTGGACAACAGCGTGAGCGGAATCGAAGAGCAAAACGGCGCAGTGATGAATGTTTATCCGAACCCCAGCAATGGAGCAAGCCAAGTAACTTGGAACGGAAATATGACGGAAATGAGTGTTGTAGATCAAAACGGACGCGAAATCGTTCGAGAAAACATTGAAGGAACCAACGCCTTCAGCCTACAAGGATTAAGCGTTGGAACGTATTTTGTGAGATTGGCAAATGCCGAAGGAATTGCAGGAACCCAACGCAT
>JAIXRC010000008.1 GCA_027485415.1 Cryomorphaceae bacterium | reverse complement strand
CCCTCTTTCAGATTTACCATATAATTGCAACGATGCGGCCGGCACCTTCAACGGCCCCAATGATAAAGAGAGGTGCAATTTTATTAATGCCAGCGAAGTGCAGAAATGGTGTACTGATCATAAGGATAAATGCGCCGGTTACGTGAAATTCAATATAGGCCCGCAAACCTTTTATCGGCCGCTTTCTGCAGCTCCCCCAACTTCCAGCTCAGGCCTCGCGACTTGGTATAAACGAGATTAATCCACTCGTCTCTCTCTCCAATTTCAAAAGTGAATAAATTTAGCGCAAAAAAATGCAAACACCTGCCAACAAAGTGTCTTGGGATATGCTATCCGCCAATCCATACGCAATAGATCTTCTTGTCGCCAACCAAGACAAGATTAATTGGATGCGGCTCTCCGAGAATCCGGCCGCGATAGGCCTTTTGCGGGCGAATCGTGATAAAATCTTTTGGCCCCTTCTATCCAAAAACCCCAACGCCATCCAACTTCTTAAGGAGAATCCTGACCAGATTTATTGGGGATATCTTTCTCAGAATAGCGCCGCGATTGACCTTCTTGTGGCCAATCCTGAAAAGATCAACTTTGGGCTACTTTCCATGAACACCTCCGCGATGCCTATCTTGCAGAACAACTTCAGCCAGATCAATTGGAATCTATTATCCACCAACCCCTCCGCCATGGCACTTTTACTCAAAAACGAGGAGAAAATCAACTATCGGCTCGCCTGCCTGAATAAATTCGCAAGAACAATTATATTGCGGCGCCCTCATGAAATCGATTGGTCGTACCTTTCTGAAAATCCCGGGATGTTCGATTATATAACGCGGCCGGAAAACCTAACTAAAATTGACATCGATCACCTTTGTGCGAATCCTTCTGCGATCGACTACATCTATCAGTTACTGATGAACCCCAAAACAGCTTCTTTGGTTAATTGGCATCACCTCTCCAGAAATCCCACTAGAAAGGCCATGCTGTTAATCGAAATGCATTTAAAAAGTGAATAATTTTTTTAGAAAATCAAGCGCATGTCTTACACTTTTAAGATCGAAGGAGTTGACGTGAAAGTTTTCCATACTTCCTCAACCTATAATTTTGAAGCCGAATATGAGTATAATTTATACACCGGCTCGAATGTCTTGGAGGAAATAAAGGAAATCGCCAATTTGCAGGAATATTTTAATTCCAAGTTTGTTTATATCGATAAGTGCGAAAATAGTATTAAGTTGTCCTTATGTGTCCCCTTTACCCCAACTAAAATTTGCATTAATCTCGAGAAATCAGAAAATGAGATCGACCTGTTGAAGCTTGCCATCAAGAAGCAAGCCGCCAAGATTGCCGAATTGGAGCAGCAGCTCAAGGAAATCCCCCAGTTTCATACTTTGGAGCTTGTCTATGAGATTGGCAAAGGATTTTACTTCGATTTGGCCAAATTCCGCGGCCTAGAGGAAAATGCCGAGTTATTGATGTCATTATTGGAGATTAAATGCGGATTTACGTTGAGAGGAGAGGCTCAGCCAGATTCTTATCTGAGAAATAAGGAGTTAGACATCTTTTGCCAACCCAAAAATCTTGCTGTAAATCTCGACCAATTATTTGATGTACTCGCCCATCCTTATGCAATTAAAGATGGAAATTACTATTATTATGAGTTCTTCAAGATATTTGAACTTAATATAGCAGGAATTACATCAAAAGTGAACCCAAGATTAGGGCATCTCACTCCGCGTCTAGACCAATGGTTGGAGAAAGGCTACGCTAGCCATTGTTATGATCATCCTATTGAGTTAGCTCTCAAAAGAACGATCAAGAATCGCATCGCAGTAATGCTATTCCAGATTCCTGTAGAGACTCTCCATATGGTAGAGGTTTCCCAGGCGGAATATTATGATTGGGAAAGCGTCCCAGTTGGTGTTTATAAGGATGGCAAAATCCAATATTTGATCTTTAAGAAAAAGTGAATTTTTTTGTCCAAAAAACATGAATATCGAGTGCCAAAAAGAGACTGAAAAACTAGGTAAGTTGAATTCCTTGAGACTATTTGCCGGTTTTCTTCTCACAAAAGGCGACCATAGCCAAGCCGCGATGTTCTATGAAGCCGCTTTGGAAGAAATTCCCTTACATGATAAGGAGGCAAGAATACACACTTATTTCAATCTCGGCAAGTGCTATCAGAATATGAATGATCCTAAAAAGGCGCTAGAAGCATTCGACAACCTCCTTCTCATCAAAAAAGTAGTCGATGCCATGTACTTCCGCTCGCTGGCATTATTGGAGTTGGATGCGCCAATTCTGGCAGCTTCCCAGCTATGCGAAATATTGTCCCATAATCCGAATCCAAATAATATTCCCGTGATCGTAGAAAAGATTGGCGTATGCATGGCAAAATTAAAAATGTACTATATTGCCATGGACTACTTCAAACTGGCCAAGAAGATGAATCCCAAATTGACAGGTCCTGACACCTACATGGGAATCTGCTTCAACAAACTCCAAATGCCGGCCCAGGCGCTGGCCTTCTTCGAATCAGCCATTAAGGCCCGCCCAGGCGGCGGCACCCACTTGTTTATTGATAAGTACCGGGGAAAGGCCCAGGCACTGCGAAACATGGGATTATTGGAAGAAGAAAGTGCCTGCCTGAAGGAAGCCCTCGATTTGGCCAAAACTGAGCAGCAGATTATGTATCTGATCCGCGACTTGAATAATTCGCTGATTGATCAAGGAAAGTATGCGGAAAATATCAAAATTCTGCAGCATAGCCTGCCACGCGTGAAGTACATCGGCCGAATCATCTGTTTGAATGCCCTAATTGGCAAATCTCTGGTGCTAATGAATCTCTTCGATGAGGCGCATGCTCATCTGAGTCAATTCCTGAATATTGACCATTGCGATAAAATCATTATTTACGCAGAGTTATGCTTCCTTTTCAAGAAAAAGGTGGATTTTGTCAATTTATTGCAAGCTGCCAATCAGGGGCTGACCTTCGATAATCCCGACTATAACTTGAATTTCCTAATCTACAAGGCCTGTTCGCTATACAAATTGGGCTGCTTCCAGGAAACTATTCCTGTATGCAAGAGCATACTTGAGCTAAATGCCAGCGATCACAACGCTCGGCGACTCCGGGATGCCTGCTACAAGATTGTCAATTCCAATTGCCATAAAAATGGCAATATTTATTTTTTCCCGGTTTATGTTCTATAAAAAAATGAATTTCTGGCCGGTAATTAAATGAATATGAGCGAGTTACTCTCTACTCTCCCAGTTGAGATCCAGAACATCATTCGCGATGATTTGAGAGATCTTCTCCGTGAGCAAAATAAGCTTCTTCTGATCGCCACAATCACAATATTGCACGATGAATTATACGCATTTTTCCATGGATTCAAGTTTTGGACTTTCAGATACACTTATGGGGATGGAAGAGTTGGTGAGGTTGAATGGATGCGGAATAGGAAGAAAGCGATGGTCGAGATCAAAAGATTATTGTCTGATGATAGCATTATCATCACCAAAGTCGAACTTGAGGTCCAAGTTGCTGGTTTGGAAGAATTTGGAAAAATTCTGGAGCATCTCAAAATTGATCAGCACTTGAAGAAAGCCCCTTTGTGCGAATCTTTCCTTTTCCAGAGCGACCTAATCGTGAAATACAACTGATGAGGAGTCCTTTGTGCCATATTTTTTTTTTTTTTTTTTTCTGCCATATTTTTTCTACCATACAAAAAATATATATTTCTAGAAATAATGATGCGCATTGACAAAAGAAAGAAAAAAAAAGATAGATTTGCAAAGATGCTTCTTCAATTAATATGTCCTCGGAATCCTCTCAATTCCATAATTAGTTTCAATATTTACATATATCAAAAAGATTTTGTCAAGTTAATTTCTTATGAGAAAAATAAAAAACCTCCTCAATAGTATATATGGACGGCTTTCAAGTTGTATTCGTAATACTAATTATTGCTCTACTTGTGGTAGTTATTTACAATATCTACACTTTCGTGAGTGCGGGAACTACTTCTTCTAGTACATCTTCTGGAACTGCATCGGGAACGGCATCGGGAACCATAACCGGAACAACAACAGGAACTACATCAGGAACCACAACAGGAAGTACGTCTTCAAGCTCTTCAAGCAGCTTGCCTTCCCCAGTAAATTATACTTATCAGCAAATGGCTACCGGAATGTATACTCTTGATAAAGAAAACCAATATACCTGCCCCACGGCAGATGGCGCTTTAAGAAATTCGCCATATGACAAATATTGTGTTTTCAGCGATTTGACCAAGGCGCGCCAATGGTGCGAGAAACCAGAGAGTAACTGCATCGGTTATGTTAGTAATGGAGTTGGACATGGCCACAATTTTGCATCTGGTGCCCTTAACTATTATCAGATTTTGCACGAACCCCCATCTGTTCGTGCGGACACTCCAAATGCCGTCTGGTGGAAGAAGATCATCTCGTAAAATTCGGTGTTCAAAAAAAGTGAATATCTGTGTTCTAAAAAATGCAAAACTTACCTCAAGAATTGCACATTCTTATTGGCAGCTTCGCCCCTTATGACGACTTCTACCGCAAGTCTCTCGAGCAAATCCGCCATACCGCCCTCTTTTGGAAAATCCGCCGTATTCTGAACCACATCCCTCGATTTGATAAGCATAAGTTCACTGTATCCGCAAGTATCTTGATTAATATTTCAGAACACTGCTACCAAGTGCTGGATCAGGGAGTCTTCCAATTTTGCAACTCCTGTCAGTGTCAGGAACACGGCGTTGTATCCGATGAGGTCAATCGTCAGATTTTCCTAAAAGACGTTAAGGATAGTCTCAGAATCTCATCAAATTCTATTGTCAGCATGAGGCTTAATATCGCATGTGAACGAGAAAAAAAAGTAATCGAGCACCTTTCTGATTATAAGCCAAGTGTGATGCGCAACAACAATCCCGATTGTGTTTGTATTACCATTTCTTTCGACGTGTGATCGGATAACATTATTTTTTTATCCGAAAAGTGAATATTTTCATAAATAAATGTGGCTGCCGGCAGATATTAATTATGTAATTGGCAGCTTTCGCCCGTATCACGACATTCATCTCAAAATATGTCAAGAAATAATTGTAGAAGTGATTTTTCGGAAATTCCGCTCTTTGTACAAAAAATTAGAACCATTAGGCATCGTTGTTATGTATTTCACGTGGTATGAAAATGGCAGATATGGCAGGGTTCCAGTTGATGATTCTGCGCATTATATCCAGCAACTAATATTAAATGAACAAACACGGCTTTTTGGAATAGATATTGTGGTTCGCGCCCATTCGAAAGAAGTAAAAAAATATCTTACGGATGAGCATTACTTGCAACCAAACAGACATATCTATATCATAGATATAGGATATCTACATAGATGTTTTCAAATTCGTATTGTTTGATTTTTTCCTCGCCTTTCCTCACCTTTCCTCACCTTTCTTTTTCCTTTCCTCGCCTTTCCTCACCTTTCTTTTTTCTTTTTTTTTCTTTCCTCACCTTTTCTCGCCTTTCTTTTTCTATCCTTTTTCTTCCCCTTTTCCCCTTCTTGTACTCAAGAGGCCTGAGGAGCGCCAACCCATGTTATTTTATTTGGAGCATAAATGTAGAAAAACATTGAAACGGTATACCATATTGCGATTCCAGTCAAGAACACCCCAGACCATTTGCTCAGCCCTAGTAACGCCATCAAAAGGACTATAAGGATTCCGGTAATAACAGCATTCCAAAAACCAATTCCAATCATATATAAATAAGAAAAAAGAAAAATATTCCAAGAGCATGTCCATGAAACTTTGAATTTGATTCGATGAAATAAAAACTTCATAAAATATGAAGTACATCGCGAGGAATCTCGAAAACAGAGACATCCGGCCGCTAGAAAAGGTCTATGCTAGCATTTTTCCAGAATATGGCTCAGCAGGGCTGCGATTCATACTGCCGATGGTAGATTACAACTTGAGTTGGGTCCTAGTGTACAAATTACATATTATTGGATTTGCCCTTGTTGGCGTCGACTTCAAGAATCCCTATTTATACTACTTCGGCATATTAAAGGATTATCGCTCTCGCGGCCTCGGCCGCTTCCTCCTAAAGGCCGCTCTCACCAGCCCGCGCTCCATGTCCCTACACGTAAGGCGCTCTAATCGAGCGGCAATCAAGGTCTATCTTGATGCCGGCTTCGAGCCAGTGAGCATAATTGAGTCCTATTATAATCTGCCGCGTGAAGACGCCGTTCTCATGGAAATGAAAAATGAATAAATTTATAAGTAAAATGCAAAGATTTGTCAAGCTTGCAGGAAGGCGCGTTCGAGTTACCATGCCGCCATATGCCCCAAAGAATTCTCTACTAATTGCCCAAAAGGCCGTCTTGCCTTCGTCTATCGAAGCGGACTATATGGTATATGACTCCTATAGCCAGCAGAGCCACTTTGTTCTCAATCATCAGCCTCCCCAGTTCTCCATGCAGAATCTGGATGATTTCCGCGATAAGGACCTCCTTAATGCCGCCATTATGGAAATGAACCAAATTCTCACTCAGATTAACCCTACTAACATCGAAAGAATAATTTACAATTCCGATGGCTCATACACGCTCCAGCCGCGCATCAAAGGGATCTATCTCAGAGTCCGCGACTGGAATTATGAGGAGATTATTTGCTACGACGTGTCTTCTTCAACTATTTGCGCCTATCGCGAGCTCTCCCCAGATGAAGTCGATATCGTATATCGCGGCAGAGAAGTCTGGCAAAACGCCGAAGATGATAAAATCATAGGAATAGTCTTCAATTTGCGGAATAGGGAGTTCAGCTACGAGTATTAAAAAAATTGAATTTTTTTCACCTGTAAAATCAGCATGAATCCCGTCTTCAAGATCGGTCGTATTTCAGCACACGGTTGCAGCTTAGAGCAGGTCGAGCTTCCTCGCGGAGCATCCATCGACTTCAGTCGCGTTAATGATTCCATTCGGATCACTTTCAACAGTATTGAAAATCAATTCAATAGTTCTGGATTCCCTTATGGTTCTGGCAAGCCTATCGATCAGCAGCTCGAGAAACCTCGCAAGAGACTCGCTGAGCCGCAGCCGATCGTTCCTATTGAGAACCAGATTGAGAAACCTATTGAGAATCAGGTTGAAAGTCCCAAGAGTGACGTCTTTCGAGCCATCACAGAAGAGCTCTATGAGAAATATCCCTCGATTCATCAGCCCATTAAGTTCACGGAGGGTCTAGGCAATAAGTATCTCACTATTCTTCGGACTACTGTTGAGTCTGGCGAAAAGGATCCCCGTATCGTCAGCTGGAACCAGCTCTTCAAGTCCAAGAACACCATCGAGGAACACTTGAATCAGCTCGTGGAAAGCCGCATCTTGATTGATGTTGACTGGATCAAGGATTTGATCAAGGATTCCGCTTTCCCTGTATGGCCGTACCTTCACTTTGACAAGATCCCCTCAGTCGAGAACTTCATCAAGCTGATCGCGCTCATGGCACGAAACACTGTTGATTTCGAGTACAAGGGAGAAGGTCCTGATGAACCCAAGAAGCTTCCGAAAAGATATGCGAAAGAGTTTAAAGAAGATCAGAGCTTCTACGATTTCCTCATCAAGGATATCTCCTTCTACATGCCAAAAGATGCCGTTGCTGAGGCTGAAAAGGTATACCAGCATTTTATGGGACGTTACAACAAGAACTAGCTCTAGTTCTTAAAAATTGAATTTTTTTCATTTGTAAAACATGAATGTCTTCATCTGGCTGTTTACTAAATTGTTCCCTCGCAAATATGGCCTGCTTCGTGACGAATATGTCACAATTGACATAGATGAAGAAACTTCTAGCGAATATAGTGATGTATAATTTTTTAAGCCGGCATCTGTATAATATTTTTTTAGCCAGATATACGACATGTTTAAACCAGAGACCGACTACAGTATTAATGAGGATCTTATGACGCGCAAAGAATTTCAGATGCTGAAAACATCTATCCACAAAAATGTTATTGAAAATCCCTATATCGTTCTCTTTGACTCCAATCGCTGGATCAAAAAAAATCTGCACACCATGCTCAAGTCATACCAACTATTTGTCGGGAACTTCTTCAGCCCTAGCACCCCCTATACCCGGCTCCTGATGAAATGGGAAACCGGAGTCGGAAAAACCATCGGAGCACTGCGAATAGCCAGCGAATATATAAGAATTTACAGCGAGCTGAGCGACAACGTAGAGTTCACCGGCTCAGTTTTCGTGATTGGATTCACCGAGGAGATCTTCAAGAAAGAGCTGCTCAGATTCCCGCAATTTGGCTTCATTAGCCAAAAGGAGCTGGATCATTTGGATGCCCTCCAGGGGAAAATAAATAAGGGAAACTTGGAGGCGGCCGAGCAATATAAGGAACTAATTTCGCGTTATAAGCGCCGGTTGACGAGTCGAAAAAAAAATGGCTTCTATCGTTTTTACGGCTATAAGGCCCTCAGCAACAAGCTTTTCATTACTAAACTTAATATCGTGAGCATGGAGCGCGAGGAGATTATCGAGAAGATAAACAGCGGAGAAATCAAGTTGAATACCTCATTCATCGACGAATTCGCTAATTCCCTAGTTATTTGCGATGAGATTCACAGGTTGTATAATTCAGTGGAGAAAAACAATTGGGGGATCGCAATTGAGACAGTGCTTAATTACAACCCCTCTTGCCGGGCGCTTTTCCTAAGCGCCACCCCTCTGAACAACTCTCCGACTGAAATCGTGGATTTACTCAACCTGTTGCTTCCAAAGACCCATTATCCCTTCGTTACCGAAGAAGATTTATTCAAGAATGGGCAGCTAACTAAGGAGGGGGTGCTCAAAATCGAGGCCTTCATGAGGGGCCGCATTTCGTTTGTCCGCGATGTCAATCCAGCTAATTTTGCCTCAAAGGAAATCGTAGGGACTGCCATTCCTGGCATCGACCTTTTGAAGTTTATTCGATGTGAGATGTCGGATTTCCATTATCAAACATACAAGAGTGTTTTCAAGGGATCTCTCCCGATTGATGGCATATATATCACAGACTTCTGCTTGCCGGATCCCGAAGCAAATAATCCCTACAAACAGCTCGGGCTCTTCCGCACTGGTGAAATCCGCGACAAATACAGCGAAGTTTCCACAGCATGGCGCAAGCAGCATGGCCTCTTTTTGAAGTCCAATGAGATCAGCGGGGATGCCCTGTCGATAAAGCGCGATCTTCCAAAGATTTCCACCAAATATACCAAAATGGTGCAGCAAATATTGGATGATTTCAAGAAGAGTGCCGGAAAGACTTTTATATACCATAACAGCAAGCAAATATCAGGTGTGTTTTTTATTGAAGAAGTTCTTGCGGCAAATGGAATTATTTCACATGATAGCGTCCCGCGTGATGATACTATTTGTATGTACTGCGCCTTACCTCGAAAATCCCATAAGTTGGTGGATGGCGGCGGCGAGTCCAAGAACAAAGAGCACCATCACTTTCAGGCGGCTCGCATGGTTATGCTTCATGGAGATATGGATAAAAAAACAGTGGAATCACTTATTGATAAGTTTAACAAACCCGGCAATACGACAGGTACAAAGATTTCCATCCTTATCGCCAGCAGATTTATGAAAGAATCCTACACTCTGATAGCTGTTCGCAATATTATGGTGATGAGCCGTCCGGAGAACATCTCGACACTCCAGCAGATTATCGGGAGGGCTGTCCGCGATCGGGTGCACCAAGAGCTGCCTCCGGAGCATCGGCACGTTATCATTCGGCTTTTCGTTTCATCCATTCCAAAATGCAAAGAACTAAGTTATGAGGAGATCAAATATAAGGAAAAGGTGGAATCTAACAAAATTGTTCGCAAAATTGAGAAAATCATGCATGAATCCGCAATTGACGGGCTAATCAATAAAGAGATGATCTGGCAGCAGAAGAACCAGCAGATGGATATTGAACCATACGAGAGTAATACCAAGGTCAAGAACACCCTCAAGGACAGCAGCTTCTGGGCCTATTATTCTGATATTGAAATGGAATTCATCAAATATATCATCAAAACGTGCTTCATCTCATACAGCCCCGTATGGAAGTACGTGGATTTATTCAAGACAGTTCGCGACCCTCCCTTCCCAGTGGCGATAAATCCAGCCCTTATTGATCAGAAAGTGTTCAACGTGGCCCTTGACAGCTTGATATTTAAGTATGATAATCAAGTATTCAAGCCCATTTTTATGGATAATGAGATTATTGAGATAAATGGCTCCTATTACACGATAGTGCATTATGACGAGTACTATTTTCTAGCCGGATATAATGTGGAAAATAAGGACATTTATATTGACGTAGAGAGTTTCAACAGGCGGGCGCATACTGTCAAAAGCAACACTTATAGCATCAAAGAGTACGTTTACCATGACGATAAGTATAATTACACGAACAAAAAAGAGCGATTTATCAACCAATGGTCTATCGTGGATGTCCGCAACATGAAGGGGGCCATTTATAGCTTCGGCGTGAACTTTCACATGCAGTTTATCGAAGAATGTATCATGAACGTATTCTTGTATTACACAAGCGGCAAGTCTAGCAAACATACTACTTTTTATCTGAAGATGATCCAATATTATGGGCTCTTCAACCTCGTGGCCTTCGTAAATACGATTACCGAGAACATGGCCAAGAAATATGCCAATTTCGTTACTTATAGCGGGATTGAGGACAGCCGCGAAAATGCGCAAATCAAAGAAAAGATCGCAGTGAGCAGCCCCACGTGGATCACCACAGGAATGGTCCAGAAATACGAATATATGATAAAACAGCCCGGAAAAAAAAGTGTCAGAGCCGACATCCTTCCAGTGGGCCACTTCTTGGGATCGCAGCCGCGATTCTTTATAGATAACGAATGGATCACTTGTCCCGAGTATTTCAAGCTGAGTGACTTCAAGGAAAACGACTATTTGGTGGGATACGAGGAGCGGCAGGATGATTTTATTGATATCAAGTTCAAGATCCGCAGCCCTATCCAGCATATTAAGAAGCATGCGGACCAAAGGTTTATCGAGAGAGGATCGGCGTGTATTACTAAGAGCAAGCCGCAGCTCCTAGAAATCTGCAAGAAGCTGTCCATTCCTTACAATCCTAAGGACAACACGTATGAATTATGTGATCGTATCAAAATGGAGCTCATGACTCGCGAAATGAAGGCCCGTGCTGCGAATACGAAAATAAGATGGTTTTACATGTTTTTCGAAGAGATGCCGTCTGTATAATTTCAATTCTTCTGGGATGTGAATATTTTATTCAATATATGAAGAAAAGTTCAATTACCCGGATGCCCGTGAGTCGATCTTTTCGCGCGGCGAGATTGGCACGTGCTGCGAAAAACTCATGCAAGCCTCCTATGTTCAATATTAGAAAAAGGCACCATTCGGTATGAATCAAAGTAAACCTGGAAAAAGCGACCTTAGAGAGTAATCCAGAAGGTGCCGCCTGCCGAAGGCAGCAAGTGAATGGCCGATCTATTACGCACTATGGTGATGCTTGTAGCATTATTCTGGAAGGTGTCCGATCCTGAACACGCCACTACGACAGACCCAGTGCCGTTTAGTAGAATGACGAAGCGCTGCCCAATAACATTTGCAGCCAGCGGCAGTGTACAAGTTACCGAAGTGGAAACTGTGAACTCTAACATGTAATCGGTACTCACGACACTATAATTGGCTGTTTTTACAGAAGTAGCAAATCTGGCGTTTCCTGCAACCAATCTTCCAGAGCCGCTGTTGAAGGTCACTGTGCTGCTGGCCCCTTGGATATTCGATGCAATTAGAGTGTTGGAGCCCATGTCCATGTTTTGTGACACTGCAATAGTCGCCGGCCCCGTGAGGGTACTAAGGGAGAGGCTGTTCACTGAAGTAATATTGCTGGAATTCATATTAATTGGCGCTGTAACCGATAGAGTGCCGGATGCCGTGAGGACCGCGGTTGAGATACTTCCAGTTGTTGTAAGATTATTTGCATTAAGATTCATCGCCGCGGTTACAGAAATTGATCCAGAATTTGTCAAAATAGGAGTACTCACCTGATTCGCAAAAAAGCCAGCCGGAGCAATATACGCGATACGGCTGCTTGCAATAGAGAAATTGATATTCAGTGTAAGGGCAGATCCCGTGATATAGATGCCGCTAGCCCCAGAGCCATCATTAAAAGTGATATCAGGCGATGAAGCCGAGCCGTTGGCAGTAACATATGTTCTTTGGAGATTAGTGACAGCCCCTGTGGCCAAATCCATGACATCCGTTCCATTTACCGAAAATGTCATGCTTGCGCCGCTGTATCGGTGACCCGTAGTGTTGGATGAAGAAAAAGAATAAGAAGGCGATGTGATGCTGACGGTGCCGGTATTTGGAGCGTATATTCCGCAGGTTGGCAAAAGAATGCGAGTCGTATTGGCATCAAGGAGAGATGAGCCTCCGGCGGCCAGCGCCAGGCGGCCTGTTGTGACGCGATAGAGGCCCGTTCCCAGCTCATTTGAAAAGGATATGCCGGGGGCGCTCACGGTGCCATCGGAGGCGCCAATTTGGCCGACTACTGTGAGGCCGGCGCCCACAGAAACGGCGCCAGAATTAGTGATTGCGCTTGAAAATAGGGTGCCGCAATCTAGGTTAGCCTTCGTATAACCGGCTAGGGATGAGGTGGCGGCCCCTGTGACGAAATCGGGGGCAGCTGTGCTGGTAAACGCAGTCCATCGCTTCGTGGTGGAATCTCGATAGAATCCGGCATAATTGAATGTACCTCCGTTGCCATAAAGGCCATATATCCCGAAGTCGCGAACATCACTGGTATTCGGAGAACCGGTATTTATGGTGGCCATAGCGTATTGAACCTGAAGGCCGCGAGTTGGAACAAATTTCTGCATATTACCTCCTAGAGACGTCATATATCTATCGAAAATTATTTACTACCTATAAGAGAACTCAAGATTTTGAAAGGCACTAACTAACGTAATTCGGGGAATTGGCATTTAAATGGCGATAAGTTACTTTATTTTCCTTGATTATTAAAAAATAATAGGCATATAACAAAATTATGGCAATTATAAGGAATATTGGCCAACTGAACAAATAATTCATATGGCTTCCTCCTATTAACTTGTCCAAGTGCTTGGGTAGTAGCACTCCGCAGCCATTGCCACTGGTTCCCAGGGAGGTGACGCCGATTAGCCTATATTGATTGAGATCGTTCAACAGGTAAATAGGTCCTCCAGAGTCTCCAGGTTCAACCGGATGATTAATTGGAAATGTCTCGTCCATTTGATTTTCAGTAAATTCATCTGTGCTGGAAATGGTATAGTCATATAATTCGCATATATTCTCGAGCAAAGTTCTGAGTTTGGGGTTCATGGGAGTTTCATCTCCATCAAGTTTATATATGGGCGCCGGAACCCATCCGGCATTCAACAAATTCATCATATTCTCTCTAGAATCAAAAAAAGATTTGTCGAGAGCATCGTTACCCATGAGTTTTCTAACTTCGGCTAATTTTGCCGCGGAGTTTTCTTTTCCTCGAAAAAGTACAAGCATTGCCCTGCTTCGAAATGTATTCCAATAATAATCATATCTTCCACTTTCCTTTGCGTAGTACATAGATTTCGTCATATGTTGGTCTAGTATTTTTTTGTCGTCGGCGCTTAGTTGCTGAACCTCGTTTTTTATGAAAAATGGATTAATGATCTTTTTGATTTTTGTTTTGTCTCTTCGGCCATACAAATACAAATTTTGGTACTTTTTGATTTCATCCAAATCGTATTCTATTGTTAATCTCTGCACAAGATCTGGAATCGTTTCTCGGATTTTGAAAACTTGATAATCGTGTGTAGCTGCCTCTTTTTCAAAGTATTTGTCATTTTTTGACACGATGCTATTCTTGGCATCCACTCCAAATCTAGGCAGCGGCTCTAACTTTTCGTCTATAAAATTGATATCTGAAAGATTATAATTGATGCCGCTTTTGATGAAACAATGAGCGGCGCTGATAAATGAGTGGTCCCTGTAATATATACCGCTGCATATCGAAACATTAAAATCATCGTCATCATACAGAGTCATCATAATCAGATTATTATAGATAGAATTTTCATAATTAACGAAAAAGACGTCTTTCTCTGTGTCAAAATTGTAGCGGATCCCGTTGCGGCCCGTGAAAGATTTTCTTTTTCCCTCTAATTGACACAGACCTCCGTTGAGCAATTTATCGGCATTTGTGACTTCGCTATCTTCAAATATAATATAAAATATCGAATTGGGGATTTCCCACTTGTATCCATTTTTTGTGCATATATTTATTATTTCTTGTGGTAAACTTTCAGATAGCGGGCCTTGTACTGAAATAAGCTTGTTTTCTATGTCAACTTTCATATACATATTGCCATAAATTTTATTCATCTAAGCATTTTTCCAAAAAGGGATTCGCGAAACTTATAAATATCAAGATTCTTATTCTGGTATTATTAATGTTATAAATTACATACTAGATATGTAGACGATGAAGTACGAGAATAAGGAATTTTGCGGACATACGATTCGTCAGAGATCAGACGGATATCTGAATGCTACAGATATGTGTAAGGCCAATGGAAAATTGTATGGTCACTGGTATCAATTAAATTCTACAAGTGAGTATTTGAAAGAGCTATCTGACGTTATTAAAATCCCGATCGATAAATTAATAGAAATTCGCAGAGGTGGCAAATGTACGGAGCAGGGAACTTGGGTTCATCGTAGAGTAGCCATAAATATGGCTCAGTGGATTTCTCCAAAATTTAGTGTCGCAGTATCTTCTTGGATAGAAGAATGGATACAAGAGGGGAATCATCATATATTTACTAAAGAAATAGAGAATCTCAAGCCTATGCGATCGATTCAAAAAGAACATGCTTTACAGATAAAATATAAAGATTTACTCAACGCGACGACTGAAGTGGAAACGCCGGCTGGGTATATCGACTTGTTAACTGATTCGCAAATCATAGAAATCAAATCGGCCAATAATTGGAAACATGGTGTTGGGCAGTTGATCTGTTATGGTTCATTCTATGAAAATCATAAAAAATATCTATATTTATTTGATCATATAGCGTTGAAAAATGATGAAAAAGCATGCATAGAGAAGATATGCCAAAATAATAACATTATATGCAAGTACATTTAGAGAATCTTGTTAAAAGATCATAAAAATATGGATCTTCCGAGGTTAATGAAAATAGAGTTCTGCGGCCAAAATGTCCGAAAACGCGATGATGGATATTGGAATGCTGGCGACATGTGTAATATTTCTGGGAAAAAAATATGGCAATTGGTTTAGACGAAAGTGCGCAAAAGGAATGGTAAAGGAATTAGCGGAAACTAAGGGCATGCCTGAATCGCAGCTGATACAAATTGAAGGAAAGGAAATCTGGTTGCATCCACAGGTGGCGGTTGATCTAGCACAGTGGCTATCTCCCAAATTCGCTGTATCAGTTTCTGATTATATATATGGTTATATGACTGGAGATTTAGATTTAATCAATCAAATTATGAACAAACTATAATAAATAATACGCTCTTTATTAATTCATTCAAGAATGATGGAAGTCATTTTTTTCAGAATTGTTATCTGAAAGAAGCCAAAAAGATTGGCATTTTCATATTCAAAAGGTCCAAGCCAAAAACTTGTACCCTAAATTCAATCAGAAACAATTAAAATCAGAATATTTCACAGTGTAAAACATATTTGTGTTGAAACTATTAAATTTCTAGAATGAAGAATCCTTTTACTCAAGAAAAAAAAGGAAAAAGAAAGGAAAAAAAGGAAAAAGAAAGGAAAAAAAGGAAAATAACAGTATGAGCTATTCACTCACCAACGTTTTTTATGAGAATTTTCATGAGCAAGAGGTTGCTCCCAATCGATAACCCAGTATACTACTCCTAAAAATGCCGCTATTGCGATACTCGTGTAGAATAATCCCCACGATATAATACAAACACCTCCCCCATGAACCCAAGTACTACATATAGCGAAGCCATCTAGAAAAGTTTTCAGAATAACATACATGATACGAAATAAGAACATCACAAGCTGCATTAATGGGCATTTTGGACACTCTTTCTCTGGACATTCCTTTTCAGGAGGACACTTCTCACATCTCTTACAAGCGGGGCATTTTGGGCAGGGTCTTTCGTCGTAAACAAATGTTGGCTTGCATTCTGGACACACCTTTTCAGGAGGACATATCTCGCAAGTAGGGCATGGCCTTTCGTCGTAAACAAATGTTGGCTTACATTCTGGACACACCTTTTCAGGAGGACATATCTCGCAAGTGGGACAGGGTTTTTCGTCGTAAACGCATATTGGATTACATTCAGGACACGGGATATCTCTATAAATGATTTTTGGTTGAACAATTTCAAGGTTGTTCAAAATCATAACAGCCAGGGCAAGAATGTGGACAGCTACGATAGCCCGAAATACATATTTTTTCTTGATAGCCTCTTTACGGAGTGCCGCAATTTGAATGAGCCGCGCTTCCGAAACGGGCACCTTAGTAAGCATGATCAGCTCAATTTTATCAGAAAATGGCACTTTCAGAGTTAGCGAGATCTGATCGCGAAAGAATTCGCAAGTGAAGGGCTCCGTGTCAAAATATCTCTGCAGATTCTCGATAAAGGCCAGATTCTTAAGAAATGACTTACCATAGTATTCCATGTAGTCATACCGAGCCGAGAACTCGTAGGATCCATCGTCGAGCTTCTTAATTGTGAGAGCCTCGATGGTTGGCATTTTTTTATTTCTGAATATTCATTTTTCCTTCAGTTTCTGGAGCAAATGTTGTTATACAATCTTTAAAAAGTGAATCCTGTGAGCAGAAAAATGACGACTTTTCAAGTGATCGCCGAAGATGGGAAAATCATCAAGATTGATCTCAGAGAGGGCGGCGAGTATGAATTCTCGCTTGTTCATGACTATTTGGAGTACACTGGCCGGTCCTTTTTAAAGAATCTTGAGTTTGTAGAAGAAATGCAAGAATACCTCGATTCCCAGAGGCCGCAGCTGAAGTACTCTCCAGACAAAATCGTAGTAGAACTGCCGGTGCCGTTTTCCAGGAAATTGGAAATAGTGGAGCTTGCGAAGCCTATTATTAATGAAAACTAGCAGCTTCACATCATAATAAAAAAGCAAAAAGACAAGATTGCCTACCTTGAAAGACAACTTAATATTCAAAAGAAGGATCCGGCCAGACCAAGTTCCAGTTCAAGGAGACTTATCAAAAACAGAAGGTATCATAAAGATGTGAAATAGTTTTTTTGTGAAAAGATTCTTTGTATTTTTCCGACAATTTATGCACATGTTTGTTTTAAAAAGTGAATCCTGTGAGCAGAAAAATGACGACCTTTCAAGTGATCGCCGAAGACGGGAAAATCATCAAGATTAGTCCATATTCTTCGCCTCTAAAAGTAGATAGAAACGGGAAAATCCTTGAGATCGGCAACGAGTACGAATTCTCGCTTGTTCATGACTATTTGGAGTACACTGGCCGGTCCTTTCTAAAACAGCTGGCGTTTGTGGAGGAATTGCAAGAATACCTCGATTCCCAGAAGCCGCAGCTGAAGTACTCTCCAGATGCGATCATGCTGGAGCTCCCAGTGCCGTTTTCCAAGAAATTGGAAATTGTGCAGCTTTCCAAGCCTGTTATTGATGAAAATCAGCAGCTTCGCATTATGCTTAAAAAGCAGGAAGAAAAGATCATCGATCTTGAGCAGAGGCTGGTCGTTCACGATAATGCCAAAAAGCCAACGTCAGTGAAACTCAATCTGGTATATCATCCGGAAAAGGGATTCTATTTTGACACGGAATCCTATTTGAAAGATCCTCTTGCCAATAAAAAAAATATGGATCTGTTGTTTCAGGTTTTGTCGGATATGTGCGGATTTGAGTGTGAGCCGATAAAGAGTGGTAATAATCGTTATGGAGAATGTTCGATGTTTTCTATTAATGGGATACAAGGAGATATGCAAAAAGCTTATATTAGAGATAGGTTCCATAGCTTGCAAGACATGTTAGACCATATGAAAGATTCTTATCAGAAAATTGCGAGTATATATTATTGTTTCTATCGGTTAGAGACCATCCCACATCATTCATTATTTGTTACAACGGATCTTATTGCAACATTATATAATGCTATAGGATATTTTGATACTCAGATGCATTCTTGGAATTATAGTGGATATTCTAAGGATCAAAACATACATCCACTGCAT
>JAIXRC010000125.1 GCA_027485415.1 Cryomorphaceae bacterium | reverse complement strand
TACCCTAACTGCAACAGTTCTAGCAGGCGAGGCACTTTATTACGATAAGTTTGGCAATATTATGGCATTTGGTGTAGATAACAACGGTACAACCAATAACAGCTCCGATGATATCAATCGTTTCACAGGTTCTGATTTTTACGACAACCGTGTACCTGTGGGTAAACCAAATCCGGATTTTCTGCTTGGTCTGACCAATACGCTCAGTTATAAAAACTTCGAATTGTCTTTCCTTGTGAATATGGTTTGGGGGCACACAGTCTATGACGACCCCGCTAAAAATCAAATAGGAATGCTTTTCAATGTTGCACAACGTCCCGAGATTCTTGATGCTTATAATGTTGACAATCCATCTGCCGATGTGCCTAGTCTGGGACTTACAACAACTCCTGTCAATTCCGACAGATTTTTGTACGATGCCTCTTTTATACGCTTACGATCGTTGAGTCTGGCTTACAATTTTCCCAAAAAAATCTGTCAGAAAATGCGTCTGAGCAATCTAAGAGTTTACTGTACCGGATTTAATCTGCTCACCTGGACGCGCTATCCTGGCTGGGATCCTGAGGTTTTGCGTCATGTACCCCAAAATTCACAACAGGAAAATATATCTTTCTCTGGCCCATCCTGGCAAACACCACAGGCCCGTATGATTATGTTTGGATTGAAAACTGACTTTTAATTTTGAAATGATCTGATATTATGAACCATAAGATAAAATTTATCATTCCAATCTTACTAATATTGGTATTGGGATCTTGTAAAAAAGCGCTCGACATTGAGCCCATCGATTCATTGCCAAATGAGGAGGCAATTACCACCCCTGCCGATTTAAAAAATCTGGTCGAAGCAGTGTATGACGGCATGCAAAGCGGTCTTGCCCTGGGTGGCAACAGAGTCGTTTATGCCGATTTTTTTGCAGATGACGCCAAAGTAATCGAATCAAATCTGAGTCCTTTCGGTACCCTCGAGATGTACAACCGCAGCATGACTTCACAGATAAATGACCTGAGAAATATGTGGCGCGACTGTTATTCAACGATTAACCGGGCAAACAATGTACTCAACGTGATCGAAACGGGAAGCTTGGAAAGTCATATCAATTACAATACAACTGACTTTGCTGTTTACAAAGCTACTGCACTTTTCGCCAGAGCTTCACTGCATTTCGAGATGGTTCGTTTCTGGGGGCTTTCCTACGACCCTGCCAATATTGGAGGCAACAATCAGCTTGGTATTCCTTATCGTAAAATGCCTACCCTGAGTGGCCCGGATGGTTTAGCAATGGCCAGAAACAGCGTGGAAGAAGTTTATACTTTAGCAGTTCAAGACCTTGAAGATGCACTTCAGGCAATCGATACTTTGGGCGATGGCAGCGATATTTACGACAGCTGGCACCGCGACCGAGTTGATAAATGGGCAATCAGGGCATATTTGGCCAAAATTCATTTTTTTATGGGTAAATATACCGAGGCTGCACAATATGCCGATGCGGTTATCAATAGCGGACTGTTCAGCCTTTCGGCTGTGCCACGTTCCTGTTTTACTCAAAATTCGGCCAATAATGTCAATGAACAGATTTTTCAACTGGTCAGTGTAGCCGAAGACCGCAGCGGTACTCCTGCATGGGCTTATTCAAGATTCGGTTTTCCGCTCATGCGTCCCCTGGCTTCTGCCATGAGTTTATACCCAACAGGAGATACAAGAGTTAACAATAGCAACGGATATTATTATGTGAGCTTTTTTGGAGATTCGACCATAGCGAAATATGACCTGCCGAATGCTGTAAATGGTATTAATATGTGTGTATTGCGACTTGCCGAAATGTACCTCATAGTTGCTGAATCGAATTTATCAACAGGTGGGAATGGAGATGTCACAAGAGCAACAGACCTTTACAGTGAGCTCTATGAATTGCGCAGAGGCTCAGCGCCTACAATTCCAGCTGATCAGGCACAACTGCTCCAGAATATCAGATTGGAACGCCGACTGGAACTGATGTTTGAAGGTGACAGGCTGCACAATCTCAAAAGAATGAAAGAGCCACTCCGCAACGGTATTCCATACAATGACCCCTCAGTGCTCTTCAAAATACCGCAGGAGGAAATGTCGGGCAATAGCCTCATGCAACAAAATCCTTAACAAATAAACGGGAAGGTATCGGCCAAATCGCTGATACCTTTTTTCTTTAGAAAGTACTGCTTCGCTAAAAGTCACTTGCAAGTAAGCGATAAAGGGCATATATTTGTGCTTACAGATTAACAGATGGCAGATTTATCAACCTTCGTTCCTGCACTTAAAATCTGATTTCTGAAAATCCGATAATCTAATTATGATACAACGCATATCCTCCATTCTCAACCTCAACGCTCAAGCCGTTTCCAGAGTAATCGAACTTTTAAAAGAAGGTTCTACCATTCCATTTATCGCACGCTACCGCAAAGAGCAGAGCGGCGGCATGGACGAGGTCCAAATTATGGCCATCCGCGACGAATGGGAAAGACAGGAAGAAATTGAAAAAAGACAGCTCACTATCCTCAAAGCTATTGAGGAACAAGGCAAACTGACAGACGAACTGGCCGACAGAATTAAAACAACTTTTGATCTAAACCTCCTGGAAGATATTTATCTGCCCTACAAGAAAAAGCGTCAGACACGTGCACAAAAAGCCCGCGAAAAAGGCCTTGAACCACTGGCAGATCTCATTTGGGAGCAGAAGAACAGGGATATAGAGAAAGAAGCTGCTAAATTCATCAATGAACAAGTTTTTTCTAGCGAAGAAGCCCTGGAAGGTGCCCGAGACATAATTGCAGAACGAGTCAATGAACATGAAAAAGGCCGCGCTATTGTGCGTGAACATTTCGAAAAAAGAGCCCGCTTAGCTGCTGACCTAGTAAAAGACAAAGAAAAAGAAGCTGCCAATTACAAAGATTATTTTGAATTTGACAAGCCCT
>JAIXRC010000049.1 GCA_027485415.1 Cryomorphaceae bacterium | reverse complement strand
ATTCATACCTCATACAGTCATGAAACAAAAAAAGGGGGGCCTTCCCTCCTACGCTAAAGCCTAGGTGAAATACCGGCAAATTCATGCCTCATGCAGATATAAAAAAAGAGGGGCATTCCCTTCTACGCTAAAGCTTCGGTGGAATACCGGCCAAATTCATACCTCATACAGTGATGAAAAAAAAAGGGGGGCCTTCCCTCCTACGCTAAAGCTTCGGTGGAATACCGGCACACCCCTTCTCCATCAATCAACCTCTTTTAATACCCTGGGTTTTGAATTAAGTTGGGATTCAATATGATATCAGACGTCGGAATGGGATATAATTCCAAATGAGCGTCAATGCTTGTTCCTGCGACATCGCCTCCTTTGAATGGCCAAACATAGGTCGAACCGGAGAACAGACCAAAGCGGATTAAATCAGTTCGTCGGGTTGCTTCCCATTGCATTTCTCGGGCTCTTTCATCGATTAAATCAGAAAGGCTTAAGCTCGCCAAATTATGCAGGTTGTCACCGTAAGCCCTTTCACGAATGGCATTCACATACTGTAAAGCGGTCCCTGCATCCCCTAAACGGAAACTTGCCTCGGCCATCATGAGGTACACATCTCCCAATCGAAGCATGGGATAATCGATGTCCGGATGTGGCGAATTGCTGTTATTGGAACCGTTCAGTCCTGCACTGGTTTTGTTCTTAAATTTTGGATTCGCATATCCTTGTGTAAAGGTTCCCAAATTCGTGATTTGCTTGGTATGACCGGCAGTATAAAACAAGAACCTTCCATCTTCCGTGGTATCTGCAAATTTATTAACGAACGGCTCCGTAGCTCTTAACCCTGCCCACTTACCGTTAACCCCGTAATCGGCTGCGACCATATTCCCTCCTAGAGCAGCACAGACTAAAAAAGTAGTTCCACCCCATGTTTGGGCATACAGGCCATCGTAAACCACAGGGAAGATAATCTCGGGCGACGTGTTATTGTCGGCTAAGAACAAATCTTGGTAGTTGTCATCGAGGGTAAATGGACCAGCATCGATGATTTTTTGGCAATAATCCCTGCAATCAGCCCATCGCGCAGTACCCGTATATACCTCAGCATTCAAATATAATTTGGCCAATAACGCTTGTGCCGCTGCTTTTGACGCGTGACCATAGACCACGGAAGAAGCCGGTGTTAAGCGTGTTTCAATGTCTTTCAGTTCACTTTCAACATAATTGAACAGATTCGCTCGAGTAATACGTTCCGGTTGAAAGGCCCCCACTTTGTCGTTTTCATCCACGAAAGGAACATTCCCGTAAAGATCTAAAGCATGGTAATAACTTAAGGCTCGTAAAAAGCGTGCCTCATCGCGGTATTGTCGAATCATTTGGACATCGTTGCTGCTAAACCCACGTTCTTCGAGTTTTGCATCGCTTGCCTGACCTATAAATTCGTTGCAAAGGGTTATTTGATAGTAGATGCGGTAATACATTCCTTTAACCCAGACGTTTTCAGCATTAATGTTATTTTTTACCAATTCCGGAATACCTGGGTCGTTCCAGCCGCAAACGGCCTCGTCGGTGGGTAATTCTTGTAAATTCCACAAAACACGAACGTAGGCTGAGAAACCCTCATCAATGCCGGCAATATCGGCTTGTCCAGCTGGGCCTTGGTTGCCCGTCATGCTCAAACCGGAGTACAATTTCGCCAGAACTTTGATGTAATTATTGGGGTCGCTGTAGACTTTTTCAGCATTCAGTCCATACCTAGGGGATTGGTTGAGTTGTTTTTTACAAGAAGCCATTGCTCCTATGAAGGCCAGCAACAAGAAAGATCGAACAATCGTTTTCATACGCTATTTATTAAAAATCAAAGGTTAAGTTAAGAGTATATACCCGTGGTCTTGGGTAAAAATTGTTGTCCACGCCTCCGCCCACTTCAGGGTCTTGTCCGCGGTACTTGGTCACAACAAAGACGTTTTGCACCGAAAGCCCAACATTTAAACCTACTTTGTCTTTGGAGAAGCCAAGTTTTCCGAAATTATAACCAATGTTAATGTTATCAATTCTCAAGAAATCAGCTTTTTCGAGGTAGTGATCGGACAACAATTGGTTGGTCGTGGTCTTTTGTACCTCGTCCTCATAATACAGGGAACTGATGTTATTCAGGTATTTTTTCGTGCCTTCTACCGCCGTAAACGTGGCGCTGTTTGAGTGAATGTTATTGTAAATGGTAGCTCCTAATTCACTGCGCATGGATATTCCAGCGTTCCATTTTTTGTATTGAAAATTCAAAGCGGTTCCCATGAAAAATTTCGGGGCCACTTGTCCAGCATAGTAACGGTCTTTCACGTTAATGATTCCATCGTTATTTCGATCTACAAACGCGTTGGTATCTTTCCACTTATCAGCACTGGTAATTTGACCATCACCGTTCATATCAATACTGGCTTGCTGCCCCACTTCTATCACGTTGTTGTTCGCATCGTATTGTTGCTCGTACACAAACAGCGTAGTGGTCGGGTAGCCCACTTGGTGAATCAGTACCTGGTTACCAATACCACCCGCTATTCCGCCAATAAGAATTCCAGGAGAAGTAGAGTCTTGGATTTGTGCTAGTCGCGTCACTTGATTGATGTTTCTGGAAATGTTAAACATCCAATCCAAGCGAAGGTCTTTTTTCGCGATTAATCCCGCATTAAGGCTAAACTCCACCCCTTTATTTTCCATCCCACCCACGTTGGTAAGAATTTCATTGGTAAAGTTCGTTCCTGCTGGAACGGCAACCGTAGCTAACAAATCCGAAGTGATTTTCTTGTAAAGGTCCACGGAACCCGAAATACGGTCCTTGAATAAGCCAAAGTCCAAACCGAGGTTGTAGCTTTCGGTGGTTTCCCATTTCAGGTTGGCGTCAAAACCTGCTGGTCGGTAAACGGTGTAATACTGGCCCCCAAAGGCGTATTGAGCAGTAGTAGCACCCTCAAAATAATTTCCAATGTAAGCGTAATCTCCAATACCGTCTTGCTGTCCGGTGATTCCCCATCCCGCGCGGAATTTTAACATGTTAATGAACTTGGCTTTTTTCAAAAATCCTTCTTCACTAATGATCCATGCTGCGGAGGCAGCAGGGAACCATCCCCAACGCTGTTCTGGACTGAAACGTGACGAGCCATCACGGCGCATAGACACATTGACTACGTATCGATCTTTCAACGAATAAATGGCGCGTGCGTAGTACGAAAGCAAGGCATTCTTCGTATAGAACGGATTGGCCGCAGCAGGCGCAATGATGGAATCTTGTGCTTGGTTATAGGCAGGATTATTAGGGCTTTCGGTATACCAGTCTTGGTAGGAGTATCCTGCAGTGACATCCAACAACTGGTTGGGTAATTTATCGGCGGAATTATAGTTTGCGTAAGCCTCAATCAATTTATTCCCTTTGGTTTGACGGTATTGGCTGTAACTTCCTTGGGTGAAATATCCTGCGGCAGAAGTCGCTAAGGTTTCGGTAAATCCGGTACCCTCACTTTGATCTGTTCCGCCGTTGATGACAGCTTTCAATTCGGGAAGAAAGGGCATTTTATAGGAAACTTTTGCGTTGGCTATGTAGCGGTTTACCACGCTTCGGTCCTCGGATTGCATCAACAATCCAACGGGATTTCGTGCGGAAAGCGTGTTTGGTTTACCGTTGTCCAACCATTCATAGTAACCTCCAAAAATGGAGTCTCCCGACATTACAGGCTTGGTTGGATCGAAGAAAGCAGCACCTAAAGCACCACGGTTCGCAAAAAACGAACGCGATTGCACCAATTTCTGGTTGATTTCAAGCTGCAAAGCACCGTTTAAAAAGCTAGGGCTTAGATTGATCCCAAGCGTAGTTCGGTTCAAATTATCCCTTTTCAAGAGGCCGTTTTCGAAACGATTCCCCACCGAAAGTCTATACGGCAAGCCCTTGATACCCCCGGTTATGGAAACGTTGTTATCGACCACTACTGCGTTTCGGAATACTTCGCGCTGCCAGTCGGTATTAACGGTAGAATCGATGCCGAGCAATGCAATCTGAGCTGCTGTGCCTTTTGTGCGAATTAATTTACGAAGGGAATCACCGGAAAGAACGTCTGCATATTTTGCTACGGTAGAAACTGAGGTCTTGGAATCCCAAACTACTTTGACTTGGTTTTGGTTTGCTGCACCTTTTTTTGTGGTAATAATGATGACCCCATTGGCAGCCCTTGACCCATAAATTGCGGTTGCCGAAGCATCCTTTAACACAACAAAAGACTCAATATCATTTGGATTTATCAGCGAAAGTGGGTTTGCCACCCCGGCAATACCTCCGTTGTCCAAGGGAACTCCATCTACAACAATTAAGGGGTCATTACTCGCATTGATGGAGGTTCCTCCACGCAACCTCAGGGTGCTTCCAGAACCCGGTGCACCGTCGTTCGAGGTCACTTTCAAACCGGCAACTTTCCCCATGATCAATTGTTCTGGGGTTGCCAAGGAACCTTTTAAGAAGTTCTTCTCATTAATCACAGTAGCAGAACCTGTAAGGTCTTTAGTCCGCGTAGTACCATAACCGATCACCACCACCTCATCCTCGGCTTGATCGTTGGTCATAGTGACATTTTGCGTAAGGCTTTGACCTTCGGCTAATTCCACCTCCACCACTTTTTCGGAAAGGCTAGTGTACCTAAAAGTCAATTTGTAACTTCCCGCCATGAGGTTGGTAATGGAGTACATTCCATTTGGATCCGAAAGAGCATAAGCTTTTACAGGACCCTCAACTGCGATTTTTACGTCCATCAATGCATTTCCATCAGCATCAATTACTTTTCCGGTGATTCCTGCCTTTTGGGCGAACAACGAAGTAGAAATTACCAAGCCTCCAAACAGCAATAATAGTCTTTGTAGCAGTACTTTCATCAAAAATTAAATTAAGGTTAGCTATATTTTAACGATTTCAAATATACTTTTTTTTTCTTAATGTCATTATGACACAAAGAATTTTACGGGAATTTGATTTTCAATGGGTTATCCGTAACCAAGGCGTAGGGTATTCGGAGGGTTTTTGAAGTCTTATCAAACGATATCAGAAATGGGTATCCGAGCGCTTTATCGTTTTTTCGCCCAATAACTCGAGGCATTTCTTCCACATTATGGATCACTAAGGTTACGGTAGTCTGGAAAGGTTTACAATTCGGACTGACCGCTTTTACATCAATGATTGAGGTCTTGCCAAAGGATTTACCATAGGAAAAAAGGTAGTTTGTATAACATGTACTGGTAAAATCTTGGGGCGTTTTCCCATCGTCCACAAACCATTGACCTGAAGAGGAGGTTACGCTTGGATCGTAGTAAAAATGTATTTCTACTTGATTGTCTCGATATTCTTCTGTGGATTGAATTCCTTTTTTTGCCATGGGAATAAAAGCTCCAGCCTTTACATAAACAGGAATATGGTCTAAAGTAAGGGTATCCATGCTCGGTTCGTTCCAAACCATGCGCATGCGGGTACCCCAGAAACAGCGAGCCATGGAAATGCTTTGTTTTGGGACTATTCGTTCATCGGTGAATAAATTAAACCAAGGATGCGCGTCTGGAAAATCAATATTAGACACTTGCTGTCCTTTTTCTGTAATGGGAACAACGTATATATCAGGTCCCCACATGTACGCATCAGTGCGTTCCATGAAATCCTTGCGGTCGGGATATTCCAAAAAAACCGGGCGCATTAAGGGAATTCCCGTGGTTGAATTTTCATACGCTAGGGTGTAATTGTAAGGCAATAAGCGATAGCGCCACTCAATGGCTGCCTTGGCCAAGGCTTTGGTTTTGGGGTCCTTAAAAATAGCTTCGCTGGCTACCTCTTGTTGGGCATGCGGACGAAAAACGGGTTGAAACACCCCATATTGCAGCCAACGAACATACAGTTCGGGATCGTCGTTTGCTCCGCCAAAGCCACCAAGATCGGAATGGAGGTATCCAATTCCTTGCAAGCCTGCCTGGAGGGTAAGTTCCACTTGAGGCTTTAATCCACCCCAAGTACGGTTCACGTCACCCGTCCACGGAATCATCCCAAACCGCTGCGAACCGGAATATCCGGACCGCATCAAAATGAACGGCCGTTGGTTCGGGAAATCTGCCTTGTAGCCGTCGCTAATCAATCGTGCCCAATCGTGCCCATAGGTGTTGTGTACCCGATTTGATCGACCATTGACGTGGTACAGCTCATCGGGATGCACCTCAGGCTCACCCAAATCTCCCCAAATCCCTTCAACCCCCATGGCGATTAAACCTTTGTAAATGTCCCAAAACCACTGCCGAGTTTCTGGTTTGTAGATATCCAATAATCCCGTATTTCCGAAATAAAAATCATAGGTAAACGGCTTTTCGCCCGTGACATCGGTACACAGCAATTTCTTAGTCGATGTTTCCTCCCACGTTCGTGAGGTAGTTAAAATAAAGGGCTCGGTGATTAATACTGTTTTTACCCCATTATTTTTAAAATCAGAGATCATTTGCGTTGGATTCGGAAAGCTGTCTTTATGGAATTGGAAATTCCCCAGGGTTCCTTGGATGGTAGTACCAAACCAGTATAAATCGAACACAATGGCATCTAAGGGAATGCTATCCGCTCTGAATTGATTCACTACTTTTCGAGCTTCTTGCTCCGAATGGTATCCAAAACGGCTTGCAAAATTACCAAAGGTCCAACGCGGAGGAAGGGGTTGTCTTCCGGTTAAACTCGTATACGCGGTCACTAATTCTTTCCAATTATCTGCTGCAATAACTTGATAAGTTTTTCTCCCCCCAGAGGTTTCGTACGTAAGGCTGCTGTCTTTTTTCGAATCCAAGTCTAGAAAACCGGTATACGAATTATCAAAGTGCAAGGCATAAAGCCGATCTGAAATCACTAAGGGCATGCAGTAGTTCATTTGTTCTGAATGCGTTTCATACCCGTAATGCGCCTTATTGTAAAGAGGCAGCCTATACCCTCTTCGGTCCATACCAAGTACTCGATTACCTGTTCCGAATAACTTTTCTCCTTGACTCAAATTAAACTGAATCTTTTCCATACTCGAGTCCACATCATAACCCCAACGTTCAGAAAGTAAGTATTTACCTTTGTGCCAATAGGAAATTTTAAACGGATTCGTTTGAATTAAAATCACAGGGTTCATTTTCTTGTCTCGATCTTCCTTATGATAGATATCGATGAACGGAGGAATTAAGGCATTGGAGGAGGCTGCCCATGTAAACGCGTTCTCATCCGGTTTTTTTTCAACGGTATGAGAATTGGCTTCATGCTTTTGACCGTTGGGAATAAAGGTGGTTTCAATGATGTTAGGACCATAGGATCGGAAAATGTACTCCCCATCGGAAACGGTGACCTTTACGCCTGCAGGAATTGATGCAATGCTCTTATATTGCCGTGTTGGATTTTGACTCCATACGTTCGTGTTAAGCCATGATAAAAACAACAGCAATAAGGCCCTAGTTACAATTCGATGATCCATGCTGTTTTTCCTGGAATGGTTAAGGATTTCTGCGACAGGTCAATGAAGGTATCTGTTAAAACCTCTTTTTTTAGGGGAACTGCCCTGATTGAAAATTTATCTAAGACTTCACCGAACCGTCCAGTTGTTAGGGATTGAGCATCCAATGAATTGTTCAGCACCACCATGATTTTCTTCTCGCCTAGGATTCTAAAATAAACGTACACGTTGTTCTGTGGAACGTACTGAACTAAGGATCCTTCATGAATAACTGCTTGATTTTTACGCCAATTAAGCACCTTTTTTGTGAATTGAAAATACGCTTCTTGTTCAGGAGTTCGTCCCAATTTTGAGCGTTTGCGCGCATCATCTTGCGCATAAAATGCGGTCAGCGTATCGGTATCCCAACCGCCCGGAAAATCTCGACGGATGTCGGCGTCCCCCGCATCTTTTGAGCCCTTCATTCCAATTTCAGAACCATAATAGATTTGAGGAATTCCTCGCGTAGTGGCAATTAAGGTCAGTGCCAGTTTATAATCGGCCAGGTTTGGACAATATTCATTGAAGCGTTTGGTGTCGTGATTTTCCATGAAGACCAACAAATTGTTCGGATTTTCATACACAAAATCGTTCACGAAATTCTCATAAATGCGAGCCATTCCTTGATCCCACCCTTGATTTCGTTCATTGAATGCTTGCATAATGGCATCGTGTAAGGTGAAATCCATGACGGCGGGCAGGCCACTGTTGTACGAATCCAAGGCACCAATTTTGCTGTCTTTTTGCCAATACGAGATTTGGGCTTGATTATGCAACCAAACCTCACCAACCATGTTTAGATAGGGATATTCCTCCATAATGGCCTTGGTCCAAGTGGCAATTGCTTCTTTATCGTTGTAGGAATAGGTATCCACCCGCAAGCCATCCAAACAGGCATACTCTACCCACCACAGGGTATTTTGAATTAAGTACGTTAAAAGCAAGGGATTGGACTGATTCATGTCCGGCATGGAGGTATCAAACCAACCGTCTGCGGAAGCAGCATGATCGGACGGTGCAGCATATGGATCCATCTGAGTACTGGTGCGGTAGGACGATCTGGTAAATTGATCAAACTGATGAATCCACGTTTTCGTTGGGAGGTCTTGAATCATCCAATGCTTACTTGACCAGTGATTGGGCACTTCATCTTTAATCACTTTGAGGCCCCGCCTGTGGGATTCCAATACCAATTCCTTAAACCAAGCATTGGTTCCATAGCGAGGATCAACCTTATACAAGTCCGATTGCGCATAGCCATGATAGGAGTAAGTGGGCTCATTGTCCTCCAAGAGGGGCGTGGTCCAAATCGTTGTTGCACCTAATTCTTTAATATAGTCCAAGTGCTCCATAATCCCACCAATGTCGCCCCCGTGACGCCCCCCCGGGAGGGAACGATTTCCCGGCTCTGTCATTCCAGGATAGGTGTCTTGACCAGGATAAACGTTCGCAAAACGGTCGGGCATTAACAGATAAATTACATCCTTGGTTGAAAATCCTTGACGAACTGCTGACTGGTATATGCGTTCTTCCAATTTAAAGTCGAAGCGCGCAACTTCCTTATTCATGGCATTGGTTAAGGTAATTGGATAGGTCCCTGCATTTCGATCTTGCGTTTCCACCGTTACAAAAAGATAATTCGGATTCTCAGTTTTGATGACTCCTAAGACGTTCAACCCTCGAACATTCACGTTATACTTCGCAATTTGAGGGCCGTGAAGCAACACCTGCACCTGATGGTGTTTCATTCCAACCCACCAATTGGCTGGTTCTACATGGTCCAACACCACCGCTTGTGCCGACAATAGAAAAACAACAAATAAGGAGCTTAACGATAAAAGGGTTTTCATGGGATAACGATTCGTTTTCGTGTCTGTCCAGTGGTTGAGATTTCAATAAATACTTGATTCATGGGGATTGCATCCAGTGCTCTTCCCATCAAATCAATGCGTGTAGTCCACTGCATCGGAACTTCCATCGGTTCATTTAATCCTACGGAGCAAGGGTTAGTTGTGCCATTGAAAATTATCTGATTCAAGGCGGAGGTGCTGCGCTGGGTAATGTACTCCTCTAAGGAGGTGGAAACGTGGTTACCCCAAGCATTGGAAATGGCATCAAGAAAATCCTGGTCGGTAAACCCATAGTCCAAGGCTTTGTAGGTATCGGCCAAGGCGGAAGGACTGATCATGTTCTGGGTTGCCTCCCATATTGGCACCATGTAACCTGGGGAAAAATAAGCATTGAGGTGTTGTTGCATGTAGTACGAAAACCGATCCTTGAAATATGGCACTTGCATCATCCGATTGTAAAGAGGTCGTGGGGCATTGCTCGGAGACCAAGTATAAATGTTCCTTGAAGCCCAATTGACGCCCATCCAATCGATCCCAAAGGTATTATCCAAGTCGTATTCAAGGAAAACGAACTTACCGTCGGAAGGCCGTTGATATAGGTAGTAGTTGTTTTTATTGAAAGCATATCCATCCCACTGTCCTACTAGAATTTGAAAGGCAAGCGAATTCAAGAAAAGATCCACATCGAGTACCTCTTGAATGGCACATGGAAATTCGGCGTTGGATGAATTGTTCAGCACGTCTAAGAAGTGAACCAATCCCGAAAAGTCGTCCAAGGCTTCGTTGGTTTTTAATTCATATAACGAATGGTAAGGAGCTTGACTCGACCCTTGATAGGTCATATCAGCACCCCACTTGGCTTTATACAAATTGCCGGTATCGTCGTTAACAAAACGAGCTTCGATGAATTGATCGTCAAAGTGTTCTACGTTAATGTAAAGCCCTTTGTATTCGGAATTGATGTACACCTCTACGTAGGACGTTCGGGGGGCGGGTAAACCGGACCAACGCAGCATTTCTTGACAGGTTCGGCTGCGCATAATCGAAACGTCATTGTGCTCACCGTTGAGGTTCAAAGACTTCAAATCGTTCCATTTAAATCCGGGTTGGTACACGTTAAAGTCCACTTTAAAGGATTTCTTGCCTGAGGTCAAGGAAGTATTTCCACGCAAACGGATGCCCACATTATTGACCGTATCGTGTATTGTAGAACTGACATAGGTAAAATTGGCCGGAAACTCGTAACTGCTACCAAGGCTATCACCGACCATCGTCTCGAAATCCTGCGGACTCATTGAAAGATAAATCTTGGCAACTTCATTTTGCAAAAAAGCAGAAGAATTGTTAGGATGAACCAATTGCCCGAGCAATTGCAACGGTGCAATAAATAATAAAAGGGATTTTATATGAATCATTTGACTACTGTTTTATGAGCGAGGGATTTCCCAAGTCGCACCAATACCAAATAAGTCCCTGGATTCAGGTTGAGATTGTCGAAAGGAATGAGGTTTTCCCCTGCATTTGCTAAGCCTCTATGTTGTTGTACCAAGCTTCCTTGAGCATCGTACCATTGAATTTCGATGGGTTGAAACTCACTGGAGTGCACCTTTAAGGTACACGTCGATTCCAAAGGTACAGGATAAACGGAAAATTCAAACCCAGGATTTTCCAATTCTTCCAGGGAGGCTACTGAAGTTATGGTAGGCTTTGGAAGAGGCACATCGGTATAAACACGGTATTCGCCAGGTTGAAGTAAAATGGCTGCATTCACATTGGTAACATTGATGCTATCTCCGGTAAAATACTCATACCACCAACCGGTATGTTGAAAGGCGGGTGTAGCTGAAATGGGCAACACATCGATGTTGACCAAGGACAAACCGTTCATGGATGGGTGATTCATGATCATTCGTTTAACGCCTGCGCCCAAGCTCGCCTGAAAATCCAGCGATCTAAAAGTTTCATAATTGTTGCGCAAGGAAAGCATGGCTTTGTAGACATCCAATAATTGGCGCCGACGGCCTTGCTGCAAGTAATTCCATAAGATCGGTTTATTGCACACACGGCAAGGGTAATCGATGTTTATGTCATAGCCGTATTCGCCAAATTGCCAAATCATTCTAGGACCGGGCTGCGTCAAAAAGGTAACCGCCAACCCTTGCATACGCCCCAAGGCCGTGTAAGGATCTTTGGCGTTGTGGGCAGGATTACTCGCATTTCCGAAAGTGATTGCCTCGTACATTAGCCGTTGTTCGTCATGGCTTTCCATGTAGGTTATGAGATGAGGAAGGGTCCAAGTACGGTTGGTATAAATTCCATTGGATAAACTTGAGTTTGCAGGAAATCCTTTGCCAGAGTTCTGATAGCCATGGGTTACATTACCCCAGAGCATACAACCGTAATCGGCCAGTTGCTCTTCTTCGTTGTTGTCGCACCAATGTTCCAGAATGATGTATTGATCGGGGTCCAAGGCCCAAATGGTATCGGCCATCCTTTTGATATTATTAATCCGCTCTATACTATAACTAGCGCTCGTATTAGCGAAACCTTTGGTAAAATCGAATCGAAACCCATCGATGTTGTATTCTTGAACCCAATGGCGGTTTACTTGATCGATGTACTCTTTTGTGGCGTTGCTGCTGTGATTGAAGTCATAACCCCAACAGTTCGGGGGATGTGGGCAAATCGCGTTAAACCAAGGATTGTTGGCCGCAGGACGGTTATTGACTGCATCCCAGTACATATTGACCATGGGATTCTGTCCGAAGGCATGGTTGAGTACCATATCAATGATTACAGCGATACCACGACCGTGGCATGTATCCACGAATTCTTTAAATTTTTCAGGAGTGCCATAATATTTATCCAAGGCCATGTGATATGCAGGATTATACCCCCAGCTTTCGTTCCCTTCAAACTCTGAATTCGGCATAAGTTCAATGGCATTGATTCCCAAACGATCTAAATAAGCAATTGTATCGATGAGCGTTTGGTAATTTCGGGCGGCCACAAAATCTCGAATTAATAATTCATAAATCACCAAGTCCTTTTTGGCGGGTGGATTAAAGGAGGAGTTTTGCCAGGCATAAGAAGGTGGGACCGTTTCAAAGAGGGAAACCACACCGGTGGTTAAACCAGTTGGGTAAGGATGCAGGTTTGGAAACGTTGTGTTTCCGATAAAAGAATCGTTATTAGGATCCAGCACCAGGGTGCTGACCGGGTCAGCGTAACGACCTTGGCCCTCAATGAGGTATTGATACGCATAGGTTTGACCAGCTTGGAGTCCCCCGACGGTAAGCCACCAACGAGTTGAGTCCAACGAACAATTCATATGGTAGTTGGAAAGAGGAAGCCAACCATTGAAGTCGCCGAGCAAATAAACATGCTGTTTTTCAGGGGCGTACAACTGAAAAATAACGGTAGAATCGTTGACGTGATTGACTCCATTCTTGATTCCTACAGGAGGATTTTGATACGTAACAGGAGGATTCACGGTGTAAATAACGCTGTCTTGGATCACAGTAGATCCGTTATCAGCTTCGAACATTAGGGTATGGGTGCCCGGGCTACCAGCGGTAACCGTGTAGTTTAACAGTGTTGCATTGTTGATAGAGGAAAGTAAAACGCCATCCTCTTTTAACGTAAGTAAGCAGGGTTGGTTTGATTGTCCCTTGAAGGGAAAGGTTTGATTTAGTCCCACCAATTGCACTTGGGTAGGATTAAAAATGGCCGCTTGTAATCCTCCGTTCACAGGATATACATCATAAAAAATATCACTACCATCGGCTTCACGGCCCACAATGGAACCGTTGGCGTTGCGAAACACAAAAGCCAGTTTTAAAACCGTGGTATTCACGGGAAAACCGTAAAATGCATCAATATCGATGGTTATTGAATGCTTGTTATTTCCCAGAGGTGTCATTTGAACATTGGCATCCACTTGTCCCCAATTGCCTTGAACGAACAACCAATTGGAGGGCGAGGTACTTGCGGTGGTAATTAAACCTGTATGGCAATACACTTGATTCACCCCAGTTAGGGCGCCGTTGCCTTCGGTAGCGTCGTAGATGATGGTTACCACATCGTTGACCGTTGGAAATGCGGGACTTATTTCCAAAATTTGAGCGTGCAAGCTAGTGGTGAAAATACCAAATAACAAGAAAATTCGAAACATCATCATCCAAAATTTAAGATAAAGAAAAAGCCTACGTTTTCACATAGGCTTTCCCAAAAAAAAGGCAAAAATTATTTCTTCATCAATTTACCCGTTACCACGCTTCCGTTGGCTTCAATTTGGTACATGTAAGAACCAGATGTTAGGTTAGCAATTGAAAAATCGATTACGTTCAAAGCAGTTGTATTTACATTGCGTGAAGCAACCACTTTACCGGACAAATCAAACAAGGTAATAACAGCAGCATTGGAAGAAGTACCAAAGCTAAAAGTAACTACATCGCTGCTTGGGTTTGGAGAAACAGAAAGATTTGCAATTGCACTCTCGTTCAGACCAACACCGCTTCCGGCACACGAATAGCAAGAGTCATAGCAATAGCTTTTCGTTTGGTTAGCAGCAGGAATAACCAATACTCGGTTGAACCCACCAAAACCGTCACCTAAACCACAAGCTTCCAATGCAGGAACCCCTTCGTTCATTCCCCAGTTTCCGTTAACAAACTTGTAAAGAAGCGTATCTCCAGCAGATGCAGCAGGAAAGTCAACCACAATCTCCCACATGTTATTCGCCAATGCGGTCATCGCAGAAGTTGCAACTGTTGGTGACCAATCCGCCATTGGAGAGCCTCCTACGGTCCCTTGACGTGCAGAGAAATTACCAGCAACACGCATTCCAGTACCATCGATGGTAGCACCACCGGCGATGTAATTGGTTACGTCTACTTGAAACGTTACCGTAGCTTGTGCCATAGCACCAACCCCAATAAAAAGGGCAGAAATTAAAGTAAACACTTTTTTCATAGATAAAAATTTAAACGGTTAATACTTACTTAGTGTCATTTAGACAAGTTCAAAAATAAACATAATTCTGACTATTGTGTGATATTTATGAAAAATTTTGGTCAAGGCATTGTTAATTAGTCGATAAAGCCCAATGGACCGAGGTAAACCTGATGGTTTGTTACTAAATTTTCTGGCTTTTTCGAAAACAACCCAAAATACGAGGAACCGCTTCCGGACATGGCGGCGTACATGGCGCCTTGCCGTTTCAATTCGCTGATTCCGTTAGCAATTTCAGGATGCACCTCTCCGATAGGAATTTCGAAATCGTTGATGTATTTTTCTTGCCAAGAATCGCAAGTACCGGTTTCTTGGTACAACTCCGGTGTTGGATACGGACGTACAGCACCATAAGCCTTAGCAGTACTAACATGGATTCCAGGGTTATATAACGCTATATAAAGGTTTATTAAGTCGATGGAAATTGGATTTAACCGTTCTCCCCTTCCAGCAGAAAATGCAGGAACGTTCTCAATGAAAAAGGGACAATCGCTGCCTAACTGTGACGCCAATGCTTGCAAATCTTTGGTAGTGAGGTTTAGGGAGAACCATTCATTCAGCGCCTTGAGGGTAAAAGCTGCATCGGAAGACCCTCCTCCCAATCCCGCACCAATGGGTATTTGTTTTCGAAGATGAATCCGGACTGGGCCAATCCCATAGGCTCGTTGGAGCAATTGATAGGCCTTTTCCACTAGACCTACAGATCCGTCCTGTGGAATAGACAACCCCGAAGCATGGTACTCAAAAACCTCAGAGGCCGTAAATTCAAGTATATCGTACAAGGGAATCGGCAACATGATGCTTTGAATATCGTGATAGCCATCGCTGCGTTTTCGAAGAACGCGCAATCCCAAATTTATTTTGGCATTAGGATAAACGATCATGTGGAACAAAAATACAAGAACGTGTTTAATTTTTTACTTTTGTTTTCTAGTTAAAAGGATATGAGCCATTATTTAGATTTTGAATCTCCCCTGAAAGAACTTCAGGAACAAATAGAACAAACCGAACAAATTGGTAAATCCACTGACGTGGACATGTCCGATAAAATAGATGCCTTGCAGCAAAAATATGTTCAAACTGCCCAAGACATTTTTACCAACCTGAGTCCTTGGCAACGGGTGCAATTATCGCGGCATCCGGACCGTCCCTATACCCTCGCATATATTAATGCCATATCTGATGGTAGTTTTATGGAATTGCACGGCGATCGCAACGTTAAAGACGACAAAGCCATGGTAGGAGGCTTCGGTTTGCTCAACGGGCGTTCGGTCATGTTCATTGGCCAGCAAAAAGGAATCAACACTAAAATGCGGCAATATAGAAATTTCGGAATGCCCAATCCAGAAGGATACCGAAAAGCTCTGAGGCTCATGAAATTGGCAGAAAAATTCAACAAGCCTATTGTTACGTTCATCGATACACCGGGAGCTTTTCCGGGACTAGAGGCCGAAGAGCGCGGACAGGGTGAAGCCATTGCGCGCAACATCTATGAAATGATGCGACTGAAAGTTCCTGTGATATGCATCATCATTGGTGAAGGTGCCTCCGGTGGGGCTCTAGGAATTGGTGTCGGAGATAAAGTGGTAATGCTCGAGAACACTTGGTACTCGGTCATTTCACCGGAAAGCTGCTCTTCTATTCTATGGCGTTCTTGGGAACATAAAGAAAAGGCGGCTAGTGCCTTAAAATTAACTCCTCAAGACATGAAAGGATTCGGTTTAGTGGATGATATTATCCAAGAACCGATCGCTGGTGCACATCGCAGCCACGACGAAATTTTCCAATCGGTAAGATCATCTATATTAGGGTATTTGAAAGAATTAGATGCTGTAATGCCAGAGGATCGAATTGCTTTGCGCATCGAAAAATTCAATAAAATGGGCGTTTGGTGTTAATACCCCAGCATGGCTGAAGCACTACATACCCCCATTGCCTACCTAAAGGGGATTGGTCCTGAAAAAGCTGCTCTGCTGAAGAAAGAGCTCAACATTGAAACATTTTGGGACTTATTAAACCACTTTCCATTTCGTTACATTGATCGATCCAAAATTAGTACTTGCCGCTACATTCCCGAAACAGAAGGGTATATTCAATTGGAGGGATTTATCGATACTATTCAAGAATTAGGCGCTGGAAGGGCGAAGCGGCTCCAATGCCGGTTCAGCGATGATACGGGAAGCATTCAATTGATATGGTTTCAAGGATGGCGATGGATTAAACCGAATTTAATACCAGGCAAGAAGTTTAGGATATTTGGGCGTCCAAAACTCAACGGTGCTTTTTGGAGTATGCCTCATCCAGAAATAAGTCCAGCGACAGAAGGCACTGAGGTAGGATTTCAACCTATTTATTCGAGTACCGAAAAATTGAGTGCCAAAGGATTTCATTCACGAGGGTTGGAAAAACTCATTCGATCCTTGATCCAAAAAATTGACTTGAGCCAAATACCCGACCTCCTTCCTGCTGAGCTTCGTCAAAAACACCGCCTTTTTCCCATTTCAGACGCGTTAACATTGCTTCATGTTCCAAAAACAGAACGCGATTTTGTGGAAGCTAAACGCCGCTTGGTTTTTGAAGAATTGTTTTTGATGCAGATGGAAATGTTGCTCCGTAAAGGACTACGAAAACGCTCTGAACAAGGCTATCTCTTTACAAAAACCGGGAAAAACCTCGCAGATTTATACCACCAAAAACTACCCTTCGACCTTACAGAGGCTCAAAAACGAGTCGTTCGCGAAATTCATCAGGACATGAAAAGTGGGGAACCCATGAACCGCCTACTTCAGGGAGATGTTGGATCAGGTAAAACCTTAGTGGCATTAATTACAATGCTCTTAGCGCAAGGGAACGGATTTCAAGCCGCTTTGTTAGCCCCAACGGAAATCCTTGCCAACCAACACTTTGAGACCATATCTTCACTCTTAAAGGAATTGCCCGTACGCGCAGCCTTGCTTACAGGTTCGGTTAAGCGGTCGGCTAGAACCCCCTTGTTGGCGGATTTAAAGGAAGGCACGATTGATTTTCTGATCGGGACCCACGCCTTATTAGAGGATGAAGTTAAATTCTCAAAGCTGGGTCTTGTGGTCATTGATGAACAACACCGCTTTGGAGTTGCTCAGCGCGCCAAAATGCGTCAGAAAAGCGAATTGTCACCGCATGTACTTGTGATGACGGCCACGCCCATCCCACGAACCCTTGCGATGACCTTTTACGGAGATTTAGACGTATCAATCATCGATGAATTACCTCCAGGGAGAAAACCGATTCAGACCATCCATCGATTTGAATCCCACCGACCACAGTTGTATCAATTCATGCGTGAACAGATCGGATTAGGACGTCAGATTTATATTGTCTATCCATTGATTGAGGAAAGCGAAACGTTGGACTTTAAAAGTCTTGAAGATGGGTATCTTAACATAACGGAGGCATTTCCGATTCCTGAATACCAGGTGAGCATGGTTCATGGCAAAATGCGTCCTGAGGACAAGGATCGTGAAATGCAGCGATTTATTGAAGGAACCACGCACATTATGGTCGCCACTACGGTGATTGAGGTAGGCGTCAACGTTCCCAATGCCTCGGTGATGATTATTGAAAGTGCACAACGTTTTGGGCTCTCGCAATTACACCAATTGCGCGGACGCGTTGGTCGAGGAGCGGAAAAATCATATTGCGTGCTCATGACGGATTATGAATTGTCCAAAGAATCCAAAAAGCGAATGGATACGATGGTGGAAACCAATGATGGCTTTAAAATATCAGAAGTAGACTTAAAGCTCAGAGGACCTGGCGATTTGATGGGAACTCAGCAAAGCGGTGCGCTGAATTTAAAAATTGCCGACTTATCCAAGGATCAAGAAATGGTGGTTCAAGCGCGTGAAGAGGCCATTGCCATATATTCAGAAGATCCTCGTCTAGGACACCACTCGCGCAGTCAATTAAGAAATCGCATGATCCAAGTGTTCAAGAACAAACCCCATTGGGATAAAATTGGGTAAAAAAAATCCCGCCGAAGCGGGATTTTGAACTATCGCTTTTAGTGCAATTAATCTTCTTTACCTTCGGTAAGTTTTTCCATCACTTCTTTAGAACCTACAATCATCTTTTGGAAAGCTCTAACTCCTGTACCTGCAGGAATTAAGTGACCAACGATGACGTTTTCTTTCAAACCAAGAAGGTGGTCTTCTTTACCCGAAATAGCTGCTTCATTCAACACCTTGGTCGTTTCCTGGAAGGAAGCCGCCGAAATGAAAGACTGCGTTTGCAACGAAGCACGCGTAATCCCTTGAAGAAGTGGTGTTGAGGTAGCAGGATTTGCCTCTCGAGCTTCAATCAATTGCTTGTCTTCACGCTTCAATTTAGAGTTTTCATCACGGAACTTACGCACTGAAATGATTTGACCTGCTTCAACTTCTGTAGAATCACCGGCGTCCCTTACGAACATCATACCGTAAAGAGCATCATTAGCTTCCATTATATCTGCTTTGTGGATGGACTGACCTTCTAAGAAACGGGTGTCACCAGCATCAATTATTTCCGCCTTAAGCATCATCTGACGAACAATTACTTCAAAGTGTTTGTCGTTGATTTTTACCCCTTGTAATCGGTATACTTCTTGAATTTCATTGACGATATACTCCTGTACTTTGGTAGGACCTTCAATGTTCAAAATATCGTTCGGAGTAATGGCCCCATCTGAAAGCGGACTACCAGCACGAACGAAATCGTTTTGTTGTACCAAAATATGCTTGGAAAGTGGAACAAGGTATTTCTTCGGTTCACCCGACTTCGGCGTAATGATGATTTCACGGTTTCCTCGCTTGATCGTACCAAAAGCAGCCGTTCCATCGATTTCAGAAACAACGGCAGGATTGGAAGGATTACGTGCTTCGAATAATTCAGTAACGCGCGGTAGACCTCCTGTAATATCTCCTGACTTACCTGAGGTTCTTGGTATTTTAACCAAGGTTTCACCCGCATCAACCGTTTCTCCGTTCTTAACTGTTACGTTAGCACCTACAGGAAGTGAATACTCCCTCATCGTTTCTTTAGACTTTGGATCAACAATATGTATCGCAGGATTCTTGCGTTTGTCTCGTGATTCAATAATTACGATTCGGTCGAATCCAGTTTGTTCGTCCATTTCCTCCCGGTAGGTAATTCCAGGCTCCATGTCTTTGAACAACACTTTACCTTTCACTTCCGTAATAATCAAAGCATTGTATGGATCCCATTTACAAATAACGTCTCCTTTTTTGATAGAAGCTTTACCGCTAATCATCAAATCAGAACCGTAAGGAATATTGGCGTTCATCAAAATCACGCCTGTTTTTTCATCAACAACACGCACTTCACCTGAACGACCTACAACAATCGTTTTTTCAACACCGTCGCTGCCTTTAAAGTCAATGGTTCTCAATTCTTCAAACTCCAATTTACCGCTATGTTTTGCTTTTAAATCGGAACTGTCTGCGATATTCGAGGCTGTCCCCCCCACGTGGAAGGTTCTCAAGGTTAACTGAGTTCCAGGCTCACCAATGGATTGCGCTGCAATAACACCAACGGCATCACCAATTTGGGTAGGACGGTGCGTAGAAAGGTTTCTACCGTAACATTTAGCACAAACACCTTTTCGCATTTCGCAGGTAAGCACCGAACGAATTTCCACATCTTCAATTCCTTGGGTCTCGATTTCCTTCGCAACATCCTCGGTAATTAAATCACCGCTTGCTACGATTAACGTATCAGATTCGGGAACGAATACATCGTGTACGGAGGTTCTACCCAAAATACGGTCGTACAATGGTTCAATTACCTCATCGTTTTTCTTTAATGCAGAGGCTACGATTCCACGAAGGGTTCCGCAATCTTCGGAGTTGATTACAACGTCTTGAGCCACATCCACTAAACGGCGAGTTAAATAACCAGCATCAGCCGTTTTCAAGGCGGTATCTGCAAGTCCTTTACGGGCACCGTGAGTCGAAATAAAGTACTCAAGGATCGAAAGACCCTCCTTAAAATTAGAGAGGATTGGATTTTCGATAATTTCTTGGGTTGTCGCACCTGATTTTTGAGGCTTAGCCATCAAACCTCGCATTCCAGATAGCTGGCGTATCTGTTCTCGCGAACCACGAGCACCAGAGTCAAACATCATGTAAATTGGATTAAACCCTTGTCGATCGGCTTTTAGCTGATCCATGAGCGTTTGCGTCAAGCGAGAATTGGTACGTGTCCAGATGTCAATAATCTGATTGTAGCGCTCATTATTGGTAATGAACCCTTGGTGGTAATTTTCCATTACATCCAATACGTCCTCTTCGGCTTTAGCAACCAATTCAGCTTTTTGTTTTGGAACGATGATATTATCGAGATTGAATGAAAGTCCTCCTTTGAACGCCATGTTGTATCCCAAGGTTTTGATATCATCCAAGAACTGCGCCGTGCGCGAGGTACCGGAAACTTTCAATACTTCACCAATAATGTCTCGAAGCGCTTTTTTCGTCAATACATCGTTGATAAAACCTGCTTCTCGCGGAACTTTTTCATTGAAAAGCACTCGACCACAAGTTGTATCGATCATTTTCAACACAGGAACACCTTGCTCGTTGAGATCATAGGTTTTCACTTTAATTGGAGCATGAAGGTCCAATTTCCGCTCGTTGTAGGCTATAATTACCTCTTCTGGAGAATAAAACGTTTTTCCTTCGCCTTTCACAATTTCCGTTTCTGTCGAAACCTTTCCTTTGGTCATGTAATACAATCCAAGAACCATGTCTTGCGATGGTACGGCAATAGGTGCACCATTGGCAGGGTTGAGAATATTGTGCGATGCCAACATCAACAATTGAGCTTCCAAAATTGCAGCATTCCCCAAAGGTAAATGCACCGCCATCTGGTCACCGTCGAAATCCGCGTTGAATGCCGTGGTAACCAATGGGTGCAAACGGATTGCCTTCCCTTCGATTAATTTTGGCTGAAATGCTTGAATACCTAAACGGTGAAGCGTTGGAGCCCTGTTCAAAAGTACGGGGTGACCTTTAAGCACATTCTCTAGAATATCCCAAACAACTGGTTCTTTTTTATCGACAATTTTCTTAGCTGACTTTACCGTTTTTACAATCCCTCGCTCAATCATTTTACGGATGATGAACGGCTTGTAAAGTTCTGCGGCCATATCTTTTGGCAAACCGCATTCGTGCAATTTGAGATCAGGTCCAACAACAATCACGGAACGTGCTGAATAATCCACCCTTTTTCCAAGTAAGTTTTGACGGAAACGTCCTTGCTTACCTTTCAAGGAATCTGAAAGCGATTTTAAAGCGCGATTGGACTCTGTTTTTACAGCGCTGGACTTACGAGAGTTATCAAACAAAGAGTCAACTGCTTCCTGAAGCATGCGCTTTTCGTTGCGTAATATAACCTCGGGAGCCTTAATCTCGATTAATCGTTTTAAACGGTTATTTCGGATGATTACACGGCGGTATAAATCGTTCAAATCAGACGTTGCAAATCGACCTCCATCTAATGGAACGAGCGGACGAAGTTCTGGTGGAATCACTGGAACAACTTTCACGATCATCCATTCTGGACGGTTATCGATTCGGGTTTGAGATTCGCGCATGGCCTCAACCACTTGCAATCTTTTCAGGGCTTCATTTTTACGCTGAACAGACGTTTCCGTCTCTGCTGCAATTCGAAGATCATTGGATAATTTATTCAAGTCTAAATCACGTAATAAATCATGCAAGGCTTCAGCCCCCATTTTGGCAACGAATTTATTCGGATCTGCATCGTCTAAATAATGGTTGTCTTTAAGAATAGGGTTATCAATTAAATCTAAATACTCTTCTTCCGAAAGAAAGTCATTTTTCTTAAGATTAACTCCATCGATGGAATTTGCAAGACCTTCTTGAATTACAACGTATCGTTCGTAATAAATGATTTGATCAAGCTTTTTCGTTGGAATTCCGAGAAGGTAACCAATTTTATTGGGCAGTGAACGGAAATACCAAATATGAGCAACGGGAACTACCAGGGCAATGTGTCCCATTCGCTCTCGTCGAACCTTTTTCTCTGTTACCTCTACACCGCAACGATCACAGATAATACCTTTGTAGCGTATGCGCTTATATTTTCCACAGTGGCACTCGAAATCTTTAACCGGACCAAAAATCCGTTCGCAGAAAAGACCATCTCTTTCAGGCTTATACGTTCGGTAATTAATGGTTTCTGGTTTTAAAACCTCGCCGCTGGACTGATCCAAAATAACCTCCGGTGAAGCCAGGGAAATGGTTATCTTATTAAAGCTGTTTTGTTTTTTTGGGGCTTCTTTTTTAAACGCCATTGTATTTTACTTTTCTTAAATTAATTAATCCATTGAAACATTAAGGCATAAACCTTTAAGTTCATGTAAAAGAACGTTGAAAGATTCAGGAATTCCAGGTTCAGGAATATTATCACCTTTAACAATTGCTTCATAGGCTTTTGCTCTACCCATTACATCATCTGATTTTACGGTAAGAAGCTCTTGTAGGATATTGGCAGCACCAAACGCCTCGATGGCCCATACCTCCATCTCTCCAAAACGCTGTCCACCAAATTGGGCTTTACCACCAAGAGGTTGTTGCGTAATGAGTGAGTACGGTCCGATTGAACGGGCGTGCATTTTATCATCTACCATGTGGGATAATTTCAACATGTAAATAATCCCAACGGTTGCAGGTTGATCAAACTGTTCCCCTGTACCTCCATCTCGCAAATACACTTTACCAGACTTAGGAACACCTGCCTTTTCACAATAAGCGTCAATTTCATCCGGATGCGCTCCATCGAAAATTGGGGTAGCAAACTTAACGCCTAATTTTTCACCTGCCCAACCCAATACGGTTTCGTATATCTGACCGAGGTTCATCCTCGAAGGCACCCCAAGCGGATTTAAAACAATATCAACCGGTGTACCGTCTGCCAAGAAAGGCATATCCTCAGGGCGAACAATATTCGCTACGATACCTTTATTACCGTGGCGGCCCGCCATTTTATCTCCAACTCGAAGCTTACGCTTCTTGGCAACATACACCTTCGCTAATTTCAAAATACCTGCAGGCAACTCATCCCCAACCGAAAAATGGAATTTTTTTCGTTTGTAGTTCCCCAAAAGGTCATTTGCTTTGATGCTGAAATTGTGGATTACACGGCTAACCATCTGATTAATTTGATCATCACCGGTCCAATTCAACGGGTTAATTATCGTGAAATCAATCGCCTGAATTGCCTTAGCCGAAAACTTTGTGCCTTTTTTAATAAGCTCTTCTTTGAAGTTATTGAATACACCAGAAGACTTATTGTCGCCCAGGATGGTAATCAATTTTTCTACTAAACGCTCTTTCAATTCAGCATAATCCTTATGGTATTCAGCGTCAAGTGCATCAAGAATAGCTTTGTCCTGCGACTTCGCTTTTCGATCCTTGGTTGCACGAGCAAAAAGCTTTTTATCAATCACTGTTCCTCTCAAAGAAGGACCTGCTTTAAGTGAAGCGTCTTTGACGTCACCTGCTTTGTCTCCGAAAATCGCACGTAATAACTTCTCTTCTGGTGATGGATCGGTTTCACCTTTAGGGGTGATTTTTCCGATTAGAATATCGCCTTCTCGAATTTCTGCACCAATACGAATCAACCCGTTATCATCCAAATCCTTCGTTGCCTCTTCACTTACGTTAGGAATGTCTGAAGTTAATTCCTCCATCCCACGCTTGGTATCTCGAACTTCTAAGGTATACTCATCCACATGAATTGAAGTAAACACATCATCGCGAACAATTTTCTCGGAAATTACGATAGCATCCTCAAAATTGTATCCCTTCCAAGGCATGAAAGCGACTTTTAAATTTTGCCCCAATGCCAATTCTCCGTTTTGTGTTGCATAACCCTCGCAAAGAACTTGTCCTTTCGAAACCCTGTCTCCTTTGGCGACAATCGGCTTAAGGTTGATACAGGTACTTTGATTGGTTTTGGAAAACTTGGTTAATTGGTAAGATTTAACTTCGTTGTCGAAAGAAACCAATTTATCGTCGTCGTTCCAGTCGTATCGTATTACAATTTCATTTGCATCAACATATTCAATAACTCCATCGCCTTCCGCATTAATTAATACCCTTGAATCTCGGGCAACTAACTCCTCAATTCCTGTTCCTACGATCGGTGACTGCGGTTTCAACAATGGAACTGCCTGACGTTGCATGTTAGATCCCATCAAGGCGCGGTTAGCATCATCGTGTTCTAAGAACGGAATAGAAGATGCTGCAATGGAGGCGATTTGGTTAGCACCAACGTCCATTAATTGCAGTTCTTTCGGACTTACAAGAGGAAAATCTCCTTCACAACGCGCTTTAACAACATCGGTTAAAAAGTTTCCTTTATTATCAATTTTAGCATTCGCTTGAGCGATAGTCTTACCATCCTCTTCCTCTGCAGCAAGGTAGATAGGTTCTGCATTAAACTCTACCTTACCGTTTTCAATTTTACGGTAGGGTGTTTCAATGAACCCAAGTTTATTCACTTTAGCGTAAACACAAAGTGATGAAATCAATCCAATATTCGGTCCTTCCGGAGTTTCGATGGTACACAATCTACCGTAATGCGTGTAGTGAACATCTCGCACCTCAAAACCTGCTCTTTCACGGGATAAACCGCCTGGTCCTAGAGCGGATAATCGGCGTTTGTGCGTCACTTCAGCCAATGGATTTGTTTGATCCATGAACTGAGATAATTGATTGGTTCCAAAGAAGGAATTGATGACAGAACTCAAAGTTTTGGCATTGATCAAATCGATTGGCGTAAACACTTCGTTATCACGAACGTTCATTCTCTCACGAATCGTACGTGCCATACGAGCAAGCCCTACTCCAAACTGAGCATAAAGTTGCTCACCAACGGTACGAACACGACGGTTTGAAAGGTGATCAATATCGTCGATATCAGCTTTGGAGTTGATAAGTTCAATCAGGTACTTAACAATCTGGATGATATCTTCTTTGGTAAGAACCCTGGAATCTTCATCTGGATTAATTTTAAGTTTTTTATTGATTCGGTATCGACCCACTTCACCTAAATCGTAACGTGTGTCAGAAAAGAACAATTTTTCGAAAACACCTTTTGCTGTTTCGAAATCAGGAGCATCTGCATTACGCAACTGACGATAAATGTATTCGATCGCTTCCTTCTCGGAATTGGTCGAATCCTTTTGAAGTGTATTATAAATAATCGTGTAATCCGTTGCGTTGGCATTTTCACGGTGCAAGATCAAGGATTTAGCTCCGCACTCAAGAATTGCCTCTAAATGTTGTTCCTCGATGAGCAATTCTCGTTCAAGAATTACCTCATTACGTTCCATGGAAACTACTTCACCAGTATCCTCATCCACGAAATCCTCGATCCAAGTTTTCAACAAACGAGCTGCCAAGCGACGTCCAACCAATTTTTTAATAGTTGATTTCGCAATTTTTACTTCATCTGCAAGTCCGAAGATTTCCAAAATGTCTTTATCGGATTCATACCCCATTGCACGGAAGAGGGTTGTGAGCGGTAATTTTTTCTTACGATCAATGTAAGCATACATTACGCTGTTAATATCGGTAGCGAACTCCATCCAAGAACCCTTGAAAGGAATAATTCGCGCTGAATACAATTTTGTCCCATTAGCATGGCGAGAATGCCCAAAGAAAACGCCTGGAGATCGGTGTAATTGAGAAACAATTACCCGCTCAGCACCATTAACTACGAATGAGCCTTTTGGTGTCATGTAAGGAATAGTTCCTAAATATACGTCCTGAACGATGGTTTCAAAATCCTCATGATCAGGATCGGTACAGTACAATTTCAACTTAGCCTTCAGCGGAAGGCTGTAGGTAAGTCCTCGGTCGATGCACTCTTCAATCGAATAACGCGGCGGATCGATAAAATAATCCAAAAACTCTAACACGAACTGATTGCGCGTGTCGGTAATAGGGAAGTTTTCGGAAAATACTTTAAAAAGACCTTCACTTTCTCGGTTTTCCGGAGTAGTTTCAAGCTGAAAAAACTCCTGGAATGATTTCAATTGCACCTCCAAAAAATCAGGATATTCAAACTTATTTGAACTGGAGGCAAAATTAATTCGTTTTGAATTGCTTTGAGTTGCCAAGGGATTTAGATATTAAATTTTTAAAAAGAGATAACGCACAAAAACAGGATAAGGCACCCGAAAAATCGGTTGCCTTTCCTGTTATAATAAGCACAAATTACTTGATTTCAACTTCAGCCCCAGCTTCTTCAAGAGCTTTTTTCAAACCTTCCGCTTCGTCTTTAGAGACAGCTTCTTTAAGGTTTGCAGGAGCTGCATCAACTAAATCTTTCGCTTCTTTTAGACCAAGACCCGTCAATTCTTTTACAAGTTTAACAACGGCCAATTTATTTGGACCTGATGCTTTTAAAGAAACATTGAATTCTGTTTGCTCTTCTGCTTGTGCTTCACCACCACCAGCTGCAGGACCACCTGCAACCATTACTGGAGCTGCAGCAGCAGGCTCGATTCCGTATTCTTCTTTTAATATTGCGGCTAATTCATTTACTTCTTTAACAGTAAGATTAACCAGGTTTTCTGCGATTTGCTTTAAGTCAGCCATTTTTATTGATTATTTAAAACGTTAATAATTTATCTCTCTTCGAGGGTTTTTAAAATACCCGCTATTTTCGCACCAGCACCTTTAAGTCCTGAAACCACATTCTTGGCAGGACTTTGTAATAGACCGATGATTTCACCAATCAATTCATCTTTCGACTTCATGAATTCCAAGGTGATCAATTGATTGTCTCCAACGAATATAGCTTCTTCAACGTAAGCTCCCTTTAAAATGGGCTTAGCGTTCTTTTTCCTGAATTCTTGAATCAATCGTGCAGGGGCGTTTGCTTCCTGACTGATCATAATGGAGGTAGAACCTTTCAATAGACTTTTCAGTTCTCCGTAATTACGGCCTTCAACGCGCTCCATAGCTTTTTTCAATAAGGCGTTTTTAACAACCTTTAAGGATATTTGTGTCTGGAAACAACGTCTTCTCAGGGCATTAACGGATTCAACTGTTAACTCTGCTGTATCGGTTAAATACAGGACATTTGCTGTTGATAATTCAGCGGCCAAATCATCAATGTACTGTGCTTTTTGTTCTCTGTTCATACGTACAATTTTAAGCAGTTACTGATTTGGTATCTATTTGAATTCCGGCACTCATCGTAGAGCTGATTGCAATGCTTTTGATGTACGTTCCTTTCGCAGCAGAGGGCTTCAATCGAACCAAGGTTTGAATGAGCTCGTTGGCATTTTCTTTCAGCTTCGAAGCATCAAAACTAACTTTACCTACCGCAGAATGTACGATACCGTATTTATCCACTTTAAAGTCAATTTTTCCAGCCTTTACCTCCTGAACTGCCTTACCTACGTCCGGGGTTACGGTACCAGTTTTGGGGTTTGGCATTAATCCTCGCGGCCCTAAAATTCGACCTAGAGCACCCACCTTACCCATCACAGATGGCATCGTAATAATCACATCAACATCGGTCCAACCGTCTTTGATTTTGGCAATATAATCGTCCAACCCAACAAAGTCAGCACCTGCAGCTTTAGCTTCATCCTCTTTATCGGGAGTACAAAGCACTAAAACACGCATGTCCTTACCTGTACCATGGGGTAACGCTACCGTGCCACGAACCATCTGATTTGCTTTACGCGGATCTACTCCAAGACGTACGGCAATATCAACGGATGCATCAAATTTAGTGGTGGAAATCACCTTTACAAGATCACAAGCTTCCGCAAGTGGATAGGCTTTTGCTAAATCGACTTTAGACAAAACCTCTTTTCTTTTTTTAGAAATTCTTTTCATGTCTGTTCGATTTATTTAGTTTTTGGAGCTTCGCCCCCTTTAACATTAACCCCCATACTTCGGGCTGTGCCAGCCACCATGGACATTGCGGCATCCACCGTAAAACAGTTCAAATCTGCCAACTTATCTTCAGCAATAACCCTAATTTGATCCCATGAAATGGTACCAACTTTCGATTTATTCGGTTCTGAAGATCCTTTTTTGATTTTTGTTTGCTCGATAATCTGTACCGCAGCAGGCGCCGTTTTGAGAATAAAATCAAACGACTTGTCTGCATAGACAGTAATAACTACCGGAACAACCTTTCCTGCTTTATCTTGGGTTCTTGCATTGAACTGCTTACAGAACTCCATGATGTTTACCCCTTTTGCTCCAAGGGCGGGACCAATGGGTGGCGACGGATTCGCCGCACCTCCTTTGACTTGCAATTTAATCAAAGCTGCTACTTCTTTAGCCATCTATTCAAATTTATGTAGTCTAACATAAGTACTCACGGGAAGCTTTGTTCGTTTTCCTTACTCCTACGGTTAATACACTAATTAAACCTCTTTTTCAACTTGCATGTAGCTAAGCTCCAACAAGTTTTTCCTTCCAAATATTTTTACCATCACTTTCAACTTCTTTTTCTCTTCGTTGATATCGTCAATCACACCGCTGAAGTTGTTAAATGGTCCATCAATAACTTTAACTGATTCACCAACCACAAATGGAATTCGCAACTCTTCCTCGTTCTCAATGAGTTCGTCAACCTTACCTAAAATTCTATTCACCTCTGCCAAGCGCATTGCGACCGGAACACCGCCTTTCTCCGTACCAAGAAAACCAATTACGTTGGGAATATTCTTTATGATGTGGGGTACCTCACCTGCTAGATTCGCTTCGATCAGAACATAACCCGGCAAATAAGTCTTTTCTTTGTTGATTTTCTTTCCGTTGCGAATCTGAAATACTTTTTCTGTTGGAATAAGCACTTGTGCGACAAAATCGGATAATCCGTTGCGAGAAATCTCCAGCTCAAGTAATTCTTTCACCTTCTTCTCCTTGCCACTTATTGCGCGGACCACATACCACTTTTTGTCAATTTCAGACATGCTAACTTTTCTTTAATAAATAAACCCGAGTAAACCTCTCCAGAAATCGTCTTTGCTACCGGTGATACCAAAGGTGAAATCCATCGCAAAAACCACCAACGAGAAAAGAACAATAGATACAACCACTATAATCGTATTATTTTGGAGTTCCTTCCATGTTGGCCAAGTCACTCTTTCTACCAACTCTTCGTAGGTATCGATAACGTATGTTCTTATTTTCTGAAGCACTTTCTTCGTTTTTTATATTTCGCACGGGCGGTAGGATTCGAACCCACGACCAATGGTTTTGGAGACCACTACTCTACCAGCTGAGCTACGCCCGTTTAACAAGAGGAGATGCTTTCACATCTCCTCTCTTAAACTTATTCAATAACTCTAATTATTAAGCTATAATTTCAGTTACCTGACCCGCACCAACGGTTCTTCCTCCTTCACGAATCGCAAAGCGAAGACCTTTATCCATAGCTACAGGAACAATTAACTTAACATTGATACTTACGTTATCACCTGGCATAACCATCTCACGTCCGTCTGTAAGGCTAATTTCACCTGTAACATCGGTGGTTCTAAAATAGAACTGAGGACGGTATTTGTTTTGGAATGGCGTGTGACGACCACCTTCTTCTTTCTTCAATACATAGATTTCCGCTTTGAAATCTTGGTACGGTTTAGTTGAACCTGGCTTACAAATAACCATTCCACGGCGGATTTGAGTTTTTTCAATTCCACGAAGCAACAAACCAACGTTGTCACCTGCTTCACCTCGGTCAAGGATCTTACGGAACATCTCAACACCCGTTACGGTAGAGCTCAATTTGGTATCACCCATTCCAAGGATATCTACTGCTTCACCTGAGTTAATTACTCCAGTTTCAATACGACCTGTAGCAACTGTACCACGACCAGTGATGGTAAATACGTCCTCAATTGGCATTAGGAACGGCTTATCTTTATCACGCGGAGGAAGTTCAATATAGGTATCAACAGCATCCATTAATGCCTCAACCGTAGCAACCCACTGAGGCTCTCCATTCAATGCACCAAGTGCAGAACCTTGAATAACTGGAGCGTTGTCACCGTCGTACTTGTAGAAAGACAACAATTCACGCACTTCCATTTCAACAAGCTCTAACAATTCTGGATCGTCTACCATGTCTACTTTGTTCATGAAAACCACCAAGCGAGGAACACCTACCTGACGACCAAGAAGGATGTGCTCACGTGTTTGAGGCATTGGACCATCTGTAGCGGCAACCACCAAAATAGCACCGTCCATCTGTGCGGCACCCGTTACCATGTTCTTAACGTAGTCGGCGTGACCCGGACAGTCAACGTGCGCATAGTGACGAACAGCTGTTTCGTATTCAATGTGCGACGTATTAATTGTAATACCTCTTTCCTTCTCTTCAGGAGCGTTATCAATTGATGAGAAGTCTCTTACTTGCGCAAGACCTTTTGATGCTAACACGCTGGAAATTGCAGCGGTAAGCGTAGTTTTACCGTGGTCAACGTGCCCAATGGTACCAATGTTGACGTGCGGTTTCGAACGATCGAAATTTTCCTTAGCCATTTTACTTATTTATTACTTAGTTAATACTCCTTATAAAAAACCAAAACTTAAAACAACGCCTGAATATCCAGGCCTAGAGCCAATGACGAGATTTGAACTCGTGACCTCTTCCTTACCAAGGAAGCGCTCTACCCCTGAGCTACACCGGCACAGTTGAGCGGGAGACGAGGTTCGAACTCGCGACATTCAGCTTGGAAGGCTGACGCTCTACCAACTGAGCTACTCCCGCTTAAATTCTTTGTTAGTGTTTGTGGGGAGAGCAGGATTCGAACCTGCGAAGGTATGAACCATCACATTTACAGTCTGTCCTCGTCGGCCGATTGAGTTTCTCGCAAACTATTAACAGCAGATGGAGGGATTCGAACCCCCGACCAGCTGATTACAAATCAGCTGCTCTGGCCAACTGAGCTACATCGGCTTAATGATGGTAAAATATTAAATAAAGAACTTTTACTATTCCCTCAAACTCTCATTTTTTGGGAATGCAAATGTATGAATCATTTTTTAATCTCAAAGAATTTTTTATAAAATATTTCAGATTTTTTTTTCTCGCAACTTTTCAGACTTAAAAATGAGAAATTAATTAAGTATTTTTGTCTAAATTGAAGCCTAAAAAAGTATTAGTCACCGTTTCGAATGATTTATCTACAGACAATCGCGTAGATAGAACTTGTAAATTATTGGTTGAAAGTGGTTACGATGTTCAACTTTTGGGTAGATTAAGAAAAACCAGCAAACCACTTTTAGAAAGAAACTACGAATGTAAACGATTAAACTTGTTTTTCGACAAAGGCGCACTATTCTATGCCGAAATGAATGTTCGATTTTTTATATTTTTATTATCATCCCGTTGCGATATTCTTTTTTCAAACGATTTGGACACCTTACCAGCAAATTATTTAGCTTCCATATTCAAAAAAAAGACTTCACTTATTTATGATTCACATGAATTATTTACCGAGGCTCCGGAATTAGAAGGACGTTTTGTCAAAAAAATATGGGAGCGAATTGAAAAAATGATTTTCCCAAAATTAAATCACATCATAACTGTTAATGATTCAATCGCAGAAATTTTCGAAGAGAAATACAAGAGGCCTATTATTGTTATCAGAAACGTTTCAGAAAAGTTTAATTGGAACGAGTTAAAAACGAAAAGCGAACTCGGTATTCCTGAAGATAAAAATTTAATTATCGTTCAAGGTTCTGGCTTAAATATCGATCGAGGACTTGAAGAAGCCATTTTAGCGATGCAATACACTGAGAATGCAGTTCTATTAATCGTTGGCGATGGCGATGTTATTCCAAATGCGAAAGAAATGGTGAAAGCACAGCAATTGGAATCAAAGGTGTTGTTTTTTGGTAAGCGACCTTATAAAGAACTTATGCAATTCACCAGACACGCAAGTATTGGACTCGCATTGGACAAACCTAAATCTTTGAATTACCGTTTTGCTCTCCCTAATAAATTATTCGATTACATTCAAGCGAATACGGTTGTGCTGTGTTCTAATTTAATTGAAATAAAAAAAATCGTCGAAAAATATAATATCGGTGTTTCTATTAATGAAATAAGTCCTGAATCCATCGCAAAGTCTATAAATGATCTTCTTTCAAATAAAGATAAATTAAACCAACTGAAAGAGAACTGTAAAATCGCAGCAGAAATTGAAAATTGGGAGAATGAAAAGGTGAAATTGAAAATGCTTTTAGAACAAGTAGTTGCGAACTAAAGAATTGCGAACGTATTTTTTGGAAGCGTTCTCCGCAAAACAATTTATTCGGAACTTCTAAATATTATGGTTAACCCTTCGCAATTAGCAACTTTTTGTTCGCAACTTTAAGTATTTATTTTATCTAACATCATCAGCTTATACAAATCAAACATCCGTAAAGTAAAATAGCCTTTTCGCAAAAAGTATCTCATAATTGGAAGGATGACAAATGAAAAAGTAAACATCACTTTCAAAATAGAATTCTTTTTCACCTTATGATAAACTGAAAGTAATTTGTTGTTTTTTATAAAATCTGGATTGTTGTCAATGATTTTAACGACTTTCAACAAACTCTTCAAACTTTCGTCCGTTTTTCTTAAGAATGTAAGGTTATCGTCTAAATTTTTATTCAAAACGGGATTTTCTATGTGATGAATGGTAATTTCGTTTTGGCGTAATTCAAATCCGAAAAGCGTGTCTTCATGGCCGTAACCTAAAAGTGTTTCGTTGAATTTAATCTTCTGAAAAATTTCTTTTCGAATGATGAAATTATTGGTTTTGAATCCCAATGATGGATTTTTAAGTCGTTCATTCAAGCTTTTACTTTCTCGATTTACACTGTATTTCCAACGCAAATAAAATTTTCGTTCTGGTTTTTCAGTTTGATAAATACTTGCACCACAAAGCACATCTCTGTTTTTATTTTCTAATTCTGAAATGTAATCTGAAAGAAAAGTATCTGAAATGAGTTGCGAATCGCCGTCTATGAACAACAAAAAAGGCTGGGTCGCAAATTCCAAAAATTGATTTCGAATACGCGCCCTGCCTTGGTTCGTTTGATTTTCTACATAATTGATTTTCGAAGCAAACGATCGATTTATATCTTTCGTTTCTTGCTTTGAACAATCGTCAATGACAATGATTTCAATTTCTGTTTTTAGTTTTTTTCCTTGTTCATAAAATCCATTCACCAATTCGCGAACGTCAGAGTTGTAAACGGGAATACAAACAGAAATCATTTTCAGAAAACTGAAAAATTAAGCCATTGTGCTTGGTGTACCAAAATTCATTGGTGGCATTCCAGCTTGTGGATCGTCGATTAGTCCAAATGTTTTCTCGTAATTATTGATATTGTCAGCCAATGCTTGTAAGAAACGTTTTGCATTTTGTGGCGTCATCAATACGCGAGAACGTACTTTTCCTTTCGGCATTCCTGGCATTACTTGAACAAAATCACACACAACCTCAGCTGGTGAATGTGTAATAATTGCAAGATTTGAATAAACTCCTAAAGCGATATCTTCAGAAAGTTCAATGTTCATTTGGTTTTCTTCGTTTTCCATTATTTCTAGTTTTTATAATTCAATTTCGTGTTCTTCAAAGCAAATATTGTACGTTTCCAATTCTTTCAAAATGGGCTCATAAATTTCTGCATGTATGGGTAAAGTTACGCCTTTTTCAAGTAACTCGCCTTTCAAAATCATTTTGGCAGCAATCGCAACAGGAAGACCAACTGTATTCGCCATCGAAGTATACGTTTGGTCTTCTCCAATATTAATCATCGAAGAAACCACTTTATGTTCTTTTCCTTCCAGTTGATATTCAAATTCGTGGTACATCACCAACATGTCTTTGTCATTTGCTTCCAATTTCCATTTTCCAACGAGCAATTTTTCTAATAATTGTGCTGGACTTGCATTTTCAAAACCAAAGGATTCGTCTTTTTCAAAAATTCCGATTGATTCGAAAAGTGGAAACAAATAAGCTCTGTCTTCACGTAAAAATAATTTCAGTTTATCTTCAACGGACAAATGACGATTGTAAGGTAAAAATGCATTTAAGAATGTACGAGGAGTCAAATCTTCCGAATGCGCCATATGATACGTGTCATCCGTCATTCCTAACTCTATAAAAACGTCCCAGCCTTGGCAATAATCAGGTCTTCTCAAAGTTCCTCTATAAATAGTAGGAATGTTTTCAATGCCGTATGTTTTTCTGTAAGAAAGGGAATCGCGGTTGGCATATCCATCAAATTCACCATAATTTCCAATTTTAAAACGTTCCGTTCTGCTGAAAAGTCGATTGTATGGTATGTATTTATACTCACCATTTTGAATGAAACAAGCAGCTCCACCCTGCCCTGCTAAAATCACATTTCTTGGATTCCAAGTAAATTTATAATGCCACGGATTATTATCACTTTCTGGCGCCATCAATCCTCCACAAAACGATTTGAAACTGGTCAATTCGCCACCTTTATTTTGAATCGCATGAATAATTTTCATAGCACTCATGTGGTCAATTCCTGGATCAACTCCAATTTCATTCATGATGACGATTCCAGCTGTTTTTGCTTCTTCGTCCAAAGCACGCATTTCAGGAGAAATATAAGAAGGAGTTACTAGATTTACTCTTAAATCGATGCAGTCTTTTGCAACTTCTACGTGAAAACGAGCTGGCAACATGGAAATTACCAAGTCGGAATGTCCGATCGCTGGTCGGCGTTCATGTGGATCTAATGCATTAAATGAAAGCGCTTCTCCATTCGGATGATTGT
>JAIXRC010000039.1 GCA_027485415.1 Cryomorphaceae bacterium | reverse complement strand
CTCTTCTCCAATGCCATCGTTACCAATCAGTCTTGTTATGGATTCATTGACGCTTCCATTGATGCCAATCTATCCGGGGGTACTGCGCCCTATTACATCTCTTGGTCGACTGGGGAATCTACCGCGCTTATCGACACCCTCGTCGTCGGGCAATACGACCTTCATGTCGTCGATTCCCTTGGGTGCGTGCTCGATACCACCTTCTTCATTACCCAACCCAACCCGCTTCTGATTCCTGGTACGGTCGTTAACGTGGCTTGCCATGGCGATTCTTCCGGGTACATCACGGCCCTTCCTAACGGTGGTACTGCTCCCTATGCCTACTCTTGGTCTAATGGACAAACCACGCAAGTCGATACCCTTATCCCAGCGGGTTCCTATGTCGTTACCGTAACCGATGCCAATGGTTGTGTCGACTCTGCCCTCTTTGATGTAACACAACCCCTTGCTCCAATTACGATTACTGCTAATGCCACTGCCGTTGGTTGTTTTGGCGCTAACTCCGGGGCTATTGACCTGAACGTGAACGGTGGTACTCCTGGATATACTTACCTCTGGTCCAACAACGCAACTTCCCAAGACCTTCAATCTTTGACTGCAGGGCTTTACTCCGTCTTGGTTACCGACCAAAACGGATGCATCGATAGCCTCGATGTTCCTGTTACCCAACCCCAAGCTCCCCTCATGGTCATGCCCAACATTACCAACGCTCCTTGTTTTGGTCAAAACGGCGGAAGCATCGACCTAAACGTCGCTGGAGGTACTCTTCCCTATTCCTACTTCTGGAACACAGGAGACACCCTCGAAGATTTAAATGCCATTCCTGCTGGACAATACACCGTCGTGGTATCAGACTCCAACAACTGTACTACCAGCCTTATCATCAACGTAACGCAACCTCAGTCTCCTGTAGCGCTTATCCTTACACCAACACAACCTTCGTGTTTTGGGTATGCCAACGGTAGCATTAGCGCCACCGCTTCAGGAGGGGTTGCTCCCTACACCTATGCTTGGAGCAATGGGGCACAAACTCCTACCATCTCCAACCTAACTTCTCAGGATTACATTATCACCGTTACCGATGCCAACGGTTGCATCCTTACCGACACCCTTAACCTCAACCAACCCGATTCCCTCGTAGCGCAGTTCTCCATTCCTGACAACTTCGGGTGTGCGCCTTTCCAAGCACAGTTCATCAACCAATCCATCGGACAATACTCCAGCGTGCTTTGGACCTTGGGCAACGGACAAGTTATCTTCACCCCCGATACCGCGCAGTACACCTTCAACCAACTCGGATGTTTTGACCTTACTCTCACCATCACTTCCCAAAACGGGTGCATCGCTTCCACCACCACCAACAGTGCCGTTTGCGTTATTCAAGGACCCGTTGCTGCTTTTTATTCCAACCCCGAACAAATCGACTACTACACCGGTGAAATCCAATTCATCAACAACTCTTACGGCGTTGGAAATCAATACTTCTGGCAGTTTGGCGACGGGTCGCAGTCCATTCAAGTCAATCCGTTCCACTACTACGCACCACAAACCATTGCCGATTACGACGTCATGCTCGTAGCCGTAGACACCAACGGGTGCGTTGATACCGTCATTCAACAGTACATCCAACGGGAAATCATCCGACTTAACGTACCCAATGCCTTTACCGCAGGAGATGACGGGTACAACGACGGTTTTAGACCCGTGTTCTCCTCACCAGATCTTATCACTCGCTATCAAATCGATATCTTTAACCGATGGGGAGAAATCATCTTTTCTTCCAACAACCAATACGATGCCTGGGACGGTAAATACAAAGGAAAACCTTGTCAATCCGGTGCATACTCTTGGAAAATACAATACACCGATTACCTCAAAACCTCCAAAGACGCTCACGGACATGTTGTTTTGTTGTGGTAGCCTAGGAATTGGCAACGAAACAGAAAAAAAATCGTAGCTTCGTTATAATGCTATTGAATACTCAACGCTTCTTGATTTATTTGTTTTTGCTCATATTACCATTGAGTACCAATAAGTTGTTTTCGCAATTCAATTGCATCGGAAACGTCCCCAATTACAACGTTAACTTGACTTCCTCTCCAACAGCAACAGCCTCTTTTTTAGCCCAAATACCCGGAGGCGGTTTAGGGGAATGTTGCGGACTGGCATCCAATCAAAATTGTTTTACATTTTCCATTTTACTTCATCCCGCGGCAGCAGGAGTTACTTTTACGATTAGTGGAGCTTCTGGAAATGCGGACATCAAGTATTCGAATTGTGCCTCACCAACTTACAATGTTGGTCAAACCATCTGCCTAAACGGCGTAGGACCTCATAATTTTACGTTTTGCAGACCTGGTTCAACGGATTACACTATTAACATCAATTCAACACCACTACCGAACGGCTCAGGGCCGTTTACAACGAATGAGAATTGCCCAATTAATGGATTCATCACAGGTGTTCAAGAGAACTCTGTTACTTGGAGTTCCATAAGCCCAGGATTGCCGGGATCCTATAACAATTTTCTAAATTGTTTAAGCGGTTGTGATACTGTTACTTTTAATCCAGCAATAGGATCACCAAACCAAGTTTCCTATAGAGTCTGTGGAAATACCAATGCCACAAGTTGTCAAGCCTCTTATAATTTCTGTGATACCGTTGTTTTCAATGTTAATCCGGTTCCTGTTGTAACCATATCTCCTTCCAATCCTATTCATTGCTTTGGTGCGCCTAACACCACCTTAACAGCAACAGTTTCAGGAGGCACTCCACCCTTCACCTACTTATGGAGTGGACCTGCCATACAAAATGGGCAAGGGACATTAACCATAACGACTGGTTCAAGTGGCACGTACTCGATTGTAGTGGATGATGCGACCAATTGCCCCAACGCATCGGCCAATACCAATGTAACATATTTACCTCAAGTAACGGTCAATGCTGGACCCAATCAGTTTTTTTGTGCACCTCCAAATTCAATATCCTTAAACGGAAGTGTATTAAATACCAATACTTATCAATGGACAACGCTTGGCACCGGGAGTTTTAATCCATCCTCCAATATGTTAAATCCGTCCTACATCCCTTCCCAAAATGATATTAACAATGGCAGTGTTCAGTTAGTACTTAATGAAGTAAATTCCAATGGCTGCTCTCCAGTTAGGGATACCCTTTTAATTTCTTTTTTTTCTTCTCAAGGCTTAAATATTACCTCCAATCAAACCAACCCAACTTGTAATGGTTTAAATAATGGAAATATAAGCATCAACGTAAGCGGTGGGGTTGCCCCGTACACCTACCTGTGGTCCAACGGTGCTGTGACCAACACGATTTCGGGAATTGGAGCAGGAACTTATACGGTTACCGTTACCGATCTTAACGGTTGTACTTCCAATGCCTCCGTTACCCTCACCAATCCTCCTTTGCTCATTGCTTCCGCTTCCATTACCTCCAACTTCAACGGACAAACCCTTTCCTGCAACGGGGCTACCAACGGTGCTGCTGCTGCATCTGCCGCGGGTGGAACTCCAGGATACACCTACCTGTGGTCCAACGGTGCTGTGACCAACACGATTTCGGGAATTGGAGCAGG
>JAIXRC010000144.1 GCA_027485415.1 Cryomorphaceae bacterium | reverse complement strand
GTTACCAAAGACAAGAAAAGCCGCAGGAACGCATAACGTTGCTACAAGCAACGGATCACATACCACACAACACTACTTGGGCAAAGGAAAGGCAGGACAGGTCCAGTACGTGAAATCTTTATCAGGATTCCTACACAAGAACGAAGCCAGGGTTCACTGGCAAACAACGGGGGAGCTGAACCGCTGCGCCGCTGTCAAGATAATGCACGCTACCCAAGCTGCGTGGGACTCTGCACACATGCACATTGAGATTGCCGCCGCTCAGGAAAGAGCCCGCATTCACATTGTACCACGTGTGCTTGTCCTAGCCGAAAGCGGGGAACAACGCGTGTACTATCTTGGCATGGAGTGCATACAAGGCAAGACATTATTACAATACATGAAAGATTCGGCGATGACCCCTGAAATTCACGCCAGGATCAAAGCGGCGTATAGACAGCTGTGGAGCCTGGGGTACATCCATGGAGATCCCCATAGAGACAACGTTATGATCAATGATAATGGCGATGTCATTCTCATCGACCTGGACCTTGCAAGACCGATAGGAGAAAACACCATGAAGATACTAAAGCGGTATGATCATTTGGATGATGATGCGTTTTTTAACAACAAGTCAGTACAAGGCGCAATAGATACCACATCCATCGGGCGAGTTACAAACTACAGTTTCTTACAACGCGTCGCAAATCCGTTACCGGTTAGGACCGCACCCAGGCTAATATTTCAAAAACGTCAAACATAATAATAAATAATAATATACCTTTTTCTCAAAACATTTTCATGTATCATTATTATATCATTATTATATCATTATTATATTACGGTTGTCCAATCAAATGATTCCCAAGGTTTCTGAGCTTCCAAAGGAAGCTTGTGATTATCAGGCGATACGGGGACTTGAACACAAAGTTCATGATTCAACAGAGGTTGACGACAAGTTGCGGATGCTTTTTGTGCTTTACTGGAAACAAGCTTCGGCGTATAACAAGACCCGAGCTTCATATGAAACATTCCTGGCAAAAACGATCGCCGGTTCTACTGGATTTGGCAAAAAGCTAAAGGTTTTGGCCAGAAACCTATACACCGAGTTGACAAAAAACACTGCAAAGCACGAGCTCGGCAATTCTCCTGGCATAAGGAACCTGGGGAAAATGGCATACAAGCTTGTTTCAAGCGTTCTTCTTTTTCCGGCACTTCGCCCTCACAAGCTATCCAATAGGACGAGAAACGCCATCCATCGCAGAAACCAACGCCAACCTCATGAACTGAAGAGCCTATTAATCACAACATAATAAACATAATTTCTTGTCTTGTTACTTTTGTAACCCTTTTCTATCTCCTTTATTTACGATAGTATTTAACATTATTACCATTATTCTTTTAGTTCTTCTTGAACATCACATTCAAACATTTGTTTCAGTGGGATTTGGTTCATAGTCTCCCATACTCTGCGATTACTATTAATGCTTGCTATCCAGTCTATGGTATCTTGACTGCGTAAAAAGCAATGCAGTGCCTTGAAGTGCGGCAATACGAACTTATCAATGAATTCAACCTGCTTTCTTGGACTGATGTCTATTGATAGCTCCTTGCAAAGACGTTTCACCCATAGCAAATGGTATTTCCATGACATGGTAAAGTGGCTCAGGTCAGAACACCGTATGAGCACCTTTCCAATATCATTCACAGTAGGCATGATCATGTCCATGGAAGCGATGTCGCTATATGAACATAGATCTGTTGCCAGTATCATGCACATCATGAATTGTTTCTGATAAACGGTAAACATCATGGGACCACTTGCGTAGTGGACGCCCACTAATGCATGCAACGCTTCAAGCTTGGCATTCGTAATGTCACTAGTAATGTTATTGATGCTTTTTATTATCTCCATGCTCCTTCGATGCACTGACCCAAAACTGACATCACTAACATCACTAACATTATAAGAATTATCGTGGATCTCGCTCGCAAGTTTCTCTATTCGAATACGCTCGCTTGCCTTTCCCGCCGGATGACAAACGTCATGCATGTACGCGGCTGATATCATGATACGATCAAAATCTTCCTTCGAGCCAAGCATGGTGTCGTCTAGAGTCCTGAAACGCATATTTGTGAGCGCTTTTTGCATAAAGTCTGCTACTGCATCAACATGATCAATCGTGTGGAACATTTCAGAGTCTCTTGACATGTTCGCCTTGCTCAGCTGTTTTAGTTCATGGATTCCAGATTTTAAGGGCTTTTCCGTTTGATCATTGTTGTTCTTGTTGATCTTGTTGTTGTTCTTGTCCCGTTTGGACGAAAAACACCCAAACACTTTCCCTAACCATTTTCTCTGCTCTTTTTCACTCTCTTGTATCATTATTATTATTATTATTTTGAGACAGATACCCAAAACCAGCTTTTCTATTATTTCAACTCATATATCTTTTCAACTATTTGCATTTAAAAGCAATGTGGTAACAATCTATATATATACAATGGACAATGTCGAAAGAAACAGATGATCACGATGATATCAAGATACGGATGGATCATCATATGAAGGGACTCTACGCAATGATTACCGATGCCATTTCTTTTTTTACCGATATCGAGAGACAAAGGGATGATGTTGCGCCTGCTGGGATGCACATCCCAATGTCCATACATGTCCGGGACGGTCGCAATGGCCTGATCGTGAAGCATTTCACCATGATCAATGATACCGACGCAACTGTTGTCTGTAGGCTTATGGATAGGAAGATTCCCCAAGAATTCATGGGTATCGATCACACTAGAAACACTGCGTTCGGGGGGGATCTCATTGCATTTTCGCATAGCGGAAAACCCTTGAAGATGCTCATGAACCGCATTGACGCTTTCCTAGACGAAATGAACACAGCGCCCAGTGAGCATATTCACATGTACAGCGGGTTCTCACCGGAGACGCATTCGCTGATCCACTCTGTGATTATTGAGGACAAGAATGCGGTGGTTTCCGCATGGAACGCATTACCGAGCGCGGTCCGCGAAAGGATTATCCATGACTTTGATAACCCGCATGCATTTTTAAAAAGAGAAATGTTTAATGTTTTCTAATTATTATTATTATCCATCAAAGAGGGCGTAAACACGTTGCATCAAACTGCTACCTATGTCCAGGGTCTTTGCGAGTACCCACAAGGTTGCTTGCAACCTGCCAAATGTATCTGCGTCCATACACGCTTTATCCCTGGGTTCCATGACGACCTCACAGCTGTAAATTCGAGCGTCCATGATCCATGAGATATATGCGCACCTCTCTGAAAATTCGTTGCATATTTTCAAGACCAAATGGGGCTTGCCGGGCCATTTAGTACCACCTTGGTGAAGTAGCCCATATATGCGGGGATCCCCCTCGTGAGCCCATTGACAAGGACGCGTCGGATACGGCAACGGCATACTGGCATGCGCAAACGGATCATTACGATACAAGAGCTCGAGATCCAGCGATACAATTGTGTTGCCTGGGATATCGCGCGCGTTTTGAAGGATGATCTCATAACGTTCGCCGACCGGCAGTAGACCGTTTGCGCTATGAGCGAAGAGTCTGCTTCTTCCTACGAGACCCTTTCCTGGGAGCGGCGCAGACCCTATGCATCCGATGTATTCAAGTGCCAAGCCCGTGGGAACGCGTTCAATGGTGCACATGTTGACAGATTCAGATTGGTTTATCGTTGGCAAGTGCCCCGGTGACATTTTTGCAAGGATAATCCGTTGCTGGCCGGTTTGTTTGACGAGATCCTCGAGCCTTATTCGCATGTCAATCACCGACTTTTGCACATCTTGTACATTGGCGTTCAATGATGATACCATTTCTGATATTGTTATTTGTCATTTATTAGTAGTCAAAAATTAATAATGATTACAAATTAAAGTATATATACATGGGGCTTCAGCGTAAATCTTCCTTGGTGTAAAGACTACTACTTTTCCTCGAAAAAACAAGCAACAAAGCAACAGGCAACAGAACCGTGTACAAAAAATGCCTTCTATGATCAAGGAGTACGTAACGTACATGACTACTCATGGCGGTCATTTATTTTCAACTTTAGCAGTGCGCCTTTTAGCAGGCCGCTTTTTATCAACGGAAACCCCAATATCAATGGGCGGGTATGTAACGTGCTTCTTGGGTTGACACAACGCAACTTCGTCGTGGAAGTTCTTAGCCCCAATGGTAGCAAATCCATTTACCAAAGTGCCAGGACGGCACAGCGCCGTTGCAACGCTGATATCGTTTAATAGGACGCTAGTACGTCTGCAGTTGCCCTTCCCGTCGGTATAAGCAACCGAATCTACATCTTTTCCCCCCTGGACCTCTCTGTTGCACACATTAACGAGCCGAACTGGCGTCTTTAGTGTGTACATATTTATGGTCTTTCCCTTGGTTGCGTACTTTTGAGCCACCTCATATGACAAGGCAAAAAATGCAACATTACCACTAGCGCGGTCCCCCGATCCAGCAGCTTCTCCTCGGTACAACTTTTCACCAGGTTCCAGAGTTAGGTAAAATTGCCGTTCTTCGTGCATAGAAGATACACGTGCCGACCTACGAACCGGTACCTCGGGAACATCGGCCCTTGTTTGTGATCGCATGAAGATCATGAATATATATTAGGGTTTATATATTATGGTTTATATATTAGTGACCATATTAGTATCCCAACTAAACGATGACCAATAATACAGGTATCTATCGTCATTGTGGTCGTGTATTGTAACAAGACACGATTGACGATATATAGGAACTTTATGACGTTGCATATAAGCTGTTTATATTAGTTTTAATCATGACAAGAAAAAAACGCAAGAATGAAATCGTCATACAGTAAAGGTAACATACGACTAGATAAGGACTAGAGACAATGACGACGGATCTATCTACTCTTACTCTTGTAAAACCTACGGTTGTGAATATTGTGCATCTGCCATTCAACGGCAACGAATCAAGCCTCCCAGGAAGCTTGTATTACAACCTTAACTCCTGGCGACGCAATGGCCACATTGTCCAAACGTGGAACGAGTCTCAAATCGCAACACTGATACAAGAGGATGAGGACCTGACCAGGCTTTTCAAGCGTTGTGCCGCTTCTTGGATCGCTCGTCAGGAGATTGCCAAGTATATCGTTGCATACATACTTGGCGGAATTTGCGTCGACGCCTTTGCAGAATGCAGAAAGCCAATATCCTTGTCTACGTTTAGAGAACCATTATGGGTATCATCGTTTCAACAAAGCGATATTGGCAAAGCGATGTTTTTGAATCATGCTTATGACCTAGATCATCTTTTCAGTACCAGTGTCATTGTCAGCAAAAACGTCAAAAGTCCCATATTGCATCGACTCTTATTCCAAGAACGCGAACAATGCGAAATCCCACAAACGGGTATTCAAATCCTGGAATCCTACGGAATCATCGCGTTCTCCAAACGATTAAAAATAGAAAAGGTACAAAAAATTCATATCATGGGAGAAGACATGGTTACCGTCGATGAACATGTTGCGTTTTCGTGGTTCCCCGATCTGAAGGACGTCGCAGCGGCTGCAGAAAGCTATGCGAATCAAAGGGACACGACCAACGCTATGGCGTTTGGGCTAGGGACTTTTGCTCTCTCTGGTGGCGCGGTTATAGCGTATGCGTCATCATCGCGAGGAAATCGCATATCATGGACAATAATAATAATAATATTGATCATCTTGTACGTATTGTACCTGGTAATGGGAATGTATGCGGGCCTAACGATGAGGTACCTGAAATGGAAACACATCGAGAAACAGGGACACATACACTATTTGCCGTATTTGTATGATTCGAGCGATGCACAGTTTCAATTCCTGTCGCCTTTGCAGCAAAACTGGCATGCCATCCGCGACGAAGCGGTGCTTGCCATGCGCAGCGCGCCGATCCTTGATGTGGCTCGTGCCAGGGACGAATGGGTCCAATCCGGGGACATTATAGAAAAGAATTTGAAATCTTACGGATGGGTATCGGCTTGGCAGGTAGACTCCGAAGACGATGGGAACCCAGACTGGCTCAATTACGGCATCATGTTCAATGGTAGCTTTTTTGAAAAGAACATAGAGCACTGTCCCGTGCTGACGGCATGTTTGGAGCCGATTTCAAGCCGCATCAACATATGCGGGTTCTCGCTCATGCGACCTTGTACAAAGATCAATCGCCACACAGATAGCACAGGCATCCAGTACGGATCGCTCGCATATCACCTGGGTCTATGCGTACCCGATGGCGTACATGAAACTTGTAAACTCGTCGTAGGGAATTTTGCGATCCCAGAGGAGGATGGAAAGACCATTATATTCGATAGCAGTTACTCTCATTATGCAGAGAACAATGCTTGCGCCGACAGAGTCATATTATACATTGATTTCAAGTTGTAATAAAGATAATATCACATAATCATAATCATAATTTTATCAATTATCATAATTTTATCAATTATCACATTATAATAATATAATGAATTCACCCGTGTTATTACTGGGCCTGGGTGGCATGGGTTTGTTATGTATGTTATGCATGTGCATGTGTTTCTCGGCCCTGGCCTATTATTATTACTATCATTATGGTTCCATTAAAAGTCCAAACAATAATAAAGGATCAAAACCAGACAAGTCAAGACCCACGCCTAATAAGGCCATTAGTCCTACCGATCTATCAGGTAATAATCTATTGAAGCTTAGTACATCTAGCGTGTGTATCAAGAATGTAAATTTTGCACTATTGCCTGATACTAGTTGCAACAAGAGTGATGGCAATTATGTTTGGGGAATTAGCAACTACCCCAACAAAGAAAAGGCGTTTATCATGATGAAGAATACTGCAAACAATCATTGTGTATATTCGAATTCCGACAATCGATTTGGTATGTCAAATTGTGTAGTTGAATGGACAGACCAGCAATGGGTTCCATATAGTACGAGCAATGGCAAAATAAAGGTTAAAAGCGTGCATTCTAACAAGTGTCTATCGTTATCAGCAGACAACAAGACGATAGTCCATGACGATTGCACAACAAACCTATCAAACATAGAGTTTGAGGCGGTAACATAAGGGCCTGGACAATAGGATTGCTTCGGCTTCATATCTATCTATTTATCTATTCTATCGACATTTACCATGTTAAAAGAAGAGGGGGGGGAGGAAACAACCAGCACCCATATATATTCTATGTTTCCATAAACGTACAGACTCCAGGAGTCTTGCTTCCTCTAGAACCCTAGAACCCTAGAACCCACCTACCTCTTAACAT
>JAIXRC010000067.1 GCA_027485415.1 Cryomorphaceae bacterium | reverse complement strand
TTGAAGTTCGCGTTGGGAGTATAGGTATAGGTTCCGTTGGGGTTAATGATAATGGTTCCGTTGGCAGGTCCGCTGAGCGGTGTGGTATTCACCACCAAGTTTCCATCGACATCGGAATCACCAGCATTGGTTAAATCTCCTGAAGCCGAACCGTCTTCGTTGATGATATGGGTTTCGTTGTCAACTACCGGCGCATCGTTAACGGGCGAAATAACAGCTGTAAGGATGGCTGCATTAGAAGTTAAGCCACTGTTATCCTGAATGGTATAGGGGATGGTTTCGGTGCCGTTGTAATTTAAATTAGGAGTGAATGTCACATTTCCGTTGACGGGATTTACCGTCCAGTTTCCGTTTGCAGAATTAAAGGTTGTTTGAATACCCGGAGTGCTTGGATCTAAATCGATGGTATTGGTGACGACAGTACCGTTTGAATCGATGTCGTTGCTTTGTACCGAAGGGAGCACCAACGGTTGGTCTTCGTTTCCATTGCCTGAATCGTTAAAAGCTATTGGGGCACAGGCTGGAGATGGATTGATGGTTTGTGATGCACCGTTGGATATGCATGTGTTGTCGGAGATATTTCGCACGGAAATGGAATAGTTACCTGGCGCCAAGGAAGCGAAAGAAGTTCCTGCTTGGTAGGTACCGTTGACACCGTATTGCACTCCAGCTTGCGCAGTGAAGGCAATGGTTCCTGTCGGCGTAGCACAGGTAGGTTGGGTTAAGGTTACGCTTGGCGCAGCCGGAAGGGAAGGCACAGCGTTGATGGTTTGAGCAGTACCGTTGGTAACACAGGTAGCATCGGCGGTGCTTTGCACAGAAATAGAATAGTTACCCGGCGCCAAGGAAGCAAAAGAAGTTCCCGCTTGGTAGGTACCGTTGACACCGTATTGCACTCCAGCTTGTGCAGTGAAGGCAATGGTTCCTGTCGGCGTAGCACAGGTAGGCTGGGTTAAGGTTACACTTGGCGCGGTTGGCGCAGTAGGTACCGCATTGATCGTAAAATTGGACTGCGGTGACGAACATGACGATCCGTTGGGACGAACGGTAATGTAGTGTGAGCCTGAACCGATACCTGAAAAGCTATTTGACGCTTGATATGCTCCATTGTCTAATGAATACTCAAATCCGCTTCCCTGACTGGGTGTGTTGACTACAATAGAACCGCTGGGTATTGCGCAGGTAGGTTGGCTTGGAGAACCGAGCGTTGGAGCACTGGGTGTTGACACGACGGTTACGGTTACAGTTTGATTCAATTGTCCGTTGCAATTTGTCGGAGCACTACCGCTTGCAAGTACATTGTAGGTGGTCGTGGTTGAAATACTACCAGTTGGGAGGTTGATCAGACCTCCAGTACCGTTAACAGGAGCTCCAATGTTTGTGTTGCTGGCATTTCGAAGTTGATAGGTGAATCCCGCTTGTGAATTCGTCACTTGTACATTGGTGCTGTTTCCAGAACATACTGTAGGATTTTGGGCGGCGACGGCAAGCGAAAGATTTGGGTTTGGACTGATAATAACATGTATGGTATCGGTTTGATAGCTTTGACAGGTTGGTGGCAATTTGAGTGCTTTAATTTTGAGGATCGTATTGGTCGTCAAATTCCCCGTAGTAAGGGTAATGTTGGCACCCGTACCAAGAACCGAACTGCCTGTGTTGGTGCCTGCCGTGTTGGTGATTTGGTAAATGACGCTGGTTTGTGAATTTACCACAGTAACTGATCCCGTAGTGGAAGAACCGCAGTATAAGATAGAGTCGGGGTTAACGCCCAGGTTCACCGAAGGAACCAAGCACAAAACAGTGCCTGAAGAAACAGGTTGGCTCGCGCAGTTAGCGCCCGAGGTGGTGGTCAGGGTTAATACCCCGTTTGGATAAATTTCAAAGGGTTGAATACCGCTTAAAGTCCAAACTCCCCCCGAAACGACTACGGCAGAACCAACTGGATATCCGTCAATTAACACTTGGACTGAATTACCATTAGTTCCCGTACCGGTCAACGTGGAGGCTTGTTCATAAACAGGGTTGGTCGTTAGGGTAAGCCCCGCATTTGAGGAAAGTGAAGTTATAGTCACCGTATTGGAATTGGCGGAAATCGATTTGCAAGCGGCTTGAGCCCGTACATATACGGAAGAACCTGGCGCTAGATTTAATCCTGTGAACGTAAACGCGCCATTACTTAAGGTTGTAGTACCGCTACTCGAACCATTGACAAATAACGTTATAATAGTCCCATTGGCTTCACTTGATACTCCAGTAACACTTCCGATGGTTGAACTGGTACAATAATTTCCCGTGATGGTAGGGGTAGCTGTAGTTCCTCCGCTAACGTAATAATTGGAACTCATAGCCGAAAAGCACTTACCTGACCCTGAAGCTTGTACCTTAATGGTATCACAAGGATCTAGGCTAAGCCCTGTCGCTGTCCAGGCACCACCTGCAGTTGAAGTAGCAACGTCTTGGATGTAGCCATTAACATAAACATTTACCGAAACGCCAGCGACATTATCAGGTGCAGGTACGGTTCCGCTGATGGAAGTCAAATTGCTCGTTATTGGGCTTGTTGTTATTACAGGAACCTGGGTGGAATTAGAAGTATTAAAGCAATACGGTGTTAAGGATGATTCGCATTGTCCTGGTTGTTGGAACGAAATGTAATAGGTTCCGCTGGGAAAACACTGGCCTGTTTGGCATTCAAAATTGTACACGTTGGTTCCTGCTACGGTGGTTATTGGATTGACGGAGCCCGCAATCAAAACTCCGGGATTGAACAGGGTTCCATTTGGATTGTACATGTAAATTAAGGATCCCGCAGCCAAGGTTCCTGCCGTAAGGGTTATACGTATCCCCTTATTGCCCGAAATGGTGGATAATTGTGCAGTGGTTGGTGCATTGGTACATGTACTACCTACAATGGTTGCGTCACACAAAGATTCCGATTCGTATTCATTAGGGGCCTGTGCTGACGCTGTTATATTATCGTTACTCGCTAACGCAGGATTGATTCCCGCCAATGACCAAGTTCCGGCGTTGACAGTGGTAGTTCCAATTTGAGTGCCATTTTTAAAAACGCGAATCGTTGTACCGTTGGTCTCAACAGAAGTTCCGCTTACAGATGTAGCCCCTGAATTAATGGGAGCATTGATTTGAGGACAGGTAGAGCGTTCGGTACATTGCAAGGTATTGGGAGAACAAAAACCTTGATAATTTATGATGGTTTGGAAACATGAAGCCAAATTTGGGCAGTTACCAACTCCACCAACATCCGATGCCGAATTCGGTTGACATACCGTAGAAGCTTGAGCAGCCATATTATCGACAATCACATAACGCATTAAAGTTGATGTTGAAACTCCGAACGTTGCAGCCAAATCTGCAAAAACAACATAGAAATCATAGAAGTAATCAGGATTACTGCAATTGGTTGATCCCGCAATGGATTTTTGGTAATGGGTTGTACCTGGGTAGGAAATTACGGGTGAACAGTTGGGTACTGTATTCCGTATGTCATAAACGAAGACACCGAAGTGGGTTGCTAATACAATTTCAATTTCAAAGCCGGGATTATCAAGCGTGTAATTTGGATCAGCAAAACTTCCTGTATTTCCAAATAATCCATCCGTATCAATAAGTATGGATTAGCTTTTTGCGTTGGGTGCAATACCTCCAAGGCGCAGTCGAAATAACCAGTTACCGGCAGGACTAAGGTATTTTTGAGCGGGATCTCGGTCGCCTTGATCTACGAAATCAGTGAATCCACAATTTGGTCCGTTGTTAATGTCCCCGATGGGTTCAGTACCGGGAAAAATGAGCGAAGTAAAAGGTATTTCACTTTCCAATTGGTCGTCTGCAACAAAACCCCCAGTTGTCTGGGAAACGTAGCCATCTCCGTTGGGATCAAAAATGGTCGCTCCAGCCCCTGTCGCAGGTTGAACAATCATTCCTGGAGTTTGTGCAGCAAATTGGGAAAGAAGTGAAAGAAAAAGTAAAGTAGAAAAGAACTTGCTCATGTGGTTGATTTAAAACTGGATGTAAAGATATTATGATTTAACGGTTTTTTGTGCAATTTAGGGTGTGTAACAAAAAGCAATACGTGTAATACAATTTCAGATAAGCTTTATTTTAAAAGGAATTTTATGGTTGTGTAAGAGAAAAAAGTGCTGTTGTTTAGGGGTAGGTATTTAAAAAAAAGCACCCTAAGGTGCTTTTCAATGCCGTTTTAAAGGATTACTTCACCTTCTTCACAATGAACTCTGTCCTACGGTTTTTCGCATGTTCCTCCTCCGGACAGTTGGAAACTACTTTTCCTTCACAAGGACAATTGACTTTAAGTTTAGCTTCGCCGTAGCCTACACCTGAAATGCGAGTTGGATTAGAGATTCTGCTTTTAATGTAGTCGGCTGAGGCCTTTGCTCGATTATCCGAAAGTTTCTTGTTGGCATCCTTTGCACCACGGCAATCGGTGTGGGAACCTAATTCAATCACCATGGCGGGGTACTCGTTCATGATGCTCACAATCTTATCCAATTGAACCGAAGCATCTTGACGAATATCGTAACGACCGTAATCAAAATAAATATCCCCTAAATCCATGATCTTGGATAAATCAACTCCGACCTCTACTTTTCCAATGCTCAAGTCGGTTAACGAGTTAATGCTGACGTCTCCGCTTATTTTGGGTTCAAAGCTGAATTCGGTGGTTTTGGGTGCATAGTCTTTTTTCTCCAATTTAATTTCGAATCTTTGGGCCTTGCCATAGGTTAAGTTTTCGAAACGCTTGGTAAAGTTACCTGAACTATCCGTTTGTCCGATTAAAACCACTTGGCCGGTTGATAAATCCTTCATAGTGATTTTTACGTTAAAAAGCCCTTCACCGGTTTTGGTATCCGTCACCTTTCCTTCATAACTGATATTAGGCCTCCCTTCCAATTGTACATTTTGCTTCACCTTAGGGGTATTGAAATCCGTGTTCAATTGAAAGCTCTCTTCCTTGTGTTCTGTTTTCTTAACCTCAACCGTATATTTTTGATCTGGCTCAAGATTAACAGAATAGAATCCTTTCGCATCCGTAACCACTGTTGCAACCAACTCACCTTTGGCATTAATAATGGATAATTCCGCCTCTTTTAAGGTGTCGCTTGTATTAGCATTGGTTACTGTGCCGCTCATAACCACTTTAAATACAATCGGACGAAGTTGCGTGAAACCATAGATGTCGTCGTTTTTGTTGGTTCGATTCGAACTGAAAAAACCTTTCATGTCTTCGTGGTACGAAATCGCGATGTCGTCAGAGCTGCTGTTGATGGGAGCTTGCAGGTTCATCGGGCTAAAGGGTTCTTTCCCTTCGCGAATTTCTGTTACGAATAAATCATATCCTCCCAGTCCTTGAAGGCCGTTGGATGCAAAAAACAATTGATTTTCTGCATTGTACCATGGAAACATTTCATTTCCCGAGGTGTTGATTTTTGAACCCAAATTAACGGGAGAACTCAAAGTTCCATTGGATTCGATATTCGACATGTAAAGATCGGTTCCCCCTTGTCCACCAGGCATGTCCGAGGCAAAAACAAGATGTTGTCCATCGGGACTAACCGCAGGATGTCCAATGGAATATTTCGCATTATTGATGTTGCAGGGCGTAATATTCTTCCACTTTCCGCTTTTGCTAACGCTGGCGGTAAATAACATAAGCTCTCTTTTTTTCGAAGAGGCATTTACCTTTTTTGCATTTCGGGTGAAAAAGACACGGCTACCATCCGGCGTAAAACAAAGTGCTCCTTCGTTGAACTTGCTGTTAGAAGCCTTTTGAAACCCTCCAACTTTCTGGTTGGTTCGATCCACTTCAAAATAATTTAAAAAATACTGTTCTTGGCTATCAACGCGTTTTACGATACCCCACGGGCGACCCGAAACGAGGATAATCGAATTGTTTTTGGTGTTTTTGTACGCCCCAACCTCGGCAACATCGCTGTTGAATTGAACGTTCGAGGTGGAGAAAAAAGGATTTTCAACTTGTGAAAAAGTTCCCGCAATAAAGGCGAATAAAACAAAAAATGTAAGGTAAAATCTCATGGTTTAAAACTTAAAAGTATCTGGGGGATTTAACGTCTGTTTTCTTGTAATTGAAGTCGTATGACATCATAACTTCAAAAGTCCCATTATTATAGTTTCGGATGGGGGTCATACCGAATTCTGAAGCAAGTCCAAGCCTGAATTGACGACAGATTTGATATTGAACAAAACCACCAGCAGCTGCGCTCCAGCGATTCATGGCACCAATCCATAGTTTATCATTGAAAATACCAGCAAGTGAGAGATCCATGCTCAAAGGGGCACCCATGGAAGCTTTTACCTGAACACTGGGACGAAGTTTCCATTTCGTACTCACCGGAAAAACACCACCTACTATTCCAAAATAATGACGTTGTTCGCGGTATGTAGGGGAATTGCTAGATGCTTCCATGATCCGAGGTGAACTTAAGCCAAGGAAAAAATGCTCATCATGATAGTACACACCAAAACCTACATTGGGGTTTATTTGATTTTGAACGTTGGTAAAGGCCGGATCATTCGCTTGAACATTTTGGAATGCATCAGTTTTAACATTCAACATATTAATCCCACCCTTCAATCCTAAGGCCAATCTTGCGGTTTTGCCCAGTTTCAATGTGTAGGAGAAATCAGCATAGATCATGGTTTGATTTATGGGGCCAATAATATCGTTTACCGCAGTGAATCCAAGGCCTACTGAACGATAGTTCAATGGTGTGTGAAGGCTCAACGTAGTTGATTGCGGTGCACCCTGAAAACCAACCCATTGTTGTCTGTGAATGGCATTAGCACTTAACATGCCTGAACTTCCTGCATAAGCGGGGTTCACGTGCAAGAAGTTATCAAAGTACTGTGTAAATTGAGGGTCTTGTTGCGCATTAACCAAGTTGCCAATGAATAATGCAGCGAGTATGATAATTTTTTTCATAACGTTTCCTGTATTGTAAATCTTAGTTCTTGATGTATAAATAACCTGTTACGGCTTCTTCGCCGTTGTTTTTATCAAAAACATAGAAATAAGTTCCATCGGGTAAAAGTTCGCCTCCGAGCGTTGAAACATTTGCTTTTCCAACAAATTCATTGGTGTAGTTTTCTTTGTGATAAACTTCCGTACCGAATCGATTAAAGATGTGTAGGTGGTTTTTTTCAAAGTAATCTGCACCGGTTATGGTCCAAGTATCATTTTTACCATCTCCGTTCGGAGAAATTCCTTCCGGGAAGTTTAAAATACAGTAGGATTGTGTTGGTGCCGGATCACATGGGTCTAACGGGTCGCTTCCTTGATTTACTTCAGCGCCATCATTCACGCCATCCCCGTCGGTGTCGGGATTAAAGATTTCTGTCGCTAATGAACTTTCAACACTGTTGATTAAACCGTCGCCATCGCAATCAGCATTGGTGTATCCAGCACCTATTGGCAACGTGATGCTTCCAGCAATAAAACTGCACGGATCGTTGAAGTTGGTATTATCTACAACTTCAGTAGCATTAGTCACTCCGTCCTCGTCGCAATCCCAAGCATTCCATTCCGGACTTGTTGGTACGGTTTGACTGGAAGCTAAAAATTCACAACCACTTTGCGGATTCGTGTTATCCGTAAGCTCGTCGCCGTTTAACACGCCATCTCCGTCGCAATCTTCGTTCATCCAATCGGATGTTTGAGGCATCGTGATGCTGCTTGCTAGGTAATTGCACACATCTAAATAATACGTACTGTCTTGCAATTCATCCGCATTTTGAACACCGTCACCGTCGCAATCTAAAAAGTACCAAAGGCTATCAATGGGTAAGGTTACACTTGCAGGCAATAGTGAACAAGCATTGGTAGGATTAGTGTTGTCGCCAATTTCATCTCCGTTCGATACGCCATCACCGTCGCAATCGTCGGCCAACCAAGCATTAGAGGGAGTCAACGTAATGCTGATAGCATAAAGCGAACATGCATTGGTGCCATCGGTTCCATTTTGTATCTCATTTCCATTCGTAACCCCGTCGCCATCGCAATCCAGTGAATTCCAATTCAAGGATGGAGTGGCATTCTGTGCTATAAAAGGAAAACTGCATTCATCGTTTAAATCGTATCCCATTCCAAGTTCAACACCGTTGGTGTATCCATCGCCGTCGCAATCGGCATTCACCCACAGGGCTCCAACCGTTAAAGTTTGGCTAGAACTCAAATAGTCGCAAGGATCATTAGGATCAGTGTTGTCAACCAATTCTGTTGCATTGATAACGCCATCTCCATCGCAGTCGGTCGCGGGGTTGAGGGCACAAGCCGACACCGTAATGTGTATCCATGCCTGACTGCACGCATTTACCAAAGGCGTTGCCGAATCACAGATTTGATAATAAATAGAGTCTAAACCGCTGTAACCGGGGTTGCAGGTATAAAGAATTTGCCCACCTACTACCAAGGCTGTTCCATTCAAAGGTCCGTAAAGCATGGACAACGAAGAAAGCAATAGGGGATTATCGACATCGGAATCATTAATGAGAGGCATCAAGTACGTGCTTGAGTTAGCATTAACCGTATATGCATCGTTGACCAAAACCGGTGCGTCATTGATGGGCGCAATGTTAATGAACAAGGTGTCATGGCTGCAAGCCGCTGGTAGGGGAGATCCGTTATCACACATAGAAACAACCACGGTATCTACTCCAAAGAAATTGGCGTTGGCAAGGTAAGTGAAATTGCCATTGGCTGCGATGGTGAATGTGCCGTTGTTGGCATTATTTACTGGTACTAAGGCACAAGAGATCGCCGTATTCTCGATGTCGTAATCACCGTTGGAAAGAAGGTTCCCGTTCAGTATTGGTCCGTCTTCAACAGAAGAAATGTAATTGTTAAAAGTAACCGGCGCATCGTTAACCGCATTAACCACCACACTTATTTGTGCGATATTGGAAGTTTGTCCCAAGGAGTTTTGAATCGTGTAGTTAAGGCTTTCGGTTCCATTGAAATGTAAGTTTGGCACAAAGAGTACGTTCCCTGTCTGATAGTCGACGGTCCATTGCCCATTGGTGCTACTGGCGAATGACTGATTTCCAGGAAGCGCAACATTCAAATCGATGCTTGATAAGACAAGCGATCCACCATTGGATACATCGTTTGATTGAACAGCATTTAAGGTGATTATTTGGTCTTCATTCCCTGTAACATTATCGTTATTGGCAATGGGTTGTGCCAAAAACATGGAGGATAAGGACAGGAAAACAAGGGCTAATTTCTGCTTAATAGGGTAGGATTTCATTCCAACGAAAATTAATTTTCACAAAGATATTAATTTTTCGTAAAGCGCCTATGAAATAATCTTAACCTTTGGCTATTAATTAATTACCATTAAATGTATAGAATCAGCCAACCTCCAATTAAGCAAAGTATTGAGGTACATAAAACGGTTGTTGAAAGTGGGCTAATATTGATTTTAACACCATCCATTTCTTGGTTAAATAAAAGCAGAATTAACCTGATGTATAGAAAGGCTCCAATGGCTGAGCTGAGTATTGCCAAAATTGCCATCAAAGGATGCACCAAAAGTATGTCCTGTATGAGCAACATTTTTCCAAAAAAACCTGTTAAAGGTGGGATCCCTGCTAACGAAAGAAGTGCAACGAGCGCTGAAACACCGAGCAGGGGATTTTTATAACCTAAACCTTTTAGACCAGAGATTTCATCGTCCTCCGAATTGGTAGTTTGAAGTATTACCATTAGAATGAGCGAACTTGCGCCGTACGAAAGTAGAAAGAGGATCAGATTTCTCTCACCAAATTCTGCTCCGCTCAAAACAGAAAGAAGTCCAATTCCCGTATTGCTGATTCCGGAAAAGGCTAAAATACGTTTCAAGGAAGTCTGACGGAGCGCCGAAATATAACCAAGGAACAAGGAAATGGCAATGAAGATGCTTAGGGACAATTCCCAAGCGGTTCCCAAGGAGCTAAAAGTGCTGCCAATCAATTTCACGGCTGCTATGAATGCCGCAATCTTGACTGTTGTTGACATGTAAGCTAAAACAGGAAAAGAACTTCCTTGGTATATATCTGCCGTCCAAAAATGAAAAGGAAAAGCTCCGAGTTTAAAAAGGAGCGAAGCCAAAATGAGCAATACCCCGGGTATTAAAAGAACCTCACCGTTGAAAGCATTTTGTTGTATTACAGATCCAATGGTTTCCATATCAAAGGAACCGGTGGCACCAAAAACAAGGGCAATGCCAAATAAAAGGATCGCGGTTGAAAACGCCCCCATAAAAAAGTACTTCAATGAGGCTTCTGCTGACACTAAAACACCTTTGCGGCTTCCTACTAATACATAAACGGGAATGGATAAAATTTCCAAACCTATGAAGAACATGAAGAAGTCTTTGAAGCCGATTAGGCATAAGGCTCCGGTTAACGAAAACATTTTTAATGAACTTAAATCGGCGTAATGCTGGTCTTGCGCAACATCTTTGCTATGATTAAAGAGGAGAATAAACCCTGTGAATAATATGCATAACATACCTAATAACAGTTCTTGTCCCGTGAATTGTAAAGCATTTTCGTAGCTTTTTAAAGGAGATTCGTAAGTACCATGATAGGCAAGAGATAAAAACGCCAGCGTCAATCCCGACACATTGGTTATCAAGGCAAGTTGCTGTTTTTTAGCAATCCCTAAAAACAAGGAGATCAGTCCAAAAATGAATAGTATAAGTAATGCATCCATGTTAGAAGAAGTTAAATGTGGTACCTTCCACTTGAAGTAAGGTTTGAATACTTGGCTCTATAAGGTTAAATACTGCGTTGGGTTGAATTCCAAGGTATAAGGTTACAACTCCAATGATGCCAAATACGGCCCATTCATTCCAAGTTAAATCAGTGCTTTCTTCCAAAACACTTGGACCCATGGCGCTTGTTTGAAAGGCACGTATCATGTAAACAGCCCCTAAAATCAGGGTAAGTGAAGCCGCAATACCAATCCATGCGTCATAGAAGAAAAGCGATTTGATGAGGAAAAATTCACCTATAAATCCAGCGGTTAAAGGAACAGACAATGAAACAAGGACCATAACAGCGAACCAAAAACCGAACTTGGGAGCTTGTTTTATTAATCCACCCATAGCCTGAATGTCCGACGTTTTAAATCGTTTTTCTAGAAAATCTGCGCAGAGAAATAAACCAACAGCGATTAAACTGTGGTTCACCATTTGCAGTACCGATGTCTTCAAGGATTCCTCCGTAAATAACATGATTCCTGCGACAATAAGCCCCAAATGGCTTAACGAAGCATAGGCAAATATTTTCCGAATATTGGTTTCATTTATTGCGATAAAAGCACCGTAAAGGATTCCTATTAATCCTAAAATTATGACCGGTAATTGGTAAGTTTCTAAAGCATTATAATTCAGCGGAATCATCCATTTTATCATTCCGAAAAGCGCCATCTTAAGCATAATTGCCGAAAGGAGCATGGTCCCTGCCATTGGAGCGGTTGAATAGGTGGGGGCTTGCCATGTATGGAAAGGAAATAAGGGTATTTTTACCGCAAACGCTAGTAAAAATCCGGAGAATATCCAGCAAGAATATTTAAGTGGTACGGATGCTGTAGCTAAGTCCTCATATCCTAAGGAATTCGAAAAGCTTGCCCAAGCCAAAATGGATAACAACATGAACAAGGAGCCAAAGAGGGTGTAGACAAAGAACTTGAGGAGGTTTTTCTGGTTGTCTTTCGCTCCAAACCAGTACAGGATCAAGAAAATTGGGATAAGTGCGAATTCCCAGAACATGTAAAACAGTACCGCATCCTGCGAGCAAAACAAGCCATTGATACCCCATTGCATTAAAAACATTAAGCCATTAAATAAAGGAGAAGATCCTTCTTCACAGTTAAAATTCCCTAATGCGACCAGAAAAAACACGAGATTGCTCAATGCGAGCATAACGAATCCCATACCATCTAATGCCATTTTAAAGGTGAGGGTCAGTTCTCCCAAGGTAACTTTCTGGGGAGCAAATAGTTCCATTGTTGCCTTTGGGTCGAAACTTATGAGGTGATTGATTACCAAGGCGAGTGAAAGACCACCAAACAACAACGCCGACCATTTAGACCAAGTTTTTGGAATAAAAAAGGAAATAAAACCGGCAAGAAGGGGGAGAAGAATCAGTTCCAAATTATAAGGTGTTTAATAAATTAATTCCGAACAATAAGATGAGCCCAAGCACCATCCAAAATAAGTAACTGGATACTAAGCCGTTTTGCAATTTTGCCAAGGGTTGCCCAAGATTTGATATCCCGCGAGCCAATCCGAATACCCCTGCGCGTAGTCCTCGTATTTCAATCATGTGGTTCAGTTGACGAGATATCCAAAGTACAGGTTGGACAAACACGGTGTGATATACCTCATCCCAAAAGAGCTTCCGATTCGATAGGCGTTCCCAGCCTGACAAGTTCTCTTCTTGTTTGGCGAGGTTTCCCTTCTGAACATAATTGCGGTAAGCCCAAACCAATGTTCCAATGCTCATTACCGAGGCAATGCCCATCAACAGAAGCGTAATTCCTTGCTCCGGAGCGTGGTGTGGTAAAACATCAAGGCCTGGCACTTTTGACAAATATTCGTTCAGCCAATGCGCTGAATCATGCAGGTAAAGACCAGGTAGGTTAATAATTCCTCCAACGACCGATAATACGGCTAGAATGATCAAGGGTAGCGTCATGTTCAACGGACTTTCATGGGCATGTTTGAGGGTATGTTCGTCCCCTCGAAAGCTTCCGTGAAAGGTAAGGAAATAAAGACGAAACATATAAATTGCAGTCATCAGCACTGAAATCATTAAGAGAATATACAGGGCCACGTTGTGTTCGTATAAATGGCCTATGATTTCATCCTTGGAAAAGAAACCTGATAGCAATGGAATTCCAGAAATTGCTAAGGTTCCTATCAAAAATGTCACATGGGTTATGGGCATTATCTTACGCAGCCCACCCATTTTCCGGATATCCTGTTCATGATGCAGACCATGGATGACGCTTCCAGAACCTAAGAACAACAGTGCCTTGAAAAAAGCATGGGTTGTGACGTGGAAAATAGCGGCAGTGTAGGCTCCCAACCCCAAAGCAACTACCATAAGTCCAAGCTGTGATACCGTGGAATAGGCAAGAACCTTTTTGATGTCGTTTTGGCGCAAAGCCATAAATGCTGCAACCAAAGAGGTGGCTAAACCTATGTACAATAAAATTTCTTGGGTAAACGGTACCAATTCAAATAGGAAATTTGATCGAACAACAAGATAAATACCAGCGGTAACCATCGTGGCTGCATGGATTAATGCCGATACAGGGGTAGGTCCCGCCATCGCATCGGGCAACCAGGTAAACAATGGAATCTGTGCGCTCTTGCCCGTCGCAGCCAAAAATAAACTAAGGGTAAGAACAATCAATGCAGGATGATCCGTTGTGTTTTGAGCAATATTTCCACTAACGGTTGTGTTGATTGCATGGAAATCCAAGGTGCCAAATTGATTGAGCAACATGAACATCGCCAAGATTAAACCAACATCTCCGATTCGATTCATTACAAAAGCCTTTCGTGCCGCCAGTCCATTTGCGATACCTTTTTGCTGGTCGTTGTAATGAAAACCTATTAATAAGAAAGAACAAATTCCTACTCCTTCCCATCCAAAAAATAAAACAAAATAATTGCCCCCGAGTACCAGAAGCAACATGGCGAAAATGAAGAGGTTTAGATAGGTAAAAAACTTATAGTATCCCCCGTCTTCTTTCATATACCCCATTGAGAAAAGATGTATTAAGGTCCCTATTCCCGTAATGATGAGGGTCATCCAAATGGATAAATGATCAACGAGAAAATTTACATTGATTTGAACAGAACCAACATCTACTAAACGAAAAAGCGTAACAATGTGCGGGTTTTCAATTTGATTAAATAAGAAAAGCGCAAGGATAAAACTTCCGGCAATGGCCATTGTACCTATGACTCCTGACAGACTTTTGGAAAGGGACTTGCCAAAAACCCCGTTAATGAAAGCGCCAGCGAGGGGCAGCATTATTAAGGCAATGATTAGTTCTGCAATGTTCATGATTAGCCTTTGAGTTTATTGAATAAGTTAACGTCAATGGAACGTAATTGACGGTAGGCGAGGATTAAAATCGATAATCCTACTGTTGCTTCTGCAGCAGCGACCACGATGATGAAAAATACAAAAATTTGAGCATCAGGGTTCGCATATTTATTGGAAAATGCCACCATGAGTAAATTGACCGCATTGAGCATTAATTCGATGCACATCAATAAAACAATCATGTTTCTACGCACCATTACCCCAAAAGCACCAATAGCAAAAAGCAATGTTGCTAAAATGATGTAAAAATTAATATCTATAGAGGCTGTATTTTCCATGATTAGTCGATGATTTGTTTATCCCTTTTCGCAAGCAAAATCGCACCAACCATGGCGGAAATGAAAAGGATGCTGGATATTTCAAAAGGCACAATGTATTTGGTGAATAGGGTGTGACCTAAATTCTCCACTAAACCTATGTTCGATATTTTTGCACCATTGGAGACCGAGTTAACCAACACTTCGTCTTTGATAGCCGCTATCAGTACCACGAACAAAAGACCTCCTGCCACTGCAGCAATGATTCTAACTAAAGGAGCGGTTTGCGGTTCAGCTTCTTTATTCAAATTCAAAAGCATCAGCACGAAAAGAAACAACACCATGATAGCACCCGCATAAACAATGAGGTTAACAATGGCCAAAAATTGGGCATTCATCATAATGTACAATCCCGAAATAAAGAAAAACGTTACCACCAAGTACAATACACTGCGCACGGGGTGTTTGCTAAGGACAACCATCATGGCAGAAGCCACCGTTAGAGCCCCAAGAATTTGAGTTATTATAGTTGCCATCATACCTTCGTTCGTTTACCGGTAAATTGTCGTTGAGTTATATCGATACGGCTGTCAACTGGTTCCACCAATTTATCCTTTCCGTAGATAAATTCACCCCTTTCAAATTGGGTTGGCACCAATCGGTCGGTTAGGAATACCGCTTCTTTCGGACAGGCTTCTTCGCACAAACCGCAAAAGATACAACGAAGCATGTTAATTTCGTAAGTTACTGCATATTTCTCTTCCCGGTATAAATGAGCTTGATCCTTGGTTCGCTCTGCAGATGTCATGGTTATGGCCTCGGCAGGGCATGCCACCGCACACAATCCACACGCTGTACAATTTTCGCGTCCTTGTTCGTCCCGTTTTAGCACATGCATTCCGCGGTATATCGGAGCAAATTCTCTCGTTTCCTCTGGGTATTTGACGGTCTTACGCCGCTTCAACATATGCTTGAAGGTAACCATCATGCCTTTTACGATGGCAGGCAGGTACAATTTCTCCACGAAGGTCATGGGCTTGTCGGAAACGACTTTCTTTCTATTTGTTAGTGACTCCATAACTCAATTAAAACCAATGGTGATAAAATGCAACAACGAAACCAGTAATCAACATGTTGATTAGTGCAATAGGTATGAGAACTTTCCACCCTAAATGCATTAATTGATCAAAACGAAATCGGGGTAGGGTCCAGCGAATCCACATGAACACGAAGATCAATGCAAAAATTTTGGCAAAAAATACAGACACCCCTATGATCGCAAGCAGGTTTGGTGTGTCGGCCAATGCATCCATTCCGGGGAAATTATAACCTCCGAAAAATAGAATTGCCATAATGGCTGAAGAAACAAACATGGCTACATATTCCGAAAAGAGAAATAGGCCCAACTTCATGGAACTATATTCAGTGTGATATCCACCAATCAATTCGTTTTCACATTCCGGTAAATCGAATGGGGCACGGTTGGTTTCTGCTAAAGCACAAATGAAGAAAACAATAAATGCAACAGGCTGATACCAAATATTCCAGTTCAACCCATGCTGGCTTTCTACAATTTCCCGCAAGTTCAGACTGCCCGAAATCATGATGATGGTGATGGCAGAAATCCCCATAGCCAGTTCATAGGAAATCATTTGCGATGATGCTCGAATCGCACCAAACAACGAGTATTTGTTGTTCGAAGCCCAACCACCAATCATAATTCCGTATACTCCAATGGATATGATTCCAAATGCGAAGAGAATTCCAATGTTTATCTCCGCAACTTGCAACGAAATTTCTCTCCCAAATAAATGCAAATTGGGGCCCCAAGGTATAATCGCACTTGTAATTAACGAGGTGAACATCGCAATTCCTGGACCAAGGATAAACAACCATCGGTCCGCATTGGAAGGCGTAAAATCTTCTTTCATGAACATTTTTACACCGTCGGCTATCGGTTGCAATATTCCAAAGGGTCCGGCACGATCCGGTCCAACACGGTCCTGAATCCATGCCGCCAATTTTCGTTCGAAATAGGTTTGATAAGCAGCAATTCCCAAGGAAATAAGGAAAAGTAAAACAACGAGCACCAATTTGTCAAGCCAGTAAAAAGTCTCCATTATCCAATACGTTTTACGGGTTTATCAATCGTGGTAGCATACTTTCCTTGCGAAATAACCGATTGTCGGTTAATAACCCTCGGTCCAAGAATGTTCCAATCCGCAGCGTCTTTTTTCTCAAACCGGCAGTCGTTGCAAAGCCAAGCTGTTTTCTGATCGATTTCTTCTACTTCGCCGTACTTATCTTTGCGAGCGGTAATTCGGTAAATTTCGTTGCCAAACATCCAAACGACCGCTTTTCCGCAGCATTTCGTGCAACTTCTCTCGGCCTCCATCGGTTTTAGAAACCAAACACGGCTTTTAAATCGGAAGGTTCGGTCAGTTAAGGCACCCACAGGACATACGTCAATCATATTTCCAGAGAAATCGTTCTCTACCGCTTTTTCGATGTACGTGGAAATTTCGGCGTGTTCTCCACGGTGCATTACTCCGTGAACTCGTTGGTCCGTTAGTTGGTTCGCAACAAATACGCATCGATAACACAGGATGCAACGGTTCATGTGCAACTTGATTTTATTCCCTATATCAATGGGGTCAAAAGTTCGTCGCTCTTCTTCGTACCTTGTTTTCGCACTACCGTGTTCATAACCTAAATCTTGTAGATGGCATTCTCCCGCTTGATCGCAAATGGGACAATCCAAAGGATGGTTTGCGAGCAAAAATTCGACGACTCCTCCGCGGTTGTTGTGCACACGTTCGCTAGTTTTGTTGTTCACAACCATTCCGTCTTGAACGGGGGTTGAACATGAAGCCACCAACTTAGGCATAGGGCGCGGGTCCGCTGCTGATCCAGCAGCAACTTCTACTAAGCAAGTTCGACACTTTCCTCCGGTACCTGGTAATTTACTGTAGTAGCACATGGCAGGGGGCACTGCATCACCACCAATTTGACGTGCAGCATTGAGAATGGTCGTTCCGGGTTCAACCGAAACTTCAATACCATCTATTGTTACTTTAACCATACCTAAATATTATGCAACAACGGGTTGCTGAATTAAACCGTAATTTCTTTTTTGCGCCTCTTCTGGATGAGTAACATGCCATTCGAATTCTTCTCGGAAATGGCGAATCGCTGCTGCAACTGGCCACGCCGCTGCATCACCCAAAGGACAAATGGTATTGCCTTCGATTTTTTTATTGATGTCTGCCAATAAATCGATGTCGTGCATTTGACCTTTTCCGGTCTCTAAGCGGTGAAGAACTTTTTCCATCCACCCGGTTCCCTCTCGGCAAGGCGAGCACTGACCGCACGATTCATGGGCGTAAAATCGGGTGAAATTCCAGGTATTTCGAACGATGCACTGATCCTCGTCGAAGACTATAAATCCTCCTGAACCCAACATGGATCCGCTTTGGAATCCTCCGTCGGCAAGGCTTTCATAGGTCATCAAACGGTTTTCTCCTGCTGCAGTTTTAGTGACCAAAAAGTGGGGGAGAATCGGAACCGATGAACCTCCTGGAACACAGGCCTTTAACTTTTTACCGTTTGCAATTCCGCGGCAATAGTCGTCCCCGTAAATGAATTCTTCAACGCTCAAGCCCAGTTCGATTTCATAAACTCCCGGACGGGCTAAATTTCCGCAAGCAGAAATCAGTTTTGTTCCGGTACTTTTTCCAATGCCAATGGAAGCATACGCATCGCCTCCGTCTCGGATAATCGGCACAACGGCGGCAATGGATTCCACGTTGTTCACAACCGTAGGACTTGCCCACAAACCTTTCACTGCGGGAAAAGGGGGTTTGATTCTAGGATTACCTCGTTTACCTTCTAACGATTCGAGTAGGGCGGTTTCTTCGCCGCAAATGTAGGCCCCTCCACCGGGAGTAACCACCAAATCATGGTCAAATCCACTTCCGAAAATGTTTTTACCAAGGTACCCTTTAGCATAGGCTTCTTGAATGGCTTTTTGTAAAATTTCTAAGACGTACATGAATTCCCCGCGGATGTAGATGTACGAGGTATTTGCACCAAGAGCGTACGAGGATAAAATCATTCCTTCCACTAAAAGATGGGGGATTTTTTCCATTAAGTAACGGTCTTTGAACGTTCCAGGTTCGGATTCGTCCGCGTTGCACACTAAGTAACGAGGAATTCCTTCGGGTTTCGCCAAAAAAGACCATTTAAGTCCTGTGGGGAATCCTGCGCCACCACGACCTCGAAGGCCCGATTTTTTAACTTCTTCCACCACCTCGTCTGGGCTCATTTTTTTGAGCGCCTTCTCGAGAGTAGTATATCCGCCTTGTTTTACATACGTTTCAATCCCCTGTATTCCGGGAACGTCCAAATGCTCTAAAAGTAATTTTCTGCTTTTCATAAGGCTCCAGGTTCTATTTCACCTCGCTTGTATTGTTCGATGAGTTCGTCTACTTTTTCGGGGGTTAAATGTTCGTGAAAACGATGCCTGCATTGAAGCAATGGACCATACCCACAACCGCCTAAACATTCAGCGGTTTTTAAGGTAAACAAGCCATCCGAGGTTGTTTCACCCATACCTATGTTCAATTTTTTGCCTATGTGTTCAATTAATTGGTCACTTCCAACCAACATGCATGGTCCCGTTCGGCAAACCTCAAAAACATATTTACCTACCGGTTCAAGGTGAAACATGGTGTAGAACGTTGCCACTTCATAGACCTCAACGGGCTGAATCGATAAAAGATCGGCAATTTTGTCCATGGTAGGTACGCTAACCCAACCGAATTCTGCCTGAGCTAAATGCAGCATTTTTAATAAGGCACTTTTTTCCTTGCCGTTGGGGAAAAGGTTTTTGGCCTCCTCCATTTTGGCGAGTAATTCTCCTGAAAATTCAACAGGTTCAGCGGATAACATGGGTTTGGTGGAATGGCTCATAGTTTATGCATCTAATTCTCCTGCTATAACGTTGATGCTGCTCAAGGTGATAACGGCATCGCTGATATTCGATCCCGTAATCATCTCGGGATATGCTTGGTAATAAATAAAACAAGGTCGGCGAAACTGCAGCCTGTACGGAGATCGTCCACCATCACTGATTAGATAATACCCCAATTCTCCGTTTCCGCCTTCAACGCTATGGTAAACTTCCCCAACCGGCACTTCAGATTCTCCCATGATGATTTTAAAATGGTAAATCAAGGCTTCCATGTTGTTGTACACGTCTTTTTTATCCGGCAAGAAAAACTCGGGTACTTCCGCGTGGAAGGGGCCTTCGGGTAAATTGTTGTAGGCTTGTTCAATAATCCTAAGGCTTTGACGGATTTCTTCTTGACGTACCATGAAGCGGTCGTAAGTATCTCCATTCACCCCAACAGGAATGATGAAATCGAAATCTTCGTAGGATGAATAAGGGTGCATTACTCGCACATCGTAGTCTACGCCAGCTGCTCTTAAGTTTGGTCCGGTAAATCCATAGGCTAGAGCTCGTTCCGCTGAAATAGGTCCTGCACCTCTTGTTCGGTCCATGAAAATTCTATTGCGCTCCAACATTCCGTTCCATTCCTCAAATGCCGCAGGAAAAGTACGGATGAATTCTTTGAGTTTCGCGTGAAAAACAGGATTGAAGTCCTTATCAAAACCTCCGATACGCCCCATATTGGTGGTCAAACGCGCACCGCACATTTCTTCGTAGAGTTCGTATATTTTTTCCCGTTCAGAAAAAGGGTAAAAGAAACTGGTTAATGCACCGGTATCAACGCCAATAATGGAATCACAAATTAAGTGATCCGCGATTCGGGCAAGTTCCATAATGATCACGCGCATGTAATCCACACGTTTCGGAACCTTCACCTGCAAGAGTTTTTCCACGGTCATATGCCAACCCAAATTGTTAATAGGGGAGGAGCAATAATTCAAACGATCCGTTATCGGAGTAATTTGGTTGTACGGACGACGTTCGGCGAGTTTTTCAAAGGCGCGGTGGATGTAACCAACGGTTTGCACAGAATTTAAGATTTTCTCACCGTCAACCGTCAAGATGTTCTGAAATATTCCATGGGTTGCAGGGTGAGTTGGACCAAAGTTAATGGTGGCAATGTCGCCGTCAATCGTTTCTTTGGATAAAACTTGGCCGTTGGAAAGTCGAATAAGGTTATCGTTTGCGTTCATCTTCAGAAAGTTAATTAGCGGCCAAAAAAGCGATCGTCTTTATCTTCACGGGTACCATCTTCTAGCGGGTGCTCTTTTAACATGGGGTGGTAATCCATGTCATCCATGTTCAGAATCCGCGTTAAGTTGGGGTGATTTTCAAACTTGATTCCAAAAAAATCGAAGGTTTCACGTTCCATCCAGTTTGCTGTTTCATACAACGAAGTTAAACTCTGTATGGATGGATTTTCTGCAGGTAAATAAGCTTTGATGCGCAACCTAATGGCATTTTTCCAACTGTGAAGATGGTACACCACGCAAAGTTCTCTACCTGGATTTTCCGGGTAATGTACACCACCAATCAAGGTGAGAAAATTGAACGATAACTTTGGGTCTAATTTCAAGGTTTCAATGACCGAAAAGGCATCAGCCGAAGATACCTCAACTACCAATGTATCGTACAACTCCTCGCTTGTAACAATTCGTTCGCCAAGCAGGGAATTCAAGGCCTCTGCTAACGCACTATTTGTCATTTTCTGCATTGGTTACTTCGATTTTATATTCGCTCAATAAATGTCGGTATTCCTCGCTGTACCGACGTCGCATGGGTTCATGTTTTACCAAGCGGTGAATATTCATTACCCCATCGATAATTTGTTCGGGACGAGGAGGGCAACCTGGTACATAAACATCTACGGGAATGATTCGGTCAATACCTTGCAATACGCTGTAGGTATCGAAAATTCCTCCAGAAGAAGCGCATGCACCCACCGAAAGAACCCATTTGGGTTCGGCCATTTGTTCGTACACTTTTTGAAGCACTGGACCTAATTTCTTTGAAATTGTCCCGGCAACAATGAGCAGATCGGACTGACGCGGCGTGAAACTCATTCTTTCCATACCAAAGCGCGATAAATCGTACATGGATCCCATGGTAGCCATGAATTCAATCCCGCAACAAGAAGTTGCAAAAGGGAGGGGCCACACGGAATTAGCGCGCGCTAAAGCCACTGCTTTATCCAGGGTGGTTAATTGATAACCTTCCCCATTGATTACTTCGAGATCTTCTATTTTTCCCATTCTAAAGCACCTTTTTTAAGGACATACATAAAACCGACAAGGAAGAAGCCAACAAACATGACCACTGCTAAAAGCCCTTCCATTTTCAATTGATGAAAGTTAACCGCATAGGGATAAAAGAAGATTACCTCAACATCGAATAAAACAAAAAGTATGGCTGTCATGAAATAACGAATGGACACTGGAAAACGAGCGTTTCCTTGTCCTTCAATTCCACATTCAAAGTTTTCTTCTTTTTTCTTGGTCTTTACCCTTGGTGTTAGCATGTGTGTGGCAAACAGCGTAAATACTACAAAACCTGCAGCAACCGCTACTTGCATCAATAAAGGAATATAATTAAGGTTTGAGCCGGTGTCCATATTTTGGAAGGGTTAGTCGTGGCAAATTTAGTTGATACTTTGATATCGAAGAAAGAAAGTGTGACTTTTTTGAAAGTTAATGCTTACTGGCCAAATACCGCTCGGCGTCCAAAGCGGCCATGCATCCTGTTCCTGCTGCCGTAATCGCCTGACGGTATGTTTTATCTGCCGCATCTCCTGAAACAAAAACTCCGTCAATATTTGTTTTGGACGATCCCGGTTGAGCATATTTGATGTACCCAGTCTCATCTAAATTGATAAAATCTTTAAAAATATCCGTGTTAGGAGTGTGTCCAATCGCCACGAAAAAACCAGTACACGGTATAGTACTTTCCTCTTGAGTAAGGTTGTTTTTCACCTTCACACCATTCACGAGTTGTCCGTCACCCAAGACTTCTATTGTTTCAGTATTGTAAAGAATTTCAATGTTCGATGTTTTTTTAACGCGATCAGCCATAATTTTTGAGGCTCTAAAATCATCTTTTCGAACGAGCATGGTAACCTTCGTGCAAAGTTTGGAAAGGTAGTGTGCTTCTTCACAGGCTGAATCCCCTGCACCAACAATTACCGTTTCTTGTCCTCGGTAAAAGAAACCATCGCACACTGCACAAGCTGAAACGCCACCTCCCATTTGCAGGTAATGCTGTTCGCTGGGAAGTCCGAGGTATTTTGCCGATGCCCCAGTAGCTATAATGACCGTATCTGCATGGATTTCCGTACCGTCATCGGCCCAACATTTATGAATTGCACCCGAAAAATCGACCCTGTTGATAAATCCTGATCGAATATCGGTTTCAAAACGCAAGGCTTGATTTCGCAACTGAACCATCATTTCAGGCCCCGTTACTCCTTCAGGATAACCCGGAAAATTTTCCACTTCATTCGTTGTGGTGAGTTGTCCTCCAGGTTGCAACCCTTCGTACATTAACGGTTTCATTTCGGCACGAGCAGCATATATTGCTGCCGTGTAGCCTGCAGGTCCTGAACCTATTATTAGGCACTTTGTGTGAATCATGGTGTGTGTTTTTTTGAGAGGCAAAAATAAAACAATTCTTTTTTGAAAAGGTTGATTTTACCCATGAGTTCGGAATAGAATTGATGAAATAACTACCTTCGCAATCAATAAATTGAAAATTATGAAACGATTACTCTTCATTCCTGCTCTAATTATTTACAGTACCACAACGGCTTTAGCCCAGCCTAAAGCACCGCTAAATTGGTACCTTAAAAGTCCGAAAGAAGACGGAATCTATGGAACAGCTGCAGAAGAGGCGTATCGATTACTCCAGGGACGCAAGTCGGTTCCTGTAATTGTTGGCGTTATAGATAGCGGAGTAGAAACAGATCACCCAGACCTTAAAGAGGTTATTTGGGTGAATAAAGGAGAAGTGCCAGGAAATGGAAAAGACGATGACCATAACGGATACATCGATGACGTCCATGGTTGGTCATTTCTAGGAGGAAAAGTTGAAGATATTGGCGACGAAGCCTCCGAGTTAAAACGATTAGTTTTCATAGAAAGAGCTTATTTTCAAGGTAAGGATACCACGAAATTGAGCGGAGCCGATTCAGAGCGCTTTGCCAAGTATAAAAAATTGAGAAGCACCTACGACAGTGAGGTCATGCAAACTCAAATGTCGTATCAAAATGTAAAACTGTTATCCGACTACATCAACAACGTTAAAAATCAAACCGGAGCGCCCTTCAGCAAAGAAACCAATAAAAAGTATGTACCGACAAACGCCATGGAGGAACGCATAAAAAAACGCATGGGAGTCATTCTGTTGGCCTATTCGCCCGAGCAATTGGAGGCTGAATTAGCGAGTGCGAAAAGCTCAATGGAAGGTCAAATGAAAATGGCCAACGTTGATGCGGACAGCTTAAGAAGAGCTGTTGTTGGAGATAATCCTTTGGACCTATCTAACCGATATTACGGTTGCAACCGCTATGAAGGACCTGATGCAATGCATGGCACCCATGTGTCAGGCATCATTGGAGCCAGCAGAGGTAATGGGGTGGGCATTGACGGTATTGCAGCGAACGTTCAAATCATGGTCTTGAGGGCAGTTCCCAACGGTGACGAACGCGATAAAGACGTTGCTAATGCGATACGTTATGCGGTGGATAATGGAGCCAAGGTTATTAATATGTCCTTTGGTAAATATTACGTGTTGCACAAAGAATATGTGGATGAAGCGATTCAATACGCTTTAGATCACGATGTTTTACTTATCCATGCAGCAGGTAACGAATCTAAAAACAAGGATATCGAGACATCGTTTCCAACGCGCAAAGCGAATTCAGGGGCTACCTTCGCAAACTGGATTGAGGTGGGGGCATCAAGCAGCAGCAAAAGTTCTAAAAAAATTATTGCCGAGTTCTCGAATTATGGTGCAACTACGGTTGATTTTTTTGCACCAGGTGTGGACATTTATTCTACCGTTCCCGATGCTAAGTACGAAGACGCATCAGGTACCTCCATGGCCTGTCCTGCAACCGCTGGGGTTGCGGCACTTATTCGAAGTTATTTCCCCAATTTGAGTGCCGTTGAAGTCAAGGATTTGCTCATGAAGACGACCACTCCGTATAAAAAGAACGTAATTATACCTGGAACGAAAAAGAAAGCTAAATTGACAGAGATTTCGATAACCGGTGGGTTTTTAAATGCTGCAGAGGCTGTAAAATTCCTGTTGAAAAAAGGGTAGAATTATCGAACGATTTTAAACGGAGTAAAGTCCTGCTTCCACTTTCCACTGCTAAGTTTCCAATGGTTGAAGTTGGAATAATCGATGTTCCAATAGACCCTCTTACCTTCGATACTTACCGTATTTTTGGAATAGAGGATGTTTAAACCTCGGTAATGTATATTTTGCTGGTCCTTGACCCATAGGGTATTGATGACGGTGCAAGGATACAATTTTTGATAATCTTCAACGACTGTTCCCAAAGGATTTTCTCGCGTGCGATTTAGACGCTCAGGCGCAATAATCCTGCATTGGCTTCCATTTTTAATGATAATGCATGGATAGTGGCATTTTACTAGGAATATATGGTTTTCTTCTCGGTGGGAATTGCGTCGAATCGAAAGGATCATCATGATCACGGTAATGGGAATTATCCGAACCATCAGCTTCATTTTTTTATGAAACAGGAAAACCATGGAAATCATCAATATTCCAGTATCCATGAGTGAAAGGTTGAATCCTCCTTCTAGGGCTCCAGGAAGTTGAGCGATGCAGCGAACAAAAGAATTGAGCAGTTGAATAACCAACGAGAATAATTGTGAAGCCAATGCGCCAATACCTGGAATCCAACATACGGCTAGGTAAATGAACCCAAGGTACATGAGCACTGTCGATAGTAGTGCTACGCCAAGGTTGGCCAATAGAAAGTAATTGGGGAAGTAATGGAAATAATATAGGGTTAGCGGAACCGTTAAAATTTGGGCGGCCAGTGTTACAGAGGTAGCCTTCCAAAGGAAAATACTTGCCTTGTTTTTGAAGGATATTAGTTGTTCAATGGGAGCATTAAAATGGATGATCCCTAATACCGCCAAAAAGGAAAGCTGAAAACCTATGTCGTTAAAGCATGTTGGATCTAGGGCTACCATGATAAAAGCACAGGCTATTACCGAATGGTTGGCGTTCGATTGACGGCCAAGTATTTGACCAAGATGTACGACCGTAAACATAAGAACGGCGCGTACCACACTCGGTGAAAATCCTGTAAGTAGGGCATAAAACCACACAAGGATCATTCCTAAAACAATTGCAGTTGTCCGGTTGATGAAACGGCTAAAACATTGAAAAAATATCATCAGCAATTCAACGAATAGCACAACATGCATCCCAGAAACGGCTAGCACATGTACTGAGCCCGTTGTTGCAAAAGCATGCTTACTCATCGAATCTATGTCGCGCGAATCTCCCAACAGTAAGGCTTTGGCAATTCCAGCCTCCTCAGCATTCATTTGGTTATCGAATAGATCGCCAAGGCTATTTCTTAATGTATTGATTGCATAGAGGATACCCCCTTTGCTTCCTATTTTTACTATGCCCGAATCTGCACGTATTTCATAGATTATTCCTTGATTGCTGTAATAAGAAACGGCATCAAAAGCTCCAGGATTTCCGGAAGATTGTATGGGATGGAGCTTGCCCGTTACGGCAAGAATTTGACCTTCCTTTAAACTTGCTTGAAGGCTTTTCATCCTGAATTTCACCCTTAAAGGTTGAGGAATGAATTTTCCAGCATGGTTGATATATATTCGCGCAGTGCCAGTAGCATGGTGGTTCTTTTGCGTGAATTTAAGGATCTCTAAACCATAGCATTTTTGTGGGTTCGCCTCTGAATGTTCTGGTACTGCAAAACAGCCCAGAAGAAAGAAACCAAAGGAAAAGCAGGTGATATAGAGTGGGAAAGGACGGATTTTAGGACTCAACAACACCAGAGTCAGCCCTGCAAGACCGGATAGATAATTGGCTGTGTATTCGGGGGTGATTATGAGAAATCCGGCAACGAACGACACGAATGCAACAACAAAAAGGTGCGGTACTCCCCAAGGGAAGGCGGGTTTTATGGGCAAAAAAAGAGAATTTAGACGTAGAATTTACCCTCTATGAGCTGAATTTTTTGGGTTAGCTGCATGTTTCTCAAAAGCATCTTTAAATCCTCTTTGTGAATAGGTACTCGTTCGCATAGTTCAGTATAAGAAAGAGGGAGGGCTAAAGCTTCAAGAATAAAAGTTTCTAATTGATCCGACTCAATTTTCGTACGAAAGCATACATCGCATTCGCCACAATCTTCAGACGTTTCGTTGAAATAAGCCAAGATGCTTTTTGTTCGACATTGTTCACTTTCAAGGTATGCGAGTACGGCTTGACTTTTCTTGATATAGGTTTGTTTTCGTTTTTCGCAAGATTCAAAGCTTAATTGAAGGTGGTGATCTGGCCTACGCTCTTTCAAAAAGGTGATTTTGGGAAGTTTACTGTAAGGTTGGTATTCAATGATACCTTGCCGAACCAAAAAATCAAGTTGTCCCTCCAGGTCTTCTAAGGTACTCCGTAAGTGCCTTGCCCATAATTCTAAATTGACGTTAACTTTCGTTGAAGTATCCTCGGAGGTAGCGCGCGAAATCAACTGAAGTAAAGGAAATGTTGTTGGGTGAGCTATTTGAACATTGTATAAATCCAAACCCTGAAGATTGATTCGAATTTGCGCAGGGTGATGAGTGCTTTCATCCAGGATTAATTCTTCGCTTAATTCGAGAATTTTCAACAGGTTAAAAAGCACGATGTAAGGGATGTCATGGGTTTTCGCAAAAGCCATTAGGTCGATGTCGTACGTCTCATTTTTTCCTGAACCAATGGCAATTCTTAATTCATTTAATAAGAGAATAAAAGTTTCTTTGACCAAATTCAACGCGGGGAATTTATGTTCTGTCCGCTCATGGAATAGTAACTTTTCATTTCCTTCTACAAATGCGATCGCCCTGGAAGGGAGGCCATCTCTTCCGCCTCTTCCTGCTTCTTGCACATATGCTTCCAATGATTCTGGGAAGTCGAAGTGAAGCACGTAACGCACGTTTGGTTTATCGATTCCCATCCCAAAGGCATTGGTTGCAATCATAACCGCGACCTCGCCACGCATCCATTTCGCAAGGGAAGTACTTCGTTCTTCTGCACTCATTCCCCCATGGTAAATACTTGCTGATATTTTATTGGAAAGAAAAACTTTTAATAGATCTTTAACGGCTTTTCTAGTGCTGCAATAAACAATTCCACATAGGTGCTCTTTTCCATTACAATAAGCAAGCACGCTGGCCAACTTGTTGGGCGTATGAATGACTTCATACCGCAAGTTTTTTCGATGAAAACTGGAAAGATGTAAGCTTGAATGGCGTAACTGTAATTGCTCTTCAATATCCTGTATTACTTCGGAAGTGGCTGTTGCCGTTAAAGCCATTATTGCTACTTCCGGACGCAATTCTCGCAAAACTCGGATATTGCGATAGGCAGGACGAAAATCGTGCCCCCATTCAGAAATGCAATGCGCCTCATCAATAACCAACAATCCAATGGGCATGTGCCGGAATTTCTCCTGAAAAAAAGAGGTTTGAATCCGTTCCGGTGAAACGTACATAAAGTCGTAAGCTCCAACGGATGCATTCTGGATTAATCGTTCATTATCCCTTGGAGTTAAGGCGCTAGAAATAGCCACGGCCCTTATATTGCGTGACTTCAAGTTACGCACTTGATCTTCCATTAACGCGATCAACGGCGAAATAACTACGGTTAATTTACCCGAGGCAAGGCCAGGAACTTGAAAACAAATGGATTTTCCTCCTCCAGTAGGCAATAAAGCAAGAACATCCTTCCCCTGTAACGCATCGTCGATAATCGCAACTTGAGAGGAGCGAAAGTCGTCAAAACCCCAATATTTCTTCAGTATTTCTTTCGGTGAGAACTGCATTTCCATTTAGACCAGTAAATGTACTATTTAATCGACCTTAACGATAATTTGTTGCCAACATTGTTTATTCGGCGTATATTCGCTGTAAATATTCTAGGCATGGCTTTAACGGAACTAAAATTAAGCGTTGATAAAGTTGGAGAATCTGCTGTTTTCAAAGTGGATTGGCAAAATTTAGCTTTTGGTAAAGTCTTTACGGACCACATGTTGGTAATGGATTATGAAAATGGTACATGGCAAGATCCACAGATACTTCCATTTCAAAACATTCCAATGCACCCAGCCATGTCCTCCATTCATTATGGCCAGTCAATATTTGAAGGTTTAAAGGCCTACCGACATGTGGATGGCAGAGTTTCGGTTTTTCGTCCTGACATGAACGCAAAAAGGTTTAATGAATCAGCTGAACGCATGTGCATGCCTCAAGTCCCAGAGGATTTATTTGTGGAACTCGTTCGTAAATTAGTAGAAGTTGATCAAGCGTGGGTTTCAGCCCTGGAAGGTCATTCCTTGTACATTCGTCCTTACATGTTTGCCACCGACCATTGGGTTGGAATAAAGCCTTCAGAAACTTATAAGTTCATGATCCTGCTCTCGCCGGTAGGAACGTATTATTCAGAACTGGTTCGGGTGAAAATTGAACCTTATTTTACGCGTGCAGCACGCGGGGGAGTAGGTAGAGCTAAAGCTGCTGGGAATTATGGAGCGAGCTTGTATCCCGCAAAATTTGCCCAAGACCAAGGGTATCACCAATTAGTTTGGACGGATGCAAAGGAACATAAGTTCATCGAAGAATCAGGAACCATGAACATCTTGTTCGTGATCGATGATGTTTTAATTACGCCATCTGAAGACGAAGATACCATTCTGAGGGGGGTGACAAAACGATCGATTTTAGAACTTGCTCAGCATTGGGGAATTCAAGTAGAAGAACGAAAAATTTCGGTGGAAGAAGTGATTAATGCCGCTAAGTCCGGCCGGTTACAAGATGCTTTTGGCGCAGGAACTGCTGCAACTCTAGCGCAATTTGCACTCATTGGTCATGAAGGTACGGACTATCAACTTCCACCGGTAGAAACACGCCAAATTTCCAACCGTTTAAAGGAATATTTGTCGGGATTGAAAATTGGACAAACCGAAGATATTTTTAATTGGAACTATTTCGTTTAAGATAGATATGTTGAGAAACTACGTTAGTTCTCACGGAACTATGCGTAATGTATTCCTAATTTTTCTCGCAATTTTACCGCTGAGTTTACGAAGTCAGGTTATTTCCATGATAACCTTGGATAAACAAACGTTAGAACCCATTCCAAATGCCGAAATAAATATCCAATGGAAAGATTGTCTTTTATCGGTTAAAACGGATTTGAATGGACGATTTAAGGTATCGATGGACCATATCGATGAACGCGATGAAGTGGTTTTTTATGTTCAACATCCGATGTATGATCCTCAGACCCTTCGAAAAACGTTTCTTCAAAATTCTCAGGACTCAATAGAGGTGAAAATTTTACTAAAGCCCATTAAACGACAAACCCAACAAACAGTAACGGTTAAACCACCCGGGATTCCAGACACGGTATATAATTCGAAGGATTTTCATGTGGCAGATTTTGAAATCAATCAAAACGGAGACTTTATTTTGTTGGTTTATCCAAAACGAACTGGTCATCATAATTCCATCTTTTTATTCGATGGAAATACGATTATTGACAGCCTAACCTTGAACGACGTAGGAATCAATCTCATTAAAGATTATCGTAACAACATCCATGTACTTTGCCAGGAAAACGTGATCAATGTGAATTCAAAAGGAGATTCACTCAGGTTGCAAACCATCCCAAGAACGTATTTTTTAGATTATATTCTTCCTATTGTGGATACAACAAGCTCTAAGTTTTTCTTTTCCAATTTTAATGAATACTATCCTGCCTTCGATTATTTTACCTTGGATTTAATCGATTCAGCTTATCGCAAAATTGTCCATATAGAGGACTCGCTCATGATGGAATTGTACCGCTCGGAATATAAATGGGTGGATGTTCGAACACGCTTGTGGGCGAAGCAGAAAGAAATTGAAACCGGAATTGATGCGCAAATTTGGGTTGGGGCTAACTATTTTACCCAGTCGATTTACTACAAAGTACCATACGCGCCTTTATTCAAGGTAGGCGACAGCGTATACGTTTTTGATTTCCCTTCCGATAAAATTTGGGTTTATAATAGGTTTGGTGAATTAATCCGTTCGATGGGCTTGTATTTTCATTACCACAAAGACCGAACAGGTTGGCGTCGCAACATGATAAAAGATCCTGTAACAGGTAAAATATATGCTGTATTTGAAAAAGACGGAATAACCTATTTGGGTGATGTGAATTTAAACAACGGTCAAATCATTACTAAACACCGCATGTATCACAAATACGTAGAAAAAATTCGTGTCAATGCGGGTTTTGCCTATTACATTTATCGACCTTTTGAATCTATTCAAAAGAGATTTCTCTACAAGGAACGGTTATTTAACTAAGGTAACATGACCATCAGCATTGGTGCTTCCTTGATCAGTAACATCGTAACTGACTTTCCATGTATAAGTTCCGAATTGTACCAGTTTTCCTTTGTATTTTCCATCCCAACCATCGCCAGGCTTGTTGCTTTCAAATACGATTTGTCCCCAACGATTGTACACCTCAAATCGATAGTATTTCACTTGCGTCGAATTGCTAATTACCGGCGTAAAGACATCGTTTAAGCCGTCTCCGTTCGGCGTGAAAGCATTAGGAACGGTTAGCCTCACAACATCGTTGCTTTCAACAATTCCCGTAACTGTATCCGTACAACCGTTGGCATCATAAACCACCAAGGTTACATTGTAATTATCGATGGTATACGGTGGATAAGTATGGATTGGATTATCTAAAATGGAACTTCCACCATCGCCAAATTGCCAAACGGATCCGGTGTAGTTTTGAGAATTGTTAATGAATTCGAGCTCGCCCGTTACAAAGTCGATTTCGGGCGTAACAGTACTGAACGCTGCAGTCGGTCCAGGCACCACACAAACCGCGCTGTTGATGGTAGTATCCGCAGTACATCCATTAGCACTGGTGATTAGCATGGTCACATCTACACATCCTAAATTGGTGAAATTTGCCGTGAATTGATTGCTGGAATAGGTCGTTCCATTCGAGAAAGTCCATAGAACCGTATTAAAGGTTCCGATACTTGAGTTCGTAAATGTTACTGTAGAAGGCAAACAAACCACATTATCACTTACGGTAAAGTTAGCAATAAGAGGTGGAGGACTTGCCAAAACATCGTTCGTTACAGCCGTACATCCGTTCGCGTCGGTTATGGTCACTATATAATTTCCTGGACCTAATAAACTGGCTATACTACCGGTTTGACCTGTTGGCGACCACAGGTAGTTGTAAGGTGCAGTTCCTCCTGACGCGTTCGCAGTTAATTGACCATCGTTATAACCATAACAGCTGATCGGATTTTGGGTAATAGTTCCAGATAAAGGTGCCGATGGTTGCGTGACAACAATTTGAGCCGCAGCGACGCAGTTATTTGCATCGGTAATGGCGACTATATATGTTCCAGGAGGCACATTATTTAAGTCCTCGGATGTTTGACCTGTAGTCCAGAAGTAAGTAAAAGGTCCTGTTCCACCAAGAGGGGTTACATCTATTGCACCATCTGCCAGTCCAAAGCAACTCACATTGCTGACTGTGTATCCGACGGATAAAGGTAGTGCCGGTTGGGTAACGTTCACACTCAACACGGCTGTACAACCGTTGGCGTCCGTTACCGTCACATTATACGTTCCAGCGATGAGGTTGTTGATGTCTTGGTTGGTGGAGCCGTTAGACCACTGATAAGAATAAGGTGAGGTGCCCCCACTAACGGTAAGGTTAATAGAGCCAGTATTGTTGCCAAAACAAAGGACATTGACATGGGTTTCTTGAAGTAGAATTGGTGCGGCAGGTTGTGTAATCGTTGCGCTACCATTGATCGTACAACCTAAATTGTCAGTTACTAACACAGTGTAGGTTCCTGCAATTAAATTACTAATCGTTTGACTTGTTTGTCCATTGCTCCATAGATAAGAATAAGGTCCTTGTCCACCGGCAGGGTTTGCGGTAATACTACCCGTAGCAAATCCGTTACAGTTCACATTAATTTGAGTTAAGCTGATGCTTAAAACAGGCGGTTGATTTAGTGTGATGGTAACGCTCGCCTGACAACCGTTTGCATCCACAAGGTTGTAGGTATATGTTCCTGCTGGAACATTGAAAGAACCAACACCAGTATATGGTGCCGTACCACCAACTCCAGAAACTGTAATGGTTCCAGTTCCTCCGTTACATACAATCGGTGACGTTACTGTGGCAACGGCTTGTAAAATAGCAGGTTGATTAACGGTAATGGTAGTATTTGCTGTACAACCATTGGCATCAGTTACGGTGTACGTATACGTTCCCGCGGTCACGGTAAGGTTACCTGTTCCATTGTATGAAGGTGTACCGCCCGTTGCAGTGATGTCAATTACCGCATTTCCACCGTTACACAAAATAGGCGCGATTAAGGTTGAATTTGCCACCAACAAGGTTGGTTGGGAAACAAAAATGGAAATGGTATCTAAACAACCGTAATTGTCCGTAACGTTAAAGGTATTCCATCCTGCAGCTACGGTAAAGGTTCCCGTACCAGTGTAGTTAGGCGTTCCACCAATCGCCGTTACATCCACCGTTGCAGTACCTCCAAAACACAAGACAGTTGAAGTTTGCAGTACCGATGCAATCAGCGGAGCCGGTTGATTTACGGTAATCGTTGTAGAATCCAAACACCCATTGGCATCTGTTACATAATACGTGGTTGTTCCAGCCCCTTGTTGGAAGGATCCTGTTCCTGTGTATGGTGCCGTACCTCCTGAGGCAGAGACATTCACCGTTGCCGTTCCTCCGAAACAAAATACTGGGGTACTTAAACTCGAATTTACTTGGAGAACTGTAGGTTGGGTTATAGTAACTTGATTCGTTGTTTGACAACCATTGGTGTCGGTGATGTTTACACTGTATAAACCAGGAACTAAATTCGTAGCAGTAGCGGTTGTTTGTCCGTTAGACCATAAATATTGATATCCAGGCGTTCCTCCGTTGGTAGTAACTGTTGCGGTACCGTTACCTGCATTGAAACATGTCACATTTTGTGATGTCATAACAGAACTTAAAATGGCAGGTTGTGCAATAAACAAATTCACAGTAAATGCACATCCGTTGGCATCGGTTACCGTGAACGATTGATTTCCAGCACTCACGTTGAAGTTACCAACTCCAGTATAAGGTGCAACACCACCCACCGCAGCAATATTAATTTGAGCCTGACCGCCAAAACATGGTACCGTAGATATAATGGTTGCTACCGCAGTCAGCTGTGTCGGTTGCGTAATCGTAATGCTGGCGGTATCGGAACAACCCTGTGCATCAGAAACGATGTATGAATAGGTTCCTGCAACCGGGAAGAAATTGCCAGTTCCTGAATATGGATTGGTGCCCCCTGTAGCGGAAACATTAACAATAGCATTTCCTCCAAAGCACAAAATAGGGGTGAGCTCTACCGCAGTCGCAACAAGTACGTTAGGTTGAGTTATGGTGAAGTTATTAATGTTTTGACATCCGTTGGCATCCGTAACCGTGACGTTGTAATTTCCGGGAGCAAGATTACTTATGCTGTTGGTAGTAGCCCCATTAGACCATAAAATGGATAGTGGTGGTGTTCCTCCGCTATTGAAAACTATGGCACTTCCATCATTTGCACCAAAGCAAGAAATATTGGTAGGAATTACATTGGTTACTAAAAGTGTTGGTTGCGGCACATTGATGCTTACAGAAGTATTGCATCCATTCGCATCGGATACGAGATACGTATAATTACCAGCTACAACGCTGAAGTTACCAACTCCGCTATAAGGAATCGAACCCCCGGTTGCCGTAACTTGCACCGTAGCACTTCCTCCGTTACACAAAATGGGGCTAATAATGGTAGCAGTAGCGTTCAAAACGGCTGGTTGCGTAACCGTTATGGTGGTTGTTGCAGTACAACCGTTGGCATCAATCAGCGTGTAGGTATAGGTTCCTGCTGTAACATTAAAAGTTCCAGTACCGGTGTATGGCGCCGTTCCTCCTGTACCGGTAACAACTACTGTTGCTTGTCCGCCGTTGCAAGGAATCGGATTAGTAATGGTTGCGGTAGCTATAAATGGAGCAGGTTGAGGTACGTTGATTGTAGTCGAACCTGTACATCCATTTTGGTCGGTAAGCGTGTAGGTGTAGGTTCCTGCAAATTCAAAAAAGGTTCCATTTCCTGAGTATGGAGGAGTACCACCAGCTCCGTTCACTAACACAATGGCTTGACCACCAAAGCATGCTATAGGCAATATGATATTCGCCGTCGAAACTAAAAGTGCAGGTTGTGTAATGGTAGTATTAAAATTGAATATACACCCATTGTTATCCGTAACTTGTAACGTGTAGGTTCCAGCGGGTTGGGCGGATATACTATTGATGGTCGACCCAGTTGACCACAAGTAAGTATAACCCGGGGTTCCTCCAGAAACGGAGGCGGTTGATGCACCGTTGGTAAAGCCAAAACAAGTAACATTTGAATTATTAAATGTTGCAGTTACATCACTCGGTTGGGTAATATTGATGGTTGAAGATGCAGTACATCCGTTGGCATCCTGAATCGTATAGGTATTATTTCCAGCAAAGGAGTTGAAACTTCCCGTTCCAGTGTAGGAAGGTGTTCCGCCATTTCCACTTACGGTAACAATCGCTTGTCCTCCAAAGCAAAGGATTGGGCTGATTTGGCTGGCGCTTGCAATTAGTTGAGGTGGTTGGGTTATCAAAATTGAAGATGTCGAGGTACATCCATTGGCATCCGATACGGTAAAGAAGGTGTTCCCTGCCACTACGCTAAACGTTCCAGTTCCTGTGTAAGGTGCAGTTCCTCCATTGGCAGCTACAAAAACATTGGCGGTTCCTCCGAAGCATAGAACATTGCTGGTTTGCGTTAACGAACTGGTTAGAAGGGTTGGTTGGGTAATAACCACATTTGATACACTTTGGCATCCATTAGCATCTGTTACCGTAACAGAATAAGCTCCAGGGCTTAGGTTAGTTGCCGTTGAGGTTGTATTACCATTACTCCATAAGTAGCTATATACCGGTGTTCCCCCAGCAGCAGTTACGGTGGCGGAACCATTATTGAGTCCGTTACATGTTACATTCTGGCTATTTATGCTTGAAGTAAGTAAGGAGGGTTGGACAACGTTGATAGAAACGGAGGCAGAACATCCGTTGGCGTCTGTAACGGTATAGTTTTGAATCCCTGCTGTTGCAGTGAAGTTCCCCGTTCCATTATAGGTTGGAGTACCTCCAATGGCACTTACCGTTACAGTTCCGGTTCCTCCAAAACAAGGGATTGCTGTAGTAATATTGGCCGCTGGAGTTAATGCGCTCGGTTGAGTGATGGTGATGGTGGTTGCGTTCGTACATCCATTGGCATCGGTAACCGTGTAGGTATAGGTTCCAGCCGGTACACTGAAGGATCCTGTTCCCGTGTAAGTAGGTGTACCACCGGTTGCAGTAACGATAATATTTCCATTGCCTCCAAAGCACGGTATCGGAGATGCAATGGCCGATGAGGCAATCACCTGGGTTGGTTGCGGAACGATGATTGAGGTGCTCGCTGTACATCCATTCGCATCCGTGACGGTATAGCTGTTGTTTCCTGTGACTACATTAAATACACCGGTTCCAGTGTAAGGTAAAGTTCCACCGTTAGCAGATACAGTCACTTGCCCCGATCCGCCAAAACAGAGTATTGGGCTTGTTACAGCGCTGCTTGCCGACAAGGTTCCAGGTTGATTTAGGATGATATTTCCATTGATTTGGCATCCGTTAGCATCCGTTACTATAACGGAATAACTACCCGCCGATAATCCTACCGCCTGGTTGGTCAATGAACCGTTAGTCCACGAATAGGTGTAAGGAGCGGTTCCACCGTTAACCGTCGCTGTTGCAGAGCCGTTACTGTTACCATTACATAAAGGATCAATTCCAACAATACTTAGGGTAAGTGCCGTAGGTTCAGTGATGCTTATGGTCGTTGAATTACTACAACCGTTAGCGTCAGATACTGTGTAGGTGTAGGTCCCAGCAACAACCGTATTCACGCCAATACCGCTGTAAGGAAGCGTTCCTCCAGTGGCAGTTACACTAATTTGTCCCGTGCCTCCGTTGCACAAAATGGTTTGTGTAACGCTTGAGTTTGCGACCACTGAAGTTGGTTGTGTAATCGTAACGCTAGAGGTAACGGTGCACCCGTTGGCATCGGTAACAGTAACTGAATAAGTTCCTGGTGCAAGGTTCGAAACGTTTGCGGTGGTAGGACCATTGCTCCATGAATAGGTGAAAGGAGCGGTTCCTCCTGAGCCGATAACGCTGGCAGATCCATTATTCAATCCATTGCACGTAATGTTGGTGGAAGATGTCGTAGCAACCAGTAAAGTAGGCTCGGTGATGGTAACGTTGTCAACAGCAGTACATCCGTTGGCATCGGAAACAATAACTGAATAAGTTCCTGGTGCAAGGTTTGAAACGTTTGCGGTGGTTGGACCATTGCTCCATAAGTAGGTGTAAGGCGCCGTTCCCCCGGTTTCAGTCACTATAGCCGTTCCGTTATTCAACCCGTTGCACGTGACGTTGGTGGAAGTTGCGGTGGCAACCAACAATGCAGGTTCGGTGATGGTAACGTTGTCGACGGCAGTACATCCGTTGGCATCGGTAACGGTTACGGAATAAGCCCCTGGAGCAAGGCTTGAAACGTTAGCGTTGGTTGGACCATTGCTCCATAAATAGGTGTAAGGAGCCGTTCCCCCGGTTTCAGTCACGCTAGCCGTTCCGTTATTCAACCCGTTACACGTGACGTTGGTGGAAGTTGCGGTGGCAACCAACAATGCAGGTTCGGTGATGGTAA
>JAIXRC010000029.1 GCA_027485415.1 Cryomorphaceae bacterium | reverse complement strand
TTTTCATAGGTTTGAGCTTCGATAAAACTATATATCGCCTTACATTTGATGTTTCAACTTCATTATGGATATTCTGATAAGAGTATTCTAAAAACCACATCCAGACGAGAACCACAAAAAATAAAATAATAATTGCAATCAGCCAATCCATATAATTATATGAAAGAAAATACTTGTAATGTGCTTGGGAGATTCTCAAAAGTGTTATTATAATTAATACTCAGATTTAGAGTCACCAACCCTTCCGGCAACTGCGATATGGGCTGATTGAAGGCTGTCCCGAGTTGCAAAAAGATCAGCGCGGGGAGATTATTAATAGTCTGATTGAAGGCGTTTCCGATAGTCAAATTGGAGAGCGTAGTCGGGAGGGCATCTACGGATTGATTGAAGGCGTTTCCAAGCACGAGGGTGTTGAGACCCTCATTAAGCTGATTGACAAGCTGATTGAAGGCATCCCCCAAGTGCAGCGTTCGCAGACTTGCCGGGAGGGACGCAACTGCGCTATTAAAGGCGTTCCCCAGGACGAGCGTCTGAAGATTAGTGAGAGAAGACAGCCCTCCGAGTGTCTTGTTGAATGAATTTCCGAGACGCAGAGTCACTAAACTAGTAGGAGGTGTCGTAATGGTCTGATTGAAAGAGTTTCCTAGGGTCAAACTTGTAATACTATTTGGAAGGCTGTCAATAGACTGATTGAAGGAATTTCCAATGATTAGAGTTGTGATATTGGGAAGGCCGCTTAGGGCGGCAGTGAAGCCATTCCCAATGATCAGCGTCTGAAGAGTGCTGGGTAGATTGGAAAGAGGGTGGTTGTACGTGTCTCCGAGAGTCAGCGATACCAAACTAGAGGGCCAAGTAGTCACTGGTTGATTAAATCCGCGACCCAGTACAAGTGTCGTAATACCGCTCGGAATAAGATCAATCGATTGATTAAACGAGTCGCCAGTGTCCAAGTATGTCACCGAGCTAGGGATGTTGTTAATAGTTTGCGTATAATTGGCCGGCAGCCTGATCATTTTTAGACTCATATATTTGTTTTAGTATTTATATATGAAGCATTTGATCGGATTTTTCCATTATTTAACCAATATCAAACTCTACCACTGGTGCACCAAATCGCATGCTCGGCATGAAGCCACTGACGAACTCTATGGTCGAATGCAGGAACTCGTGGATCAATTCATCGAGGCCCTTCTTGCGACTTATGAATGTAAAGAAGTGCTTGGCGGCCCAATTGCGCCAATTAAAGTGGAAATCATCTCTGATGAGCAGGCGATCGGCTGCCTGGATGACTTCAAAAAATACATCAACGAAAATGCGGTCCCGTGGACGGTTGAGGAATCAAATCTGAGAAATATTACTGATGACATGCTGAATGCCATCGATAAGTGCAAATATAAGTTCTTACAAAATTAGTATTAAAAAATGAATTACTTCATATAGAAAATGGAGGCATTTTTGCAAGAAAAAGGAATTGAACTGGAGGTTCGCATGTTGAGCGACCGAAATGAAATTCCAAAGATTCTGGCAAAATTGATGGATGCGGAACAGGCTGAGATATCTGCCTCGGTATCGCTGATCAACGGAGAGCGCCGTATGGAAATCTTTTTCGATGGCGACAAGGTTAGCCGCCAAGAGACTATCGCGAAGCAGCGGCTCTTTGGCAAAAAGGTCACTATTGCCGATAAAAAGTTCAATCTATCCGTGGCCAGAGAAGAAAAAATTGATGAGAAGTTCTTGCCTCAGGTGGTTCGCATCAAATATAGACTGCGTTTCAAGGTCAAAACTGAGAAGCTGTGGTATTGCGATATCACTCTGGTGAAAGATTCTCCTGCGGATTTTCCCACAATCCGGGCCAACCGCATTAAGTTCTTCGAGAGAATGGCCAAAAGTGACATTCCTGTAGCATCTAAAGATGAGGTATGGGAATTGGAGCTAGAATGTGCTGATCCTTCCCAATTTGAGATGGGCGATCTTGACAAAATTGTTTCAGAAGTTTTTGGAAACGAAACGACCATTCTTTCGCCGCTGTGTTCAGCACTCGGGGTCCCATGTACCCATACGGCGACTCTTAAGAAACTCCTCCCAAACGCCATAGAACTATCCCGAAACGTCTTTATTACGGAGATTTGGCCCGAAATCCAGGAGGCCGCCTTCGCGATTACCGACAAGGCTGATGGGGAGCGGATGATCATCCACGCCGCGCAGGAAGTTTTTCTGATTGCGGCAGACAAAAAGATTCAGCTCGCCGCCGCCTGGACACATGGCGAGAGTATTTTTGAATGCGAATATGTGGATGGAAAAGCTTACATCTATGACATTATTATGTTGGATGGCAAGAATCTCACAAAATTGCCCTTCAAGGAGCGCTGGCAGCCGGACTTCAAACTTGGGCTCAAGGATGTGTATTTTAAGAAGTTCTATTTCTTAGACTCCAAAAATTATGTCAAGCAGCTGAAAGCCTCTTTCGCAGCAGAGTTGCCATATGAGACTGATGGGCTTATTTTCAGTTCTATTAATGAGCCTTATCGCCGAATGCGGCATTATAAGTGGAAGCCCATTGAAAAGTCTTCTATTGATTTCCTCTGCAAAAAGGCCCCAGTGCTGAAGCCAGGAAAGGACATTAAGAAGCTTGAGCTAGAGCGCCGAGCGGGGTTAATCTCTAAAGAAGAGCCAAATAACAAGTATTTCCTGTTCTGCAGCATCAGCCCGCACGATTTCAAGATGTTGGGCCTCCGCCACGTACAGGGATACGAGACCCTGTTTGAGCGCAAGAAGGAGCCGGTCTTTCCGGTACATTTCTGCCCAAGTTCGCAGCCCCTAGCCTATCAGTTTGAGTGGGATGGCGAAAACCTCGACGATCAAATCGTGGAATTTGGCTATCAGCCATCTACTAATTTTGCTGGACATGCCGTTCCGTCGCTCAAATTTATGAGAATTCGCCATGATCGCCAGGATGATTACAAAAAAGGTTATTATGGTAACTATTTCAGAATTGCCGAATTTGTATGGAATAGCTTTAATGACCCACTTACCAAGGAAATTATAATGGATCCGCAGAAGGCGGTCGCGGACATGTATTTCCAGAAGCCCTCCGATGAGTGGATCAGGGTGCGAAAACATAACAATAATGTTAAGCGAATGGTGATTCAGAAATATGCGAGTGGCTCCAAATGGGCGCTTGACCTGGCTTGCGGAAAAGGGCAGGATCTCTTGAAATACTCCTCTGCCGGAGTGCGGAATATCATAATGGTAGATTCAGTTCCCGATAACATCTCTCAGGTCATCCAGAGAAAGTATTCCAATTTGAAAGTGATCAAGAATCCGATGAGTGTATACACCTTTTGTATTGATCTCAAGGGCGGCGCCTCTGAGATTTGCCAAGAAATCAGCAGCAACGGCATTCCTTTCGAGACCATTAACTTTATCTCCTGCAACCTCGCTATACACTATTTGCTTGGAGATCCCGAGCAGTTCGAGAACACGGTAAGAATGTTTGCCAATTTTGCCACTTCGGGAACCAAAATTATGATTACCTCACTTGATGGCTCCAAGGTATTCAACTTGCTGAAGTCCGGGAACTTTACTTCGAAGAGCGGCAAATTTGCGATAAAAAAAATGTGGACCGGTGGCAGGCTCCTCACATGCGGCCAAAAGATATCTATCAAGCTGCCGTTTGCTGAGACTGCGATGGAGGAGAACTTGGTGAACTATAAGGCCCTGGAACAGGAGTTCAAGAAATACAAGATCAAGCTGACTGATTTCGGGACATTCGGGGAGGACTTCCTCGATGGGCTCACTGAGGAAGAAAAAAATTACATCAGCCTGCATAGCTGGGCCGTATTCGTCAAATCTTAGACTGCCTGGGCGTCTCCTCGAGGATCGCGGCCATAACCAGAAATGACAGCCTTTATTGTTTTTTTGGTGGATTTCAGCTCCTGCAGCGTCTTGGCAAATTTACCTTTATTGATGAGAATTTCAATCATTTCAATCGCCTCCTGGTAGTCCGCTCCCTCGAATTCTTCAAGGTGGTCGATGATGTATGATATGGTGTCTTTCTTGTAGAGGAGCTCATTTTTAGCAATCTCCTGGTTGGCCTTTTCTTGATCTTCTTCAAATGTAGTATAATCCTCCATAAGCATTTCAAAGGCCTCGTTGTATATCTTGTTCATATCTTTATTGGTGAATTTCTCCTCATTATTCATGTGCTTCCAGGCGCGCTGAATGTAGTACGCCCGCAGCTCGCACCAAGTCTGCATCTTTTCTTTTTTGGTTTTTACTTTTGAGGCTCGCATGGCCTCATTCTTGCACTTAATAAGAAACTGTCTGAAGGCGTCTAATGAGAATACGCCGCGGCACACCATATATTTGCCAACAACAGGATACTTCTTGAAGAATTCCGGATGCCGCTCTTCGAAGTAGCTCACCTTCTCGCTATCTAACAAATCAATATAGTTTCTATCATCGCAAATCCGCAGGAACTCTTTCCAGAGCTTTTGGGCATGCAGCAAACTGAGGACGAGGAGTTCTTCCGCCTGCTGTGCCTTCTGCCGCACTTCCTTGATTTTTTCCTTGATTTGGTCCTCGCTGAGCTTTTCGATTTCCGGAACAGTGAGTATATGTCTTTTCTCAACCTTTTCCACTTCACGATCTACCTCGAAGCATCTGCAGAGAATTTCGCTGCGGATTTCCGCAATCTTCAATAACGCGGCATCACTGGTAGATTTGGAGCTCTTTCGGAGGGCGGTTTCATACATGTCAAGCAATTTGTGACTATCAATACTTCGAAATTTGCGAATCTCAGACATATCGTATTTATCGCTTTGATTCATAATTCTGAATCATCTTCTTAAGGAGAGCCGCGACATCATCTATAGATTTGCCTTTTT
>JAIXRC010000018.1 GCA_027485415.1 Cryomorphaceae bacterium | reverse complement strand
GTTTTAATAGAATATAGACTATTCCTAACTCCCCCCCCCCTACCCTTAAAATTACCTTCCCTCAACCTCTATTTTTACATCTACATTCCCGTTGTATTTTAAAAACAGAGGAAAGAGGTATGATAACCCCTCTTTCATGCTATTTAAAACCCCCAGACATTGTAGTAATATAAGAGCAGTAAAGGCGTCTTCCCGATTGATACTAAAAGTTTAAAACATGTCCTATACATGTGATCGTTGCGGATATGAGGCAAAAGACAAATTCAACTTTCGCCGTCATCTGTTAAAAGCAAAGTCGTGTGAAGCCTTGAATGAGTCATCGCCATCGGTCGTAGATCTTTTAGCCAAACTTGATGAAGCTAATAATTGCAAGGATGCAATTTACGTGTGTGCGGCTTGCAACAAGCCATATGTTCATAAAAGTGGCCTCTCTAGACACAAATCAACATGTACAGAGATATTGCGACAAGATATCAAACAGGATATCCTAGCAGAGGTCAAGGATATGTTGCAGAATGGTCATGGTGATAACATTACAAATAATAATGTGACAAATAACACTAATAGCAATAATGTAACAAATAACACGCAAAACACAATCAATATCCACATCAACAAGTTTGGCATGGAGGACAAGAGCTACATCCCAGAGCCCTTCCTGACGCGATGCCTAAAGCAAAAAGGGAATGGGGTTATAGAGCTTGCACGGGCTACCCACTTTAACAAGAACCATCCGCACAACAAAAACGTACGAGCAAAAAACCAAACATCCTTGGTAAAGTACGGAATCCTAGAGGTTTTCAATGGTGAAAAGTGGACGCCAGGTGACTCTGATTCTATAGCAAAGCAAATGTTTGACCGGCACTACACGACCCTAGACGATCACATGGGTAACAATGAAGTAGAGTTGAAAAAAGAACTTGGTGCAGTGTTGTTTGCTAGCATTGAAAAGTGGTTTGACTACATGCGCAACTGTGATCCCGATAAGACACGCGATGTCAAGGATGCATTGAAAAAACTAAAGCTCCTGGTTCTCGAGCATTCTCTGTGATATTAGTCACAGTACCTAACCAGAATATGCTCAAAATACAAAAGTTTCTATAATATCCGTCAAATTCTGTTTGTTTTTTATTTTATGTTATTATTCTGGCCTCTCATGTAACCCAAATCAGGGGCATTCGTCATTGGTGCGTCTAAAAAAAATATGAGTATATCTTAAACAAAGGACACAGCCAAGCCATGGACATCATAGTACCTCTAGGTGGAAAGGGAGAGCGATTCGCAAATCGCAACTACACTGATCCAAAGCCGCTTATCAACGTACTGGGTCAACCACTGGTCACCCATCTACTAGACCGCTTATGTAAGTGGGCTACAGATCAGGACCATATCTACGTCGTGTACAGTCCAAAACTAGACGAGTTCAATTTCAAAGCAACCCTGCAGGCAAGATATCAAGACCGCGTTTCGTTTGTACGTCTCACCAAAGACCACACCAGTGGGGCCGCCGAGACCGTGGCCCTTGGTCTGCATACGATTTTCCAAGGACGGTCCGAAATGACAAATAGTAGACCATGCGTGCTCCTTGACTGCGATGCGTTCTACATGACAGACGTGTTATCCATGGTCAGGGAATCATTGTCCATTGGTCACGGAGGAATTGTTTCCTTTACAGAACCAGGCAACCTGTGCATGGACACATACGGTCCGTTCTCATACTTGCATATAGGCAAGGATGGTACGATAAGTAATATTGTGGAAAAGAAACGTGTATCACGCAATGCGGTTTGCGGTCTATACGCTTTCCGCTCCGGAGAGGCCCTGCTGCAGTATTGTAATAGGGCGCTGAGCACTGCCCTGAACGTCAATGGCGAATATTATACATCCTGCGTCGTGCAGTCCATGATAGATGCGGGGTGCATCTTTGATAATATCCCCATACCGAGCGAGTCGTTCATCTGCCTCGGCACGCCGGAGCAGCTATCCGCGTATATCAACAGGGTACGTGGCTATCTGTTTGACATGGACGGCACGCTCGTGTTGACCGATCACATTTATACATCTGTGTGGAAGGAGATTCTAGAGAGATTAAACATGTCTGTGACGTATGACTTTTTCGTCAAGCACATCCAAGGCAAGGACGACGCGACCGCGATGGCATCCATAGCGCCATGCGTGCAAAAGGACTTCCTTGACAACGTATCAGATCTCAAGGACACGTTGTTCGTCAAGAACTTGTCTGAAATCGAGGTGGTCCCCGGAGCGGTCGAGTTCATTCGGAGAGTGAGCGCTTCCGGTCACAAGATTGCCATTGTAACCAATTGCAACAGAAAGGTCGCACTCGCCATCATCGACAAGCTCGGAATTTCCAGCATCGTAGACAGCGTCATCATTGGCAGCGAATGCACCCGCGCAAAGCCGTTTCCCGACCCGTACGAGACCGCGGCCCGCTCCATATGCCTTCCATGCGAGCAATGCGTGGCCTTTGAGGACTCTGGGACCGGTCTAGATAGCGCCATTGCCGCTGGAATCCCGTACGTAGTGGGCATAAATACACACATGACCTGCGAGCAGCTTTTACAAAGGGGAGCTACCTATACGCTGAGTTCTTTCGAGAACGAATCACATGACACGATGTTTTGCAAAAAGATAAAGTCAGGCAAGGAAGCAAACACACTGCGGGCAAGCATACTCAAGTGTGCATCTCGTCACGTACCTGACCTCGCCGCCGCGATCTTTGACGATTCTCAGCAAAAGATGACCGGAGGATACATTGCGGACGTGGTTCCCGTGACGTTGCAAACCTATGATAACAAGTACATCCCGTGTGTGGCCAAGATCAGACCTCAGACTTCAGAGGAATCGGTGCTCGAATCAATGGCAAACTCATTGGACCTTCATAATAGAGAGCGGTATTTCTATGAAAGCGTTGCGGATCATGTCAATATATCCGTTCCAATATATCTGGGGACCATCTTTGATGATGATAGCAAGCGGGTCCGTGGCATCCTGCTCAAGAGCCTAGCCCTCCCAGGCTACCGGCTCGCCCTGGACCTCAACAAGGAGCATATTGATGTGACCCTGAGCGTCGTCGAGAGCCTTGCTCGCATGCATGCAAGCTTTTGGAACAAGGACATCCAGGGTACCTTTCCCGGACTGATGCAGAACGATAACCCGCGCTTCTGCCCCGTGTGGGGGGACTTTGCAGCAAGGCACTGGACAATATTTGAGCAACGTTATAAGAATGCCCTGTCCCCGTCGAGCATGTCCTTGGGCTCCATTATCGCAAGCAGGTTCCATAATATCCAGTCTGGCCTCAGCACGGCGCCGCTTACGCTGTGCCACGGAGATGTCAAGACCGGGAACATATTCTACGAGCACCTTGACCATCACAACAGCGGCTATCGCCCGCACTTTTTGGATTGGCAATACGTTTGCATTGGCAAGGGAGTCCAGGACCTGGCATTTTTGTTGATCGAGAGCTTTGATCCTGCCACGGTGACCTCTTACTCTGGCGTCGCCAAGGATTATTACTACAAAAAACTAGTAGATTACGGCGTTCGGGGCTACCATCGCGAAGATTTTGAACGGGATTTCAAGCTGGCATGTTGTTACTTTCCGTTTTTTGTAGCTTTATGGTTTGGCACTTTGCCCAAAGGCGCTAGCATTCCCGACCAGAACTTCCCAGCGCTGTTCTGTCAGAGGCTGTTCTCCTTTCTTGACAAACACGGGATTACTCCAGAAGCCATATGTGACATTCTTGGATAAAAAAAACACAATTATACCAATAATATTAATATTAATTTTAATAATAATAATCCTAATAATGTAGAGACCTATTCATCAACGACACAATAGCATGTTTGCTGCTTTGGAAGCTGCATGCCCTCTGGGATTTTGTTCTTTCCGTCCCATCCTGGCCACGCGTCTGCGTTCTTCCCAGGATGCCTCATGATGCAGATCGAAGGACACATTGCCGCAGCAGAACTCTTGTCAGTTATATTGACTCCATTGGTATCCGTCGCTTCGATTTTACGTTTTGGATTATTATTATTAT
>JAIXRC010000142.1 GCA_027485415.1 Cryomorphaceae bacterium | reverse complement strand
TTATCAATATCCGATGGATTCCAAAGGTTAATCAAGATGCGGCGCGAGTTGGGTTCTTTGCGAATTAGATCAATTGTTCGCTGAATCTGATCTACGCCGCTGTGGCGAAACTGCCAGCCATAACTGGGGCCCATATCTCCTTCCTCAACATAAGTGAAGCCATTTTTGTCGAGGAACTCTCGCGAAGTCTGTTCTTTCCAAGTAGTCAGGCCTTGCGCCTCGAGATCCTTAGAATTGGTCTTTCCATGCAAGTAGAATAGCATTTCCAAGACTGCGCCTTTGAAATACTGCTTTCTAAAGCGACTCAATGGAACAGTATATCTTACATCAAATGCCAGTTGAACCCCATAACAGGAAACTGTCATTCCGGCCCGAGAATCATGAAGATAGGATCTCCTCTCCCATAGTTCTCGATAAATGGCGCCAATTTGCATTTCAGCATAATTAACGTAGCGGGTCACGCAATAATGCTCGCATTTATCAACCAATTCGAATGAAAGGCTGTTGTTTTCGCAGAATTCAAAATGATTCTGGGAGAACTCGTATTCTTTCTCAGAATTGTCATATTCTGAGTAAAATATAAAAAGCGTGCTGATGACGCCTTCATGGACTTTCTGTATGATTTCAGCTTGAGAAGCCGAAAGGAGAATGTCTCCTCTGACAAACTCAGTGTCGCTGGAAAATATCATCTGAGGATGATTTTTCAGAACTTTTTCATTAATTGCTTGTACTTCTGCGTCTAACTGAGCTGGGGTGCCAGATTTGGCATCGCGATTAACACTTAGAGACAATACAGCTGACAACATACCTTTTTTGTAATTATAAATTCACTTTTATTTATATAATGGGAATTTTTTGGAGGCCTAATGGGGGCCGTTGGCAGAATGGCGGACCTCAGGGTTTTGGCGAACTCTATAATTCAGATCAGAAGACAATAAAGAAAGGCTTTTTCATAACCGGAATCTTGAATGATCCAAACGGAATGCTCGTGCACTATCCCTCAAATTGCTCCATATTCAACGGCTCTTTTGAGAATGACCAAAAAAATGGCGAGTTTGTCGTCTACGTGATCGCGCAGCCGGATTGGGAGCAGGGCCTCCTTCAAGGAGTTTCTCAAGTTGCGGCGACCAAAAAAACAATCACTTATGCGGCCGATGCGCTCGTAACAGAGGGGTCGCCGCAGCAAGTGCAAATTACGATGAATCACTCTAGAGATGCCAATAATCAGTGTATCATTATGTTTTCTTTCGAAACTCCTTAGGAAGTAAGTTTGCGGACGCGCGCAGCCAAGGCCTTATACTGCGATATCAAGAAACGCTTCTGTTTATCCGAAATGTTGAGCTCGGCGATCATGCCGCAAGAGAACCACCCCATGTCGTCTATTTCAGTAAAATAGCTATATTTTGAAAACGAAACGACAGGCTGCCACAATTTATTTTTGATAACGCACGGATAAATATGCATTTTATAAATCACGCCGTCATCTTCTAGGGTGAACAGAAGCGGCTCCCTCTGGAGGAATTCATAATCGCTGGGCTTGATGTTAACCTCTTCATGAAATTCGCGAATGGCGCAATCAAGCGGCGATTCGTTGATTCCGTCAAATTTGAGGTTCTTTCGTTTTCCCTTAGGGATTTCCCATATTCCCGATATGCTACGTGTGTTTTCTATAAGTCGAGGGAGGGCGCCGGAGTTATAAATCTCATAGTATTTGCGCTCGCACTTGTAGTAATAGGTGTCTTCTATATTCAGAACGGAATCTGGAGGAAAATAATCTTTTATGGACTTGGAGCAGAGCGGATGGTGCAGCCACATTTTATACCATATTTCATCAAAATTGCCACCAAGTATATATGTTTTCTCGGAAGGAGTCATATTATGAAACATCACTCGAAGGCGGCTTTCGTCGTCGATTTTATAGTTTCCATGAACAAATGAGCAAAAATAGTGCGAGCACCTTTTTTTAACAAGTAACAGGCGCAGCTTATCGCCGATTCCATCTGCTTGTTTAAAAAGCGCGATTCCATAAGAATCTTTGACTTTTACTTTTAGCTGCATAATCTTTATTATATTTTTAATTTAACATCAACGACAAGTTGTTGGAAAATAAATTATTTTTTTGAAAAAAAGTTTTCAGTATAGATATAATGCCAGCATTCGGAGGAAAGAAGAGATCATCTCGCAAGCGATCAAAGTCATCCAAGAAGAAGGGAGGAAGGAGAAAGTAATTATATCTTTCCAAACAAGCTATACGCGTGGTGTAGGCTCGAATCTTCACCGCGATTAACCTCGAGCACGCAGGGAATATAATTTTTTTTGGCAAATTTCACGATGGCCGCGAATCCAGATTGGCGATAATCAATTTTCCCCCAAATGCCGTCTTCTGGCGAGAATGGGATGATGTGAAAATCTTTGCCCGTCGAGAAGTTCTTCGCGTAGTTCGCATTAAGATGGATAAGCTTAATTTTCTCGGAAGGAACCGCAGTAAGCCAGTCATTCATTTGCTCGGCAGTTTCCACTTCTACTCCCGAAGCCCACAAATGGGAAGTATCTACGCAGAATCCCCAAGGAAAGGGAGCGTCTTCAAGCAACTCTCCCAATTTAGCCAGATTGTTTGCATGAGAATAGTTATTTTCTGCCGCCGCATTTAGTGAAGGGGTTTCTAGCAAGAGCGGCACTTGAAAAGGATACTTTTTATAGATCTCGTGGCAGACTCGGGCAATTTCGGCAGGAGGGACGCTCTGAAGGTGGACCACAAGTCCGGCCGCCCCCCGTAATTCAGCCTCTTTTAACTCACTCTCTATCAAAAACATGAGCTTAGGATTTTTCCAAATGCCCACGCACATGTACGCGCTATGCACAAACACTGGAATATCGGCCCCTGTAAGATTGACACTGTTTTTTCGGGTGTTGGCAGGCCCGTGCGTAAAGATTTGGGCGGCCGCGATATGGTATATTCTTTTGGCAGCCGCGATGGCTTCTCCATGGGTTTTATAAGTTTTGCCATTTACGGCCTTAGAAACATGTAATCCAAACATATATGATACACGATTTTATACTCTTTTCTCCAAAATCTAGCCTTATTAAAAAGTGAATTTTCTCGTGGTTTGAAAACAAGATGTACCGAATTCCTTCTCAAATCGAAGATTGCTTGCACTATCAGCAGACTGGTCAATTATGCAGTACATTTTGCATGAGTTACCCATGTATCGCCGATAAAGCTGTTGGCGATCTTTTGGTTAAGGAGGATGTCATCTTGCACGCCTACGACCTCTTTAAGACGATCCAAAAGTTGGAGAACCACAGGAACTTCATCGAGGATTCCTATTGGAGAAACAACTTAGGATTTGACTTTTCAACCGATGAGTTGGATGTCACAAAGAGAGTTCTTTCTTGTATCATGGAGGCGGCTTGTAAGCATATGGAGAAACCTGATCCACCCGTTGTCAATTCTCTTCTTCCCGAAGGTCTCTACGTGATCACCGCGAGAAATATTGATGAGTTTCAGTACGATGGAACTACCGGATTGATCGCTTCGGCGCTAGCTAAGCCGGTCCACCTTCTTGAAAAGTTTGCGGAAAATGAGATTCTTCTTGACAAAATTGAGGAGAAGGAGATTCTTCTTGAGCCAATCCAGGAGCCAATCCAGGAGGAATTCGAAGAGGAAGTCCAGGAGCCAATCAGGGAGCCAATCCAAGAGGAGGAAGTCCAGGAACCAATCAGGGAACCAATCCAGGAGGAGGAAGTCAAGGAACCAATCAGGGAGCTACCCAAGATTGTGGAAGAAGTAGCAGACGAAAAAACGATGTCTGATGACTTCAAAAAGGTGAAACCCAAGAATAAGAATGCCAGACCTTTGGAATTCATTCGAAAAGGTTATTGGAAGAGCCCATGCCCCACTGGAAAGAAATGTCGCAGTAGTGCCTGCACTATGACGCACTCTTGCATTTTCGGCAAAAAGTGCACTAATCGTAGATGCAAACTTCTCCACCCAAAAGACAAGGATTATGTCTACTTGGGATGTGTTAACGGAGATGGTTGCTTCAACGAGAAATGCAAGTATGTGCATATGCCCTTTGGTACCACCATGTATGCCGAGGATGGTTAATTGCCTTTGGAGCACTTTTGAAGCAAAATTCGGCTAAACAGGGAAAGCTAAAAAGTTTCGACTAAAAATATTTTTTGTTGTATAATGGACGTATACCTCATATATCATAAGGGTTGCCCGGATGGCTGTTGCGCGGCGTTTATGGCGCGGAAATTTCTTCAGCAAAATGGAGTGTTGTCCATAAAATTGGTTCCTGAAAGTCATAACGACATGTACGCCCTTCCTGAAGGCGTAGAGGGAAAGGTGGCTCTATTGGTCGATTTCGTATATAATCTGGAAGTAATGGAGAAGCTGCTGGCGGCTGCCCATTCAGTTTTCATACTAGATCACCACCAAACAGCCATCGATTTGCTAGACACCAGAATTGCCAAGGTTGATCATGTAATAACTACTGAAATGGCCGCCTCCCGGATTGCCTTCGAAGTGTTCTTCCCGCAGGTTTCCGTGCCTAAGTACGTGCTATATCTGGACGACTTCGACAATGGAAATGATAAGTTTTTGGAAGCACTGGCGCTGAAATACTATATGTCGGCGCAGCATGACCTAACACCTGATTTTTTTACAGAGATTGACTCTAAGCCAGAGCTCCTGGGGGAGTGGCTGAAAATTGGCATGGAAGAGGTAAAAAAAACAGAGGCCAAGGCAAAACTTTTTTATACTGATGGGGATGCTTATGAGTTTAGCGATGGCAAAAAATACACTGTTTTAGTAATTTTAAATGATCTGGGAATAGTAAACTATTTCCGCGACATATATACAGAAGACGTTGATATCATAATGGCCCTTCGAAATGAACCTAGGGCTAGGCGCGTCAGAGTATCCGCGCGAACTCGCAAAGATATTGACCTGCTTAAGCTGAATATATGGCATAATCTTGTGCTGAAAGGCCACAAGAAGGCCGCGGGAGGATTTATTAATGAGGAGGTGCGGGACTTGCGGATGTTTGTAAAAACCAAACTATTTCCGAACAAAATTAAAAAGCCCAGGT
>JAIXRC010000136.1 GCA_027485415.1 Cryomorphaceae bacterium | reverse complement strand
TTTAACCGATGGGGAGAAATCATCTTTTCTTCCAACAACCAATACGATGCCTGGGACGGTAAATACAAAGGAAAACCTTGTCAATCCGGTGCATACTCTTGGAAAATTCAATACACCGATTACCTCAAAACCTCCAAAGAGGCCCATGGACATGTTGTTTTGTTGTGGTAGCCTAGGACTAAGCAACCAAAAGAAAAAAAAATCGTAACTTGCAGGGGTAAAAAACTCTCCCTATGCCGATTAAAATTCTAACTCTCCTTGGATTTTTATTCCTGTTTAATAATATTCATGCCCAAACTACCTTGAATAAGGTAGACTTTCCAGTTGAAATACTATTCACCCAAGACTCCTTGGATGTTAATTCATACCAATTAACTTGTATTACAGATTCACCGGACTTATTTGGAACCATCAATATATACAATTCAAAAGGTAAAATTTTACTACAACTCAAAGACATCGAGATACCTCATTCGCCCGGATTTCATGGAATCGATGTGTCGGAATTTCCAAAAGGCGAAATAAAGATCGAGGTATTTGTTGATGACGTTCCACATACAAAAACCTTCCGAATATGAGAATTCGTAAATCCGTTCTTCTTCTCGGAATTATCTTTTCTGGTATTTCAATCTCATCGCAAGTTGTTCAGCCTTTCGCTATTCGTTTTCAAACCAATCAAAAAGGTGGAATAACCTATGTAGCTAATACCGCACTCACGTGTAATCCCTCTACCAATGGTTGTAACACTGCAACAGCTTTTTCAACTGCTAGCAGCACTCAGAACAGTAACAATAACAACAATTGGGCGATGCAGTATGTTGACGTAGACGGTGATCCAACTACGTTCATGTCATCCAGTGATTCACTCAATCTCCCCCAATGCAGTGAAATCACCTGGGCTGGGTTGTATTGGAGTGCAAGTAATACCAATAATAGCAATGCTACTCCTATTGGTTGGGCTAATCGAACCCTATGCAAGTTCAAAGTCAACAATGGGGCTTATCAGAGTTTAACCGCGGATAACATAATCAATAGTACCACGGGTTATCTTTCCTATTTTTGTTTTAAAAATGTTACTACTATCGTACAAAATGCCGGAATCAAGGCACGGTTTACTTTAGCAGATATGATTTGTTGGACTGGAGGGCAAAATTATGCTGGAGGATGGACCTTAGTAGTTGTATACAAGAACACCAACATGGTTGACCGTAACCTTACGGTATTTGATGGACTTGCGGTGGTGAGTAATGGTAACAATACAACCATACCGATAAGCGGATTTGTAACCCCTCTGTCGGGGCCTGTAAATTTTGAACTAGGAGTTGTTTCATTGGACGGTGACCGCGGTTCAACGGGCGATCAATTAAGTTTTAACGGTGTTGCGAACAATTACGTGAATGTTACAGATGCGATGCATGTGGCAAGTAATTCATTTAATTCTTCCATTTGTTACAACGGTGTATTAACCCCATTTCGACTACCAAACTACAGTAATACCCTAGGATACGACGCATCCATTTATGTACCAAACAACGTGGCCAAAAATTACATTGGTAACAATGCCACAAGTGCGAATATTCGCCTCGGAACGAATTCTGATATTATTATGGCACAAGTAATTACAAGTGCGATTGATATATACCAACCCGACCTTCGTGCTACGGTTTCTATTACGGATTTAAACGGTGGTCAAATTTTAGCAAATGACATATTAGAATACAAAATAAAATGTGTTAACATTGGCTCAGATACATCGATCAACACCTATGTGCACGACACCTTAGACATTCGAACCAATTTGGTTCCGGGAACGCTTCAAATATTATCAGGACCTAATGCAGGCATGAAAACCGACGGATTGGCAGATGACCAAGGAGAGTACATATCTGCCTCGAGGGTTGTTAGGTTTAGGATAGGCACAGGAGCCAACGGCATCATCGGCGGACAGGTGAACAATTCTCCCCAAGGAGCTGATAGTACCATCATTAAATTCAGAGTTCAAGTGGTGGATGATTGCCTGTTACTGCAATGTGATAGCACCTTAACCAATCTTGCCTACATCTATGGTACCGGAAATATTTCAGGACAATTATATACGAATAATGGAACTTCTAATGCCGTAGATGCCAATGGATGTCCGAGTAACTCAAGTGCCTCCATTACTTTTACAACGCAAGGGTGTCCCATTAACGTATCCAATAATGGTCCCATTTGTGAGAACCAGACCTTGCAGTTTACAGGACCTACAACGCCCTTGGGCACTTATGCTTGGACAGGCCCTAATAGCTTTACTTCTTCGCTGCAAAATCCTTCCATTCCTTCTGCCACTACTGCTGCGTCAGGGGCCTACAATCTGAACATTTCCTACCCAGGATTCAATTGTTACAACCTACCTACAAATGCCGTTGTAAATCCTTTACCAACCGTTACATCCTCCGTTAATAACGTTACTTGTTTTGGATTATCCAATGGTCAAATTGCCTTAACACCAGGATTGAATGCACCCTATACGTACAGTTGGAATACGGGTGCCACCTCCAATCCCTTGACCAATCTTGCTCCAGGGTCTTACACAGTAACCTTTACCAGCAATTTAGGTTGTGTAAATACATCAACCTACTCTATTACTCAACCGAGTGTTTTTTCCGTAACTACCAATATCACCTCCAATTACAATGGTCAAAACGTTTCGTGTTTCGGGTCTACGAATGGCTCTGCCTCTTCAACAGTTTCGGGCGGAACGGCTCCTTATACTTATTCATGGAGCAATGGTGCAAGTACTTCAAATTTATCGAACATTGGTGCTGGTACCTACACCCTTACGGTTACAGATGCACAGGGATGTACCGCTACCTCGAGCGTTACTCTCGTTAACCCACCTCAGTTAACAAGTACTGCTTCTATTACCTCCAATTATAACGGCCAAAACGTATCCTGCTTTGGATCTACCAACGGCTCTGCCTCGGTGACTGCGAGCGGAGGAACCCCGGGATACACCTATTTCTGGACTCCTGGCGGGAGCACTGCTTCGAGTATTTCAAACATCGGAGCAGGAACATACAACGTTACCGTTACGGATTTAAACGGATGTACCTCTTCATCTTCCGTGACCTTGGTTAATCCACCGAATCTCGCTATTACGGTTTCCATTACGTCAAATTACAACGGTCAAAACATTGCGTGTTTCAACGGTAGCAACGGTTCTGCAGGAGTAACGGTGACGGGTGGTACCCCAACGTACTCTTATTTATGGAACACGGGGGCGCTTACTCCAAACATCAGTAATTTAACCGCAGGAACTTATTCTGTAACCGTTACCGATATCAACGGATGTACACGAAACGGATCGGTGACTTTGGTAAATCCTCCCGCGCTTAATTTAACCGCTAACGTTACCTCCAATTACAACGGTCAGCAAATCAGCTGTAATAATTCCACCAACGGTACCGCCTCTGCTTCCGTTACAGGTGGAGTTCCTACCTATACCTATCTATGGAGTACCGGAGCGACCACTCCAAATGTCACGGGACTTGGTGCAGGTAACTACAGCGTTACCATCACCGACGCCAACGGTTGTACTCAAACGCAAAACATAACCATTGTAGCGCCAGATCCTTTAGTTCCTACTCCTGCCATCACTTCTAATTTCAACGGGTTTAATGTCAGTTGCTTCGGAGCCAACAACGGAAGTGCCAGCGTTAGTGTATCTGGAGGCACGCCGACTTATACCTATTTTTGGTCCAACTTTTCGACCCTCCCCACTGCTTCAAACCTGTCTGCGGGAACCTACACCGTGACCGTGACCGATGCTAATGGGTGTACTGCCAATACAACGGTGACCCTCACTAATCCGCCTCAACTCAATGCCTCGGCCCTTGCAACCTCCAACTACAACGGATTTAATGTCAGCTGTTTTGGTTCCACCAACGGATCAGCCTTAGCTTCCGCAACAGGAGGGGTTCCCAATTACTCGTACCTATGGAATAACGGCGTAAATACGGCTGCCAATAACAATATAGCTGCAGGAACCTACACCGTTACCGTGACCGACCAAAACAACTGTACTGCTTCAGCTTCAGTTACCCTCATTCAACCCAATGCCATCACCGTTACTTCTGTAAACCAAAATGTCTCCTGTTTTGGAGGGAATAACGGCGCCATTGACGCCTCTATTTCGGGAGGAGTTATCCCTTACTCCTACCTATGGTCAAACGGAGCAACAACCCAAGACATTAATTCCCTTACCGCAGGAACCTATAATTTAACTCTCACTGATGCCAACGGTTGTTCCCAACCCTACACCACCACCATTACCCAGCCCAATGCTCCGCTTATACTCTCCGAAAGCCATTCCAATGTCACCTGTTTTGGCCTATCCGACGGTTCTGTTAACCTAAGCGTCAGTGGGGGAACCGTTCCCTACACCTACCTCTGGAACCTCGGGCAAACAACTCAAGATATTTTTAGCCTTCCCGCTGGAACTTATTCAGTCATCGTTACCGATAACAACGGATGTACGGCTAACCTTTCAGCCACCGTTACTCAACCCGCGGCGCCGTTAACCAATTCTGCTGCAGTGAGCTCAGCGAGTTGTTTTGGACAAAGTACAGGAACCATTGACTTAACCGTTAACGGTGGTACAGCTCCTTATGTTTATTCTTGGAACAACGGGGCCTTTACCCAAGACCTTATCAATGTTGGGGCTGGAAACTACACCGTGAACATCACCGATAACAACGGATGTACCTCTTCTGGATCCTTTACCATTGGTCAACCTGCCCTACCTCTTGCCCTTAGCGAAACCCACCAAGATATTCTTTGTTTTGGAACCTCCACTGGCAGTATTAATTTATCCGTTACCGGAGGAACCGCTCCTTATACCTATCTGTGGAGTAACGGAAGCATCGTTGAGGACCTCGCCAACATTCCCGCAGGTACGTACTCCGTTACCGTTACCGATGCTAACGGATGTACCTCCTCTACTACCGTTACTATCTCTCAGCTTTTTGCACCCCTTTCCCTTACAGAAGTCCACACCAATGTAGCTTGTTTTCAAGGAAATACCGGATTTATTGACTTAACCGTGACCGGTGGCGCTCCTAACTACTCCTACTCGTGGAGCAACGGTAACATTACCCAAGACATCGGCCAATTAACCGCAGGAAACTACTCCGTTGTCGTTACCGACCTTTACGGCTGTACAAGCTCCCTTAGCGTTACGCTCACACAACCTGCTACCGCTATTTTACTCACCGAAACGCATGTCGATAATTCTTGTGCGGCTGGTACCACAGGATCCATTAACCTCTCCGTATCCGGTGGCGTGGGGCCTTACACCTACTCGTGGAACAATGGCGCAACTTCGCAGGACATCCTCAACCTTCAAAGCGGAACCTACGTCGTGAACGTAACCGACGCCCTTGGATGTGTGGCTACCTTATCGGTGGTGATTTCAGACCCCATCAACGGTATTAACGTTACTGGAAACATCACCAACGTTGACTGCTTTGGCAACGGAACCGGAGCTGTTGATATTACCGTAACCGGCGGACAACCCGCTTACTCCTACCTCTGGAGCAACGGGGCCATTACCCAAGACATCTCATCGCTGGTTGCCAACAATTACTCCGTGACGGTCACCGATCAAACCGGTTGTCAGTACTTTATTTCCTTCCTTGTAGATCAACCCGATTCCGCATTGACCTTCATCCCAACCGTGCAAAACGTCGTTTGTTATGGGCAAAATACCGGAAATATTTACATGAATGTCTGGGGAGGAACCCCCACCTACACGTTCAATTGGAGCAATGGAGCTACTACCCAAAGCAATCTAAACTTAGTTGCGGGAACTTATTCCGTAATAATTACTGATGCCAATGGGTGTTTTACCTCCTATTCCGGCGTTGTAACCCAAGCACCTGCTCCCCTTTCCCCCTTCCTATTACCTACCAACATCACCTGTTTTGGAACCAATACCGGTGCCGTTGATTTAACCATCAGCGGTGGGTATTCACCTTATACCTATTCCTGGTCAAACGGAGCTACCTCACAAGACCTTAACAACTTACCCGCGGGACCGTATTCCGTTACCATCATGGATTCCGTTGGTTGTACTTCGACTATCGCTACAACCGTTACCCAACCCGCTAACGGACTGTCCTTGGCATTTGCCAACGTCAATGTTTCCTGTTTTGGGGGTAATAACGGAAGCGTAAACCTCACTCCTTCCTTTGGAACGCCTCCCTATTCCTAC
>JAIXRC010000120.1 GCA_027485415.1 Cryomorphaceae bacterium | reverse complement strand
TGGGTAGTAATGAATATTGATTCCAACCTTTGTGTCTCGGTAGGTGCGTTCAAGATCTCGGTCCCAACAATTATTAGATACAACGTATTTATCAGGATGTCCATTGTAGGCTTTCACCAATGCGCTTAGCTTGTCTGCTCTGAACTGACTCACTGCACCCAACATCAACCAGTCATATTGCCGATCCTTCAGGGGCTTGACAGACTTGATATCCATTACTTGACTATAACCAAACGGCACGTGTAGCGTACTAGTGACGCCTTTACTGTTCAGGACTTGAATGTTAGCCAGCGAATAGTCCCAGACCTGTTTTGCTGTGGATAGCCGCTGATAGAACTCGGCTGGCCAGTCCTTGTCGGTGATCAACTGCTCAAAGTTGTAAGAAATGTACTTTTTGGGAAGCCTTTCGTGGAGGTGGTGCGTTGTAAATATGATGTATAGGTCAGCGTCACTGTCATACGACGATATGCTCATGGTAAGCTCGTGGTCTATGTCTAGCGTATGCAACACATGGGACAGGCTCCTCGCCACGATATCAAAGTAGATGCAGTTGTTCAAGATCTTGATCATTTTTGCAACACAACGGTCATATCATAATATCACAATATCATAATATCATAATCATATTAATGGTTATTTTCTTTATATGTACTAATATTTTTACTACTATAATTTGTACTAATATTACTATAAATTGTATTATGCACAGTCCTTCCCCTTGAACAGGACAAAGGTTCCCTCTCTGTACCAAGAGGCAGGGAGGACACCTTGTCTTAGATCAATAGACACGAGCATGGACTTTTTTCCATCGGTTCCAACCTTGGCATCCACGGGCACCTTGTAACCGCTTGGGTGCACAAAATAGACGTGCGCTGGCTTCATGCCACGGGCAACCTTTGTTGTGGTGATGCCGATTGGCTGCATCACGCAAGCGGCTTCTGGACTTCCAGGGACAATTGGCAGTGCGGCGGTGAGCACAGTGCGCAGTTGTCCGGGCCAGTTTGCAGATGGACTTCCGGTGATCTTGAAAGCCCAGAACATGGCGCCATAGCTTGGGTCCTTGGGAACCGGGACAAGGAGAAACTCATTACCAACACGGGGTACGGGTTTCTTGGTTTCTTCTTGCATTTGTATATTTCTGGTCATTTTTGAGTATGGTTCACGTACAAAACTAGCGACGGGGCTGCTACTTATAACAGGGCTAGCATAATATTTACCAGAGGATCGTTTGGGGTTCACGTCAAGTATGAGCAGAGCAAGTATAGCGATTCCAAGCAGAAGGACCCATAGAGTCCATGAGTCGCTATCCATGAATAAACTTGTTTTGGGCTTTATTTTGCGATTAGACGCACTGACAACATATAATAATATAGTATACATGAATAATTTTTATTGATTTGGATCAGTATCATTGTCACTATCAGAACTCGAATCCTTTGTGCGTATCTTGTTGATATGCCTGACAACTGCTGGAAAGTTCATGGCGTCCGGCTCCACGTTGGCATTGATGACATACACGGGAATATCCTGCTGCTCCTTCAGAATCCAATCGTCATGGATCGCATGCAGATTCTTGATGTATTCAAGAGAAATGTTGTCCTCTCCCTTACGGTTCCTCTTGATAATACGATCGCAGCTGATATGCGGACTGGACCTCAGGTAAATAATTCCACTGAGCTGATCGTTAAACATGTTGCTGCACGTCTGGTACCACATGTCATAGACTAGCATCTCGTGGGGCTTCAGATACCCGGCCTTTGCCATCGTGTTTGCAAAAATCTTCTTGTCCGTGATGTGACACCTCTCGGTAATGATGATCTTGTCGGGATTGTCCTTGATGCATTGCAACATCTGCTGCACCCGCGTCTGCAATACCATAAACTGAAAAGACAACGCGTACTTGGTCTTGTCCTCATAAAATAGCTCAAGCATGCTCTTTCCATCGATTGCCTCCTTGGTCCAAATATCAACCGGCTCTTGCAAGCATACGTGAGGGACGCCGGCAGCCGTCAAATCCTCATTTAGACGTCTCAGGAATGTGCTCTTGCCAGCACCAATGTTGCCCTCGACTGAAATGATCATTTTTACTATGATATTTTGTCTTTGGCAGATGTTGATATGTATATCTTCAAGTGTGTGCCTTTAAGTTTGATAAATTAGTTGTTATTTAATAATATTTGATAATTTAGTATTTTTGGGATGACCTCAGTGTATGATGATGTCTACGATGTCTTACCAGTTTAAAGAAACCATGACAAGTAAATGATAATCCATATATAATAGCAATAAGGAAAAGACCCTAAACCCTGAAAATAACAAATGACCGCATCTTCATCGTCAAAGTATTTCAATCGATACGTTGTTGCCACAATGTCGTATGGTTTCGCACGCACGCTGGTTATGACGAGCGACGCCGTGGTCGTTGAACGACCTGGCATTGAACGAAAGATGCTGATCACAGAGCGATCTTGTGCTGTGGTCGCGTCAACTATCCTTGGGCCATATCTGTCGCCCTTTTACTTTGTGTCAGACATGTGCGCGCTCGAAAAAAAAGGCTTCGAAAGTGAAGAAAAAGTGAATGCAAAGCCTCGTTTCATCGGAATCCCAGATGCCATCTTTCATTTTAGCTACTAATAATACTGACGATTATGGCAACATTGTCATGAAAACTCGTGTGACCGAGAAGAGCGCTGAGAAGACCTCTCGCATTCTTGCCTTTATACGACGATATAATACTGACCTGATCTTTTCGCATATTCCAGTACCCGTCTGATGCAACTATGGTGACTACTGCGCCGGTCTGTGCCGAAAGGTCTACTTGATAAATATCTGGGTCCGATATCACATAGGGAGCATGTTCAAGGTCACCAAAAGCCCTCGTTAGGCCGAGCACTCCCATGACCCTAGGCATCCCCCGGTTCCTGAAAATAAAGCCGCCTGCGTCCAGTACCCTGCGTATCTCGTCTGTGTCATAAGGAGAATGATCCTTTGTCTCGATTATTATTTTCCCAGAACCATGCGCATAAGCAACGCACCGGCTGTCGCCGCAGTTCATAATGTACAGTCTCCGTGCATTCTTGTCTATTAGAGACAAGCACAAAGTAGTCCCAGTGGTCAGTGCATGTGGAAGGGCCTTGACAAGGGTCGTGAGCTCGCTTGACATATTATGAAGAAGGTCTAGTATGCTCGCATGCGTCCGCCACTCTTGGGCGAGCATGGCCTGTATGTGCGCATGCACAAAATGGGCAACCTCTGAGCCTCCATGACCATCGCATACATATTGTACGCAGAGGTCCTTGAGCTCGTCGCCTATACGAACGCTTGCCTCCATGCAATGGCAATAGTCCTCCATAGACAACCGTGCACCCTGGTTCATGTATATTGCATTTGATACCTTGGTTCTGTTCTGAATCTCGTTTATCTTCTTCATCCTGAATGAACGACTGAACGACCGATGATTGATTGTATTATATGCCCACTATTTGGCGCGTCCTTGAATTAAGGGTTACAATATAATTCTGAGAATTGACCATGTATGAGCTTTGTGGTTTTGTGGTGTTAAACCGAGCACATTAAGATAGCACTTTAAGATACAAACGGACTAAACTGTTAAATAGATAATAGTCCTGTATCTGCAAAAATGAGCACAAGCATGGGCAACCACCAACCTATTGGCTCGAAGCGTTATACCAAAGTCGTCAGCGTGCCAAAGGAGCTGTCTAATAAAATAACACAGTTCAAAGACAAGAACGGGTCCCTGCTATTCAACGTGAAAACGTTTGTCCCAACTACACGTGAGCTGTCAGATATCAAGTCCAAGGTGAACCAAAAGCATCCAAAGGTAAAAGGCAAGTTCTGCCTCCTGGACCTGTTAATCGATATTCACCAGGACTATGCAATTCGCACTTTGGGCCTCGACATTGGCAAGAATAGTAAAAAGTTTGCACACCTGCACACCGTTCTATAGGTAATATCTACTTGTCTACATGTCAAAGTCCAGCTGGTCCAACGTGACCGTGATGCCATAGATGGTGCTCAGGAACCGTGCTCCCTTGCTGAGCCTATCAACTGCGCGCGAGGCAATGCACGAAGATACCTTGGCCTTGTCTGAGCAGTGGGTCACCAGCCAGTATGCATCCCACAAACGCTTCAGATCTGCCGACATGGACCCGACCCAGGGGTCTCCCGTCTCTGTGAAAGCCGCCTGCGCCTCCTCGTGCTGTGTCATGATAACACGCAGCGGGTGGCTTGGGCTGAGCTCCCCGATGGCCATCAGGGCGCGGTCCTCCATAGATACGAGGCTCAAAGCGTCCTGGAGGATGTTTTGCTTGTCTTCGATAAAGACACGGCCCTCTTCGGACGGCCGGAACAAGATCCGGCAGGTGATGTCCTGGTCGGGCATCAGCGTTGTCGACAAGGTCCTGAAGAGCTCGAGGTTCCGTTCGTTGATCGTGAAGCGCTGCTCTGGGGTCAGGATGCGTCCATAGTAGGCATGGTCCTGGGAAACCAGCTCGCCGTTTGCCATCAGCGTCCTACGGACCCTGATAGTCCCCGGATTAATCTCCTCGTCATCCTGTATGATATCATCAACTACTGTAAAGATCATATTCTCATTGCACATGATGTCCATGCGCACACCTGGGCAGTACTTGCGGAAGAGCTCGCTGGACATGCTGAAATACGCCTGCGCGCTAAACGTGGAGCTCAGGTATCCGGCCAGGCCGATGCGCGTCAGCTGCTCCTCATAGGCCTTGTGATCAAAATTGTCCAGGAACTGGAACGCCGCACGTCCATCGTGGCCCCTGATAGTGATGCTCTTGAACATTGCGGTGGACATGTAGTCAAATGACGCAGAGCCCTTGATAATCTCGATATCAAGGTTATTCGTACTCGTGCATGTATACTGGATCGTGAGCATCGAGTCCGGCTTGCTGGACGCGTACCACATGTAGTCGACGATATCCGTGATGAGCTGATTCATCATGCCGTCGTTCAAGATGGTCAAGAGGTTTACCTCCATCGGATAGATCACGTCACAGTAGAGGCTGTTCTCCTTTGATATCTTCATTCTTCTGATGGGATTCCCCTGCAAGTCCTTGACCGACAGCATGCGCATGACCGCATCGCGCAGATTGGTGCTTACGTTCTTCTGGTCCTTGGGACCATAGGAAAAGCTCTTGACCCGGCGAAAGTTGGCAATGTCGCAGATGTCGGTGATGGAACCGTTGGACCACATGGCCTGGCCAACCTGGTGCATGACGATATCAGCGGTAGCCATGGTAGCTATGACTTTAGACTTTAGGACTTTAGGACTTGAGTTTTGGATACTTGTGACTAGATTGTGTATTTTAGTACGCTTTCTGGGGAGGCTTACTATATATACGTGAGGCCTTTAAGTAAATAAATGATTATGATTATAATAATAATAACATTACAATTACAATAATGATAATATCATGACAATACGAATATAATGGATAATTTATAATAATGATATTATGATCATTATTTTGCATTGTTGATGATACCTAAGGCGCAACAATCTCACCAGCAAGAGACACAAAGTACTCTATCGATATATTACTCGAGAGGCTTCTATGTCGCTCCTTATGGTCCTCATACCTTGAGGATAGCGGCTATACAGGAAGCTGACTTGTTCATGGATATCATTGCATTGGCTGAACAATGTAGTGGGAACCACGGGGATACGGGGAATCTGCCAGAGTCCTTGCCATGCCAATAGAAGCTTTGGTATTACTTCATGGAGGATACCCACGCCCATCTTGAGTCTGTCAATGTCACCGTTTAATGGCACCTTGAATTGCTTGAATGAACGAATATCCAGTATAGGCATATGCATATTGCTACGTATGCTCCATACATGATATTGGTCTTTATTATGAAGGTGAGTCACTCCCAGCAGTTCATCATATGTGCTGGTATTTGGCACGCCGGTGTACACCTGGATCCAAAATACCTGTCCGGTAGTATTGCTGATCTGCATGCCACATCTTACTGTTACCTTCCCAGCGTTTGACAACACAGGTTCAAATATGAACTCGCCGTCAAAGGTGCTACCCATGGGCTCTGGACTCTCCTCGAACCTGGCATTGCCCAACAGGCCTCTTTAAACATCATACCGGTGTCGCCGTGTGTTCTTGCTCAACAACAACACTGGTATGCTGCCCTTTTCACCTAATATCTTGTACGCATTACTGTAGTTTTTATCTTTCTTTGGTGCCATGTTTATATTGTCATTTAATACTAATTACTACATGTTGACATTATATTATAACTTCATTTCATAGCAAATAAACCAGTTTAAAGGGTTCATGTAAGTACCTTGATGTACCTCCCCCCCCCTTTTTTTTCCCTAAACATATAATTTTATTACAAAAATGCCTCAAGAGTATGTGTATATGGTGCATTCAAGTCGTTTTCCAGAACATGTATACAAAATAGGCAGGACTAGGAAGGGTCTGAAGCGAATCTACAGTTTTGGCCAGGACACTGATACATTGTATTATGCGGCTGTGACTGACGCTGTAGCATGTAAAAGAAAGCTTAAACATGAACTTTCTCAGAAATTCATAACGCATAGAGACATCGGCGTTGAATACTTTGAAGGCAACTTTGACGACATGTATGAAGTTGGATGAATGGTTTATTTTACATTGTTCTTTATTCAATGGAATCGATAATTAGGAACAAAGCAGTGAGCAGTGCATTATCATCCCTCTTCCTCGTTGTTACCATAATCATGCATATTTTGGAAGTAAATATGGAGGATGAGGGAAGGTAATATTTAGGGGGTGGGGGGAAAACCCATGAACCCAGAAGTTTTTCTATATATAATGCCAGTTCTTGAAAATCACCTCGAGGCACTTTTGAACTCTGTGTAATTAAATGATATTATAGCACGATATCCTTCCTCATCCTCTGTGTTCAAGTTTGCTACCAAATACTGGAAGTAAATATGGAGGATGAGGGAAGGTAATATTTAGGGGGTGGGGGGAAAACCCATGAACCCAGAAGTTTTTCTATATACAATCTGTTTGTCATCTACGCGAAGTGCAATCGGGATAGGCTTTTTAGTCTACTGATCAATGTAAAGTGTCTGACACTCCGGGAAGTAGATTTTGCACCATTATAAATGTTGCGGAGGATAATGAATGGGACAGCAGGCAAATTTTGAAACCTGGATTCTTTAACATTGACACCGCAGTGGACGCGTCGTTGTACATGGGGGCGTGGGAGGGGGGGGGGGATTAAGGGGTACCTGACCACTTCGGTTCTCCTATTTCAGCATCATTGTTAATGAAACCTAAACACTTCGGCCAGGTTTACAGGTTTGTTTTAAAATATGAAAGAGTCTATCAGAATATTCCCCCCCTACCCTTAAAATTACCTTCCCTCAACCTCTATTTTTACTTAAAAAAACTGTGTACAAAACAAAACACAGAGGAAGAGGGAAGATAACATAACTGGAGTCTCTATAAACATAGTACAAAAAACACTTCGGCGCAGTTTTTGAAAGGGTTTTAATAGAATA
>JAIXRC010000107.1 GCA_027485415.1 Cryomorphaceae bacterium | reverse complement strand
TACGTTACAGCAATGTAACTTTGGTCCTATAGCTTCCCGACGCTCACTGCGTTCTGTCGGGACAGGCAACTTCGCCATAGGACAGATGATTGAAATACGTTACAGCAATGTATCTTTGGTCCTATAGCTTCCCGACGCTCACTGCGTTCTGTCGGGACAGGCAACTTCGCCATAGGACAGATAATTGAAATACGTTACAGCAATGTAACTTTGGTCCTATAGCTCAGTTGGTTAGAGCACCTGACTCATAATCAGGTGGTCCCTGGTTCGAGCCCAGGTGGGACCACAACATCCCGCGATAGCGGGATTTTTAGTTTAAATCGATTGGGCGAGAAGTTCATGCCGAGTGGAGCACAGCGAAATCGAGGCAAGCCCAGCTCTGCTATGCGGATGCTTCGCAGAAGCAAAGGTGGGGCCACATTAAAAACCCTGACGCTCCGGTCAGGGTTTTTTGTTTTAGAAAATTTTGCGGAGTGGTTTATCCGGATCGACGAACGCGTATATCGCAAATAGCTGGATAATATATTGGGAATAAGGTAAGAAAGTTTAATCATTGCTATGGTTTTTTTAGGCCGATTAAGGATTCGAAAAAAAACGTTGTTGATTTCTTAAAATCATTTATTTTTACATAAAATTTACTTGTTTGATTCATTACTAACCTTAAAAATGTTGCCATGAAACCTTTATTCTATTTTTTAATTCTGAGTTCTTTTGTATTTACCTCTTGTCAAGATATGGCGGACGAAGATGACTATAACAATCTTGCCAATGATTTGTGCGATTGTGTCAACAAAAGCACCAATTCTGTTTCAAATGATATGAAAAACGCCCTAATACAGGGAATTAATTCGGGGCAATCCATGGACGATGTCATGGCCAAAATGGGAGAGGAAAATGTAATGCAGACTATGAAAGATGCTGAAGTACTTATGGATGCTGGACCAAAAATTGAAACATGCGTCAAATCATTGGAAAAAAAATACGATAAGATTTACACCAAAGAATCTGATAAGGAAGTATTGAATCGATTGATGAAAACCTTGGAGAAAAACAAATCCTGTGAATGGACGTATGCCTTAATGAAATTGGGAATGCAAGTTCAATAATCCACATCTATTGAATGGCTTATCTTAGATCAACTGCAAACAAAGATTTACGAATAACACTTTAACCATACAACAAAAAAACCCTGACACTTCGGTCAGGGTTTTTGTTTTTAGAAAATTTAGCTGTGCGGTTGGTCTGGCACCCTTACCCCATAACCTTAACCCAAATCCGTTCGGGATAAGCTCCTTCAAATACGTATTCAGTTACGGGGCATAGCCATAACCTGTGTCCTTGCATTTCGGGAACGGTATAATACATTCCGTAACCTACAGGGGCGTGTCCCACTTTGTCCAAAACGTCTTGGTTTTTGCCATACACATCCGAAATCAATGTATAGCGTGCTTCCTCGAATGGCTCAGTGTCGAACGTAATCCAAACTTCCTTTCCCCCATTACTTAACCAGTCTAAAAATTCATCGGATCCATCCACCATGAGTAGGTTGTTTTTAGTTCCGAGGCCTGCCTCTAAAAACTCTGGTAAATCGATGTACCAGAGATGGTTTTCTTTGTAAAATCGCTTTGTCATATTGAAATTTTGGGTAAAGTTACTGCGGAAAGCTAGGCTGGTAAATTCCTTGCAAGGTTGCAGTTGAAAATGCGCTCTTCAAGAAATGGCCTATCGAACCCTGTTTAACCTTTCCCCTACTCTTTGAATTATGTAACTTCGTGCTGCCTTATTCTATAAATTGATTCAGTATGAAATCCTTTTTGCCCTATGTCTTTGGTGTTGTATTTTTACTCGTCATGTTTTCCTGTGGAAATTCCAGCCGAAAGAAGGCCTTAATCCCTTCTTCGAACCTTAAAGGCGAAGCTCCGAAGCAAGCAGCGCCCAAACCACACGACAAAAACTCGGTCTCTTGGCGAAATCCTGCACTGCTTCCAATAGGTGCAGACTTAGGAAGGTTTTTACGGTCGTATTATCTCGTGGGCGATCATCAAAAAATGAGCTCCTTCCTTATCGCCCCAGAGGGCTATTCCAAGGAACAGACGCTGCAGTATTTACAGGCATTAAAATGGGGCTATGAAATCCGTCTGACCAATGTACAATGGACCGATGAAACCAATTTCACCTTGATTTACAAGACAAACCAACAGCAAACCACCGGCCGAGAAATGTACAAAGGCGCCCTGGTAAACGACACGGCTAAACTGTACATCTGTCCAGAAAACACTACCCTTTTCCAGCGATGCGCTAAGGTGGGTGGTTAGTTTAAGTTCACAAACGCTCCCCCTTCTTCCGGTTCTGGCAAAGCGCCGTCGGGGTTGATGCGTATTTTTTCCACCTCTTTCAGGCGCAGTTCTGCCAAGTTGAACGTATAGCTCGGTAAGGCACACGACCAAATAGGAAGCTCCTTGCTGGGAATCGCGAACTCACTTTTCGACTTATTCGTTAAATCTATAGGAATATAATACCGTTTTTTCGTCTGGTTCTTAAGGGTAATCTCCACTTCCACTGGCATCGGTATACCTCGGTTATCCAAGCGCACCGTCAAGCCTTGAGGGGTTTGCCATACACTGTCGATGACGATTTCAATGGGTTTTGAGGTGTTCAACCAATAGTTTTGAAACCAGGTCAACTCCATGCCAGAAGCGTCTTCCATGACCTTCACAAAATCATTGGGTTCCGGATGTTTGAATTTCCAGGTTCGATAATATTTTCCAAACCCCTGACGCATGGCCTCCTTGCCGATAATGTACTGCATGATTTCAGCAAACAGCTGTCCTTTGTTGTAGGCCGCATAGAAATAACTGTAATCCCCGGCGAAATGGTTCGCCGCGGTCGAGATGGGTTCGTCGGTAGAAAAACCCCATGCGATGTCTTGCGCTCGGATGTTTTCTTTTATTCCATCGATGTCGCTTACACGTGCCTCGGCAAACTGGGTTAAGCCCTCGTCCATCCAGTGGTACAAATTTTCGTCCGACCCATAAATTCCGTAAAAATAGCTGTGCATGAATTCATGGCATGCCGTGCTGTAAAAATCGTAAGATCCTTCCAACATTGTGCACATGGGGTATTCCATATAACCTTCTCCTGCTTGAATGAAGGAAAATTGAGGGTAAGGATAGGTGCCGAATTCCCTTTTACAAATAGCGTAGGATTTTTGCCACTTGGTGGCTAAATTCGTCCATTGGGTTTCGTAGTTCTTGTTGTAAAAGAAATGAAAGTCAATGGAATCAATGCGCTGGGATTGATGCACCCATTCACGGTCCATGGCAAAGGCAAAATCGTGCACCTTGTCCGCCGTAAATACCCAATTGGTTTTTCCTTTAATAGGCTCGCTGGGGTTCAGATTTTTCCATCCTTTGGCAAGGTATTTTTTATTCATCAAGGTCCCTGTCCCTGCCACCGTAAAGGAGGCGTTGCACTCTACATTGACTTTAAATTTCCCGAAAGTTCCTGCGAATTCCCTCCCGAAATAAGGATCGGTATGCCACCCCTGGCGGTCATAACGGCACAATTTAGGATACCATTGCGTAAAGGTATAGTCGGTTCCTGAAGCGTTGTTTTTTCCGCAACGGTTGAAGCAACTTGGAATTTTAGAACGAAACACCACCGTAAGGGTAAGGTTAGCCCCCGGAACCAAGGCCTGCTTGAGCGGCACTTGACCAATCGTCTCAAACACCTTCATGGGAATGATTTCTCCATTAATATTCACCGACAATACATCAATTTGACCGAAATCATCGTCGCTGGAATCTCCTTCGATGGAATTGAAGACCCCTAACTTTTGATTGGCACTGGTTCCTTTTTTCATGGCATTCCAATACAAGTGAAAGAAAAGCACCTTCAAGGTATCGGGAGAATTATTCGTATAAATCAAGGTTTCTTTTCCGTCCAATACGTCGTTGACATCATCTACCTTGGCGTCAATCGTGTAATCAACCGCTTGTTGCCAATATCCATTCTGCGCATAAATCGAATAACCGAACACGAAAAAAAACACATAAACAGCGTATTTCATAGAGGAATTTTCAGGTACAACGACCTATTTTAGAAACGTTTCGTTAGTTCTTTGATTTGCTTCTTTTTTTTACCAAAAATAATTGCAAATTGCCTTGTGTCAAAGGCGTAAATCGAATTATTTTTGCACCATGCATTCCGCTCCTGTTGTTAACACGGTCCAAGAAGCTACAATCACCGAAGTTCAACCAAAAACCTTCGAGGTTGAAGAGCAGCAAGTCATTGTACATTGTTCCCTCGAGAACCCCTTCGGGACGAAAATCCGCATTTGGAAAACCACCTATCTGCTCACGGAGTCGGGGCATAAGTGTCCCTTAGTGGCCTGGAGAGGTATTACTTTAGCTCCCCAATGGATGTTAAGCATGAACAACCCTATTCCATTTACCTTAATTTTTAAGGGCCTACCTTCTGATTGCAAGGTATTTTCCCTCATTGAGGACATTCCGGAAGAAAACGGATTTATTGTACACGAAATTCCAAGAAATCGCACCGATGTATATCGAATAAACCTGTAACTTGTGCTATGAAACAACCGCCCATGTACCTTGGACCCGTAACGTTAATAATCTCCCATGTTTAGCCACGACTCCATCCGTTTCGATCTGCTTCGACAACGTGCATTTAATTTGCGCTGGGCTACGGTTCCTGAAGGGGTTATTCCGCTAACCGCAGCCGACCCTGATTTTCCGTGCGCTCCGGAAATACGTGAGGCCGTGATCGAATACACCCAATCCGGTTACCTCAGCTACGGTCCTCCGGAAGGTCTGGCGGATTTCCGCACAGCGTTGCAGCATTATTTTTTAAGTAACCGTCAGTATTCCTTGCCCATCGACCAATTGTTGCCCATTGACAGTGCAGCCTTCGGTATTCAAGTGGTGTGCAAGTCCTTGCTTTCTCCGGGCGATGAAGCCCTTCTTTTCGATCCGGTAGATTTCCTCTTCCAATATTGCATCGAACAGGCGCAAGGAATTCCCGTCCGCTTTCCAATACCTCCCGGAACGGAGGCGGTTGATTTCTCAAGGCTCGAAGCACTTATTACCCCAAAAACCAAACTTATCTGCCTCTGCAATCCCCTCAACCCCACTGGAAAAGTATTCACTCGAGAAGAACTTACCGAGCTTGGTCGTATTGCTGTTCAACACGGAATTCCGGTGTTGTCCGATGAAATATGGAGCGATATCGTTTTCGAACCGCACACTTTTACAAGTTTAGGAAGCCTTTCCCACGACATTTCCCAGCACACCATCACCGTAACGGGATTCAGCAAATCCTACGGCCTCGCCGGTCTTAGAATTGGGGTATTAGCCACCGAAAACAAGGCCCTGTTTCAACGGTTGTTCGAAACTTCGTTGCACCAGTTCACCGTTCATGGCGCGAACGTGCTCGGACAAGTTGCAGGTACCGCTGCCCTCACCCATGCACAAGACTGGCTCCGCGCCTACGTAGCGCACCTCGATCGCATGCGCAGGTTGGTCAGCGATCGCATCAACAGCATGAAAGGGTTATCCACCCAAACTCCTGAAGGCTGTTTTGTCAGCTTTGTCAACATCGAACAAACCGGAATGAGCTCCGAAGCATTTCAACAACATCTACTCGATAAAGCAAAAGTATTGGTCGTTCCCGGGCTTAGCCGCTGGTTTGGACCCGGTGCCGAGGGATATGTTCGGCTCAGCTTTGCTACCTCCGAACAAGTACTCACCGAAGCCTTAAACCGAATCGAAGAAAGCCTATGAAAGCGGTGATAATCGGCGCGGGAATTGCGGGATTAACCCAAGGATTATTGCTGAGGGAATTGGGCTACAAAGTGGTTTTGTGTGAACGAACAGCCCAACCCAACCACCGAGGCCACGCATTTCTCATGAACGAGGAAGGACTGAAGGTACTGCAACCGTTTCTCTCAAAGGCAGTTGAGCCCTTAAAAGCCCAGCATGTGGACCTCTTCGCCCTGAAACGCCCCGCCTCCGAAGATTTGATCAAAATACAATTGGACGACTGGTTTTGTCTCAAGCGTGTAGACCTGGTTTCTTACCTGATTTCCTTGTTTGGCCAAGAAAACATTGTATTCAACTGCGAATTCGACCGCTTCGAAGGAACAAAAGATCGCATCGTAAGTGCTTGGTTTAAGAACGGAACGTGCATTGAAGGCGATTTTTTCATCGGCGCAGACGGGAGCCGCTCTGCTGTTCGCCAAGCCCTCATGGGGCCGACAACCTTCACGCCGGTAGAGGTCAAAGAAATTGTAGGCATTTCCGATTATACCCGAACCAGCGAATATAAAATTTTTGAAAAAATTCAATGCCATGACAAGGGCTTAGCCTTTGGCTTTATCCCGGCAAACGACCACCAAAGCGTATGGTTCATGCAATACGACACGCAGATGGAACCTGAAAAGGATCTTAAAGATCCCGAACAACTCAAAGCGTTTTGCTTCGAGCTTTTAAAGGATTTCCCACATGAGGTCCAGGCGGTATTGAAGGCCAATGATTTTAACACCTCGTATGTTTGGAACACGCAAGATTTTGACCTCTTGCCGAGTTTTCATAAAAACAACGCCGTATTGATTGGTGATGCCGCCCATCTCGCATTGCCTTTTACCAGCGCAGGAACAACCAATGCCTTGTGCGACGCCGCTGTTTTAACCGAATACTTGAGCCGAGGCATCGATTTAGCCATGGCGTTTCAGAAATACTATCAGAAAAGGGCCCCACAAATCCAACAACATGTTGAACAGGGAAGAAATCTCAAAAAAATCTTCTTAGAACCCGAAAAATACAGCGAAAGAGGGTTCATGTTGCCCTTGATTTCGGACAAATATGCCGCGAAAGAATCCACCGAACCCAAGCCCTTGGTCCTTGCATATTACACCGATCCCATTTGCTCTACTTGTTGGATTTTCCAACCCCTCTTGAGAAAATTAGAATTGGAATATGGAGAATTTGTTGAGATCAAATACCACATGGGAGGTTTACTACCCAATTGGGAAGATTACTCCAAAGGAGCCATCAGCGAACCCTCCGATGCGGCCCGGCTTTGGAATGAAATGGCAGAAAAACATCACCTGCCCTTGGACGGAGACATCTGGATTGAAGACCCCTTAGAAAGTTCGTATCCTTCCTCCATAGCGTTTAAAGCAGCCCAACTTCAAGACAGCGACAAGGCGGTATCGTTCCTGCGAAGGATGAAAGAAATGCTCTTCGTGGAGAAGAAAAACATCAACCATTGGATGCACATGGAACGCGCAGCATTAACCAGCGGACTAGATGCCGCATTGCTTAAAAAAGATATAGCGGGTCAAGGCCTTGAAGACTTTAAAAAGGATTTAAATCAAGCCCAAGAACTAGGGATTCACGTTTTCCCCACCCTATTATTTCAAGTGGACGGATTCACACGGTTTAGCTTACGCGGTCACCAACCTTATGAGCGCCTGGAAGAATACCTTCACAAATACCTTCCTTCGATTAAAAAAAGAAAAGTAACCTTGAGCTTGGAAGAACTTTTCGAACGCTATAACCAACTGGCTACAACAGAAATCGAATTCCTATTAGACCAAGAATTCTCGGAAATTGAACAAGGATTGGCGGTATTAGAAGTGCAAGGTAAAATCCAGCAATATACCCTCAAAAATGCGGTATATTGGCAAAAGAATTGACACAACAGAATTATCACCAAAAAAAAGGGGCGAATGAATCGCCCCTTTTCAATTTAAAATATTCGAGATTAAATTTTCGTTAATCGGACAACCGTTGTTTCGCCGCTGAATCTTAAATGATAGATTCCCGGTTTAACAGATCCCAAATCAATCACGGTATTTAGACCGTTCAATGTTCCCTTCATTACTTCTTTCCCTTCAATGTTCAATACACTGTAAGAAGCAAATTGCGGTTTGGTGAAATGAACTGTAAGCGTGCTTTGCGTTGGATTTGGATAAACCGAAGCAAGGTTTGCCAATTCAATGACTCCTGTAAAGTCCAAGGAAACGTTTACCGTGATTACGCTATCACAACCGTTAACATTTTGAAGTATTTGGGTGTAGGTACCGTTTTGATCGTACGTAGTATTGTTGAAAACAACGCTATCTAAACCTGTAAGGTTAACTTGACTCACACTACTTTGATTTACTGTTAAGGTGACGTTCACTGCAGAGGAACATCCATTGGTGTCAAGCCCTGTCACCGTGAAAGTACCTGATGCAGTTGGTAAGACAGTTGCACCGTTTACGGCACCGTTTGACCACTGATAATTGGAAGCACCTTGGGCCGAAAAAACAACGCTATCTCCAGCACAAACCGTGTTTGGTGTTACAGCCGCCGTAACCATTGGGCTAGGATAGAAATCTAACGACAAAGGAAGGGAAGCAATACTTGATAAATTGCACGGACCATTGACTGCAACAACGGACAAAGTACCAGAAGCACTAGAAGACACAGTAATGTTATTGGTACCTTGACCACTAACAATGGTTAACCCACCTGTTGAAGTCCATACATAATTGGTTGCACCGTTAACGGAAGTACAAGTCACCGGCAATGTCGAACCAGCGCAAATTCCTTGACCCGTAACTTGAACCGTAGGAGCTGCAGGTGCTCCTCCGTTGTACGTAATGACTACCTGACCATTTCCAGCTAACTGACTAACCGAAATTACTCCATTGATAACTCCTCCAACGTAGGAAGATCCACCGCCGCCGCCGCCGCCGGCTCCTTTGGAATTCCCTGAACAACCGGTAGTTCCAGCAGAACCACCTCCGCCGCTTCCACCGCCAATGTATCCACCACCACCGGCACCTCCTGAGGGATTCGTGTTTCCCGAAAAACAACAACAATTTTGCCCACCACCGCCGTTAGCACCAACAGCTGAGTTCGTAGAATTTCCAGGAAGCCCCAAAAACCCACCGCAACCAATACCCGAAGGACCAAAAGCTCCTTGCGTATTGCCGTAATTTCCACCTTTACCTCCACCGGCAAACCCACCACCTGTTTGTGAATCTGCACCATCACTTCCAGCTCCGCCATTTCCTGAACCTCCTGAACCTCCTATACCGGGAATTGAACCATCATCAGTACATCCCGAATTACCGCCACCGCCACCGCCGCCGGCAACCAAAATTCGATCAGCCTCCAATACCCCACCAAAGCGGATATCAGAAGCTCCCCCTCCGGCACCGTAAAGGTTATCACCACCATTTCCACCACCGTTGTAACCTCCAGTTCCGTTTGCACCGGCTCCACCCACAAAAATGGTAAAAACATCACCTTGAGAAACTTGCTTCCAACCCGATGCGTAACCTCCAACTCCACCATTCCCTGCAGCGGCACCAGCCGGATTTGGTAAACCACTCTGACCTTGTCCACCCCAAGCTTCAATATAAATTGAATCTACGCCGCATGGAACCGTAAACGTTTGAGGGGTACCCGTGTAGGTAAAATTCACCTGTGTTTGCCCGTGGGCACTTGAAACGAATAAACCAATGAAGGCGTACCCTGTAAAAACATTAAGTAATTTTTTAAGCATAATAGTTATTATTTTTTGCAAATATAATTAAATTTCGCCTTAGCACTTTTCGCTAGAATTATCTATTAATAACCCAATGGATTATATTTTGAGCGCTATCCCAGCGTTCAGCTGCCAACTCCACGTTGAACCTTTCAAAATGGTTTCCGTAGCTATTAGGTACTTTGGCTCCAAACGCAAGACCACACGTTCCGTCCATTGGTAGCTTGGACAGAGGGTCAAACTCCCCAACACCGTAGATTTATTCGCCCCGATGCGAGCACATCGATTATTGGGATCATAAAATACCTCCATTCGTTGCGCTAAACTCCAATGCTTGTTGAAGGCATAGCGCGTCATCCATTGGGCCGCCCCCCAGACATAGCCTGATTCCAACCCAAAATCGGCCGTTCCCCATTGCTCCCATTTCCCTTGGTTCCACGCCAAATTCACGTGTTGGTAAAAACGGCCGATCGATAAGCTGTCTGGATAAATAGATCCATAGAATGTTCCATACATCAGCGAAAAACGTTCCGAAAAATGAACTTTATAATGCACGCCAAAACTGGGCCTTCGCATCTTCGGATCCAAGGCAATGCGTTGCCAACCGTTCAAAACATGAAAACCCAACTCATGATTCTTATTTTCAGAAACGTACAAGGTTCTGGTTCCTAAAAAGTAGTATGGGGTATTATCAGAAACTATGCTCCTGGTAAGTGTTGGCGCATCAGATGAAATGGCGGATTCTAACCCAATAAATGAATTATACACCCCAACATCCCACCATAAATTGGCCTTTTTCAATAGTTTTACCCCGAAAAAAGCTTCGTTCAAAGGACGCGCCCACAGCGGTTCGGCCGCAAGATTGTAGCGGCTATAATCGCCCGTCATCAAGCCCAAAGTTGCACGGAATCTAGAGAATTGAAGTTCCCCTTTGAGCAATAATAAGTTCGTTCTTAGTTGATTGTTCACGCGGTGATTGTATACAAACGAGGGCTTTTGTGCGAAATTCCCGCGTTGCTTACCAAAGTACATATCGGCAAAACCCGAAAGAGTGAATGAAGCTTTAGAAGAATCCGAAAGCAAGGATATGCCCTGAGCCCAAATGTTGGGTAGGATCAACCCCATGATAAAGACCGTAATTAATCGGTTCATAGCGCAAATTTTAAAACAAAAGTGCAAAAAAAACCCTGACACATCGGCCAGGGCTTTATATCATTGAATGCCAACTATCGTTTGTGCAAAGGTTCGTCGGAAACGGTTAGTTTCTTACGTCCTTTTCTACGGCGAGCCGCTAATACTCGACGTCCGTTTTTGGTAGCCATACGGCTTCTGAAACCGTGCTTATTTCTGCGTTTTCTTTGCGAAGGTTGAAACGTTCTTTTCATATTTCCTAATATTTTTCGCCCAAAAAGGGAGTGCAAATATACGTCTTTTTTCAGCTTTTCAAAGGCTCCGCAGAAAAAAAATCAAATTATTCGAGTCTTCCTTAAAGTTACCGTATTTTTGCATGGTAAAGAACCATGAACAAACCTTCGGAACCCCTTGTTGCTCCCAAAAAGAAATCTTCCGGTAAGTTGCGTTTCTTACTTTCCTATCTTCGACCTTATGCCTTCCCTTATTTCATCGGTTGGATTTTTTTAGTCTTATCCACCTTAGCTGGATTGGTTTTCCCTTATTTGATGGGCGGTTTACTTGGGGCAGATGCTCAAGGCAGTTCGGTAGACTCCATTGGTAAAACACTGTCCAACAACTCCGTCAACGGCATTGCTTTGGCTTTGTTCATATTGTTTGGGGTTCAAGCCTTGTTTTCCTTCTTTCGCGTGGTGCTCTTCAACAACGTTACCGAAAACGCACTGCGCGACTTACGCAATAAAGCCTTCGAACGCATGATTTACATGCCGATGGATTTTTTCAATACCCATAAGGTCGGTGAACTCACCAGCCGCATTGCTTCGGACATTACCCAGATTCAAGAAACGCTTCGCACCACGGTTGCTGAGTTCTTCCGCCAAATTGTTATCGTAGTTGGAGGAATCATTTTCTTGGTGTTCATTTCCTGGAAATTGTCCTTAATCATGGTGGCCACCGTTCCTGTGATGGCACTCATTGCTGTTTTCTTTGGACGCTATATTCGAAAACTGAGCAAAAACGCGCAAGACTTTACGGCCTCCTCCAATTCCATCATTGAAGAAGCGCTCAGCGGAATTGCGAACGTAAAAGCCTACACCAATGAAGCATTCAACCTGAACCGTTTTCGCAAAACCACCCAAGAAATGCGTAACCTGAACGTGCGCAGCGGTCTGTGGCGTGGCGTGTTTGTTTCCTTCATCATTTTTTGCCTTTTCGGAGCGATTGTATTCATTATTTGGCAAGGAATGATGATGACGCAAGGTCCTAACCCGGCCTTGGCCAAAGAAGGGTTTTATCAATTCATTTTGTTCACCATTATGATGGGAGCCAGCATTGGTTCCTTGCCTGAATTGTACGCCAACCTGCAAAAAGCCCTAGGAGCCATTGAAAACCTTGCAGACATCATGCAAAGCTCTACAGAACCGGAATTGGTTTCCGGTAAAGAATTTTCGCCCATTCGAGGACAAATCAGCATGGAAAACATGCATTTTCATTATCCTCAACGGGCCGATGTTTCGGTATTGAACGGGGTAAATTTCACGATTGAACCCAATCAAACGTTGGCCATCGTTGGAAGTTCTGGGGCAGGTAAATCCACGCTAGCCTCCCTGCTTCTAAGGTATTATGAACCATCGGAAGGAACGATAAAATTCGATGGAATCGACGCCAAAGAACTGGATTTAGAACATTTGAGAAAACATCTTGCCATCGTTCCTCAGGAAGTGATGCTTTTTGCGGATACCATTTATGAAAACATTCGCTTTGGTAAGCCAACCGCTACGCAAGAAGAGATCACTTCAGCAGCACAACAAGCGAATGCCTGGGAGTTCATTCAAAGTTTTCCCGAAGGAATGCAAACCCAAGTGGGTGACCGCGGGATTCAGCTCTCGGGAGGTCAAAAGCAACGCATTGCCATTGCGCGGGCTATTCTAAAAAATCCGGCAATTCTTATCCTCGATGAGGCGACCTCCGCCTTAGATTCGGCCTCCGAACAATTGGTGCAGGAAGCCCTCGACCGCTTGATGGTGAATCGCACAGCAGTGGTGATTGCCCATCGCTTATCCACAGTCCGAAAAGCCGATAAAATTCTGGTTTTACAAGACGGTAAAGTACTGGAAGAAGGAACGCACGAAAGCCTCATTTCCCTCAACGGGGCCTATGCCAAATTTGTGGAATTGCAATCCTTGGGTCAGGCATGATGAAACTGCACCGCAACTTTTTGCCCCGATCGAAGGCAACAGGTTTTGGTCCCACCCTCGAAACTTGGACGCCAGAAACCCTAGCACATTTCACCAACGGAATCGCGGACCGAGAATCTCTAAAAAACCAAGCCATCCAAAGGAGCGCTTCCTTCGATCCCGCGATGCGCCAAACCTTGTACGAAGCGTTAATTTCACAATATGCCAAGGCGGGATCAACGATCCCAGAAAACCTAGAGCAACTCTTAGACCCTCGGTCAGTCACGGTAACAACAGGCCATCAACTGCCCTTAGCACTGGGCCCTCTTTTTACCGTTTTTAAAATACTTCACGTGGTTCAACTTTGCGAAGCCATGAACGAATCCGAGACAGCTAATACCTTCCTTCCGGTGTTTTGGCTTGCGTCAGAAGACCACGATTTGGAAGAAGTGCAAAACGTTCACCTGTTCAATAAGACGTTTTCTTGGGTTCCCAATGAAACAGGGCCTGTGGGATCGATGACCACCGCGCAATTAAACACCTGCTATGAGGAAATCTTATCATGCTTTAAAGGAATTAGCGCTGATGAGTTATCCGAACTGTTTCGGAATGATGCTGCGAATTATGCCCAGCACTACCACCAGATGCTATCGAAGATCTTTAGTAAATTTGGGGTAATCCTGATTGACGGTAACGACCCCACGCTTAAAAAAGCATTCTCACCAATGGTACGAAAAGAACTCCAGGAGCAATTCGTCATGGCAACGGTGAGCGCCACCAACGCGGAGTTGGTCTATGCCGGAAAAAAGGTGCAAGCCCATGTTCGACCTATCAACCTATTTTACCTCAGTCCACAAAAACGCGAGCGCATTTTGCCAGATGAAGGTCATTTTGTTGTCGGAGAACAGCGCTGGACATTGGAGAATATGTTAACAGAAGTTGAAGAGCATCCTGAGCGGTTTTCCCCCAATGTATTAATGCGTCCATTGTACCAAGAAACGGTGCTGCCCAATGTTTGCTATGTTGGAGGGAGCGGCGAATTGAATTATTGGTCGCAACTTAAATCCACCTTTAAAGCGGTAGGACATCCTTTTCCCTTGCTGAAAACGCGCATTAGCGGCTTTTTGCTCCGAGCATCGTTTTCCGAAAACCAGGAGGCAGCCTTTCGACCTTTAGCCGAGCAAGAAAATTCTTTATTGAGCCAAGTTTCAAACCGAGATCCTTTTTTCGAAGCGTTAGACCTTCGGTTGAAAGCCTTAAGCGATGCCTTATTGGAAGGAATTCAACCCTTCGGTAAGGAGGCGGAGAAATGGGCTTTACCTCAAATAAAAAACATAGAAACCGCCATAGACCATTACAAATCCAGGTGGCAAAAACACGAAAAGCAAAACTTAGAAAGCGAGTTGTCGCGTTTACGTCGAAAGCACGTAGAAAAATACCCGAAAGACCTTCCCCAAGAACGGGTAACAAGTCTTTTTCAATACTGCAGTGGTGAGGGACCCTCGGAATTAATCCTTGCTTTGAAAAACCTTATTGATCCTTTTTCCGAAGAACTTCATATTTTTGAACAAATCCATGAAACAGAATAACATACGCGCCGTTTTAAGCAAGCATCCAGCAATCCCAGTGGTAACCTTTCACGAGCTATCGGAGGTCGTGCCTCAATTGGAAAAACTATCTTCGAACGGCATTCAATGCATCGAAATCACTCTAAGAACTGCCATTTCTTTTGAGGCCATTGCCGAGGCAAAAAGAACCTTTGGGGATCGAATGGACATAGGTGTTGGCACCTTGGTTTCGGTAGCGCAAATTGAAAAAGCGACTGCTTTAGATGTTGACTTCATGGTTAGCCCAGGCATTAATCCAACTTTGGCCTCTGCCTTGGAATCTTCCGGAATTGCGTTTATCCCTGGTGTAGCAACACCCAGCGAAATTATAACCGGTCTTCAACTGGGATGGGACACGTTCAAGTTCTTTCCTGCGCACCTCTTCGGTGGGCTCGAAGCTCTGAAAACCTACGGACAAGTATTTCCCGAGGTGCGTTTTTGTCCAACCGGAGGAATTAAAGCCGATACCTACGAGCGCTATCTCGAATTACCCAACGTTCTATCCGTGGGAGGATCATGGATGCAGTGAACCTGCCTGGCTCGGAAATCGTGTATCAGGAATAATGAGTTCAGGTGTGCTGAACAAAGAAAACCGCAACCCAAAATTCACATTGAATTGAGTGTACAATATCATTTGTGATGCGCGGTCGCTTCGATGCATCGTTGTGCGGATGTCGGGCATGTGAATGAACCCCATTTTGGCCTCCCCTTGGATGAAGAAATACTTGAAAAATAAACATTGTAGTGCAAAAACGCCATCAACACCGTATCCAGCCAAATGAAAAGCGTCGTAGCGCGGATTCGACATGAGGGTGGTATTGGTTTTGGGCAACATTGCCCCAACACCTCCACCGTAATGCAGTATAGGTTGAAACCACCTGGTTTGGAATAGAACCTTGGATTTTCGGAGTTCAGCGTTGATGTAGTTCAATCCATCCGTATGTTCGAATTTGAGAAAATCTTGTGATATTAGAAAGTCCTGATTGGTGTATACTCCGTCGTAGGGTGTGCCTGAATTGTAGATATAACCGTTGATCGTGCTCGGTTGATCGTGGAGCATTACGTATTTCATGTGATCAACGCCAAGGGAAAATTGGAGACCGTTTTTGAAGTAATATCCCATTCGAAAATTATATTGAGGAATCGTCATTTTCTTGGGGCTAAAATACAAGGAAGGTGAAAAAGGTGATTGACGGTCAACTGCCACTACATCATACAATTGAAAATCGTAGGTATTACCATGAAATCGCAAGGTTGAAGGTGCATAATACGATCGATTCCATCCCCAATAAAAATAAAAGTTACCACGTTTTGTGGCAAACGGTGTCATTTGGCCGAAAACACCATGGATTATACAAGCGAGCACGAATAAAAAATAGTAGCGCATGAATGCAAAGTTCACATTTTCTTCGTAACCGAACTAGGATTTTTAATTTCTACAGTAGAATCAGAGGGCTATGATAAAAATAAAAGGGTTGTTGGGTTTACTGATGATAAGCTCAAGCATCATAGGACAAAACCTTTTGATGATCGACGAGGAATCGCGGAACGCCATTTTAAAAAAGCACAATCACGAGCGTCAAATCCTAAAAATTCCGGATTTAGTTTGGAGCGAGGAATTAGCTTCATTTGCCGAAGAATGGGCCCTGCAACTTGCAAAAGAAGACCAAGGAATTCATCACAGACCCCCTCATCATTACGGAGAAAACATCTTTTGGTCGTCCTATGTACTCCCGGATTATTCGGATGGCGTTCAATACTGGAATGACGAAAAGAAAATATATCGCTACAAGGCGATTAACGGAAAAAAAGAAGGAACCGGCCATTATACCCAAGTAATATGGAAAAGAACAGAAAAAGTGGGATGTGGGTGCGCCCAAAGCGCAACTGGGACCTTTTTCTTTGTTTGCAACTATGATCCTCCTGGAAATTATATGGGACAAAAACCTTATTAGGTTATTTCAACAGGCAACAACGTTAATCTACCGATATGGTAATGGTATTGGTACCCTTACCTTGGGGAATCTTAAAATTTTGTATTATATCCGCTTTTAATGGATAGCCTGTTGCCCTGTCAACGGTTAAAGTACCTGATAAATCAAATGCTACTTTCACAGAAGAACTTGTTCCTTTACCATTGGATTTCATGTCGATAATGATGGTTTTATCATTAATCTCCTTCAGCGTGTAGGTTGAAATAAAGTCGCCTTCCATTCCTCCTGTTGCCATGGTCTGATTCGTTTTCCAACGATCGCCAATAAATAACTCTTGCTTGGGGTAGGTTGCCATAAACATGGACGAGGAGGTTTGCTTAATTTGATTAGCAAGCTCCTTATTATCGCTTTTCACGTCAAGAATTTCACCGCGGTCATTAAACCGAATATTAGCTTTAGATTTTGCTATGGCCTGAAGTTCTGGTGAATCATCCAAAGAGATTTTTCTTCCCATCATATCCATGGTGAAGTCGGTATACCTTACCTCTGAATCAACTTCGCCATTGTTAGAAATTTTATTGAATTTTTGGCTCATTACCATGGTTATTTCTGAAGACTGGCCCATTACATCGGTAATCATCTTCATCGTCATATACTTTTTGGAACCCACCTTTGGATTAAACCTTAACAGAACTTTTTCTGCGTTCTCCATGCGCTCAGGGTTTCGTTCCACAACGATTTCCCCTGGTTTTGGAGGCGTGGCAGCTTGACTCGATGCTTTCTTTGTTTTACCCTGCTTATCGTTTGAAGAAGTCGTATTACATGACATTAAGAAAAGTGTAATACCCAAAATAATGGCGATTGTTCTCATTGTGTGTTTTTAACGAAATTACCCATTTAAACTCATTATGAACTTACAAATTTGGTAAAATCCCTCAAAAAAATTGGCGAACTGAACCTTGAGCAACACCATTATTCTGTTCAAGAACATTAAAAGCATGAACGAAAAACCAAGTGTTTTCCTAAAACTTGCTAACTTAGTGCATGCGGAATAAAAAGATACAACACCTTCTTTTCATTGGGATACTATCCCTGTTGCTCTTTTCGTCGTGTAAATCCGCTTCAAGTTGCAATTGCGCTAAAACTGAATTCTCCAAAACAACCATAAAACCATGATTTATTTATACATTCTCGTTCCTATATTTCTGCTCATTGTTTCTGGGCTCTACACCGTAAACCAAGGCACCATTGCCGTGATCACCTTGTTCGGAAAATACCGTAGAACAGCCACACCGGGGCTCAGGTTTAAAATTCCTTTTTTCGAACAGGTTTTTAAGCGTATCTCTTCGCAAAATCAAAGCATTGAAATGGAGTTTCAAGCGGTAACAATTGATCAAGCCAACGTCTATTTCAAAAGCATGTTGTTGTATTCTGTGGTAGATGAGCAGGAAGAAACTATTAAAAAAGTGGCCTTTAAGTTCATAAGTAATAAAGATTTAATGCAAGCCCTCATTCGTACCATCGAAGGGTCGATTCGGTCCTATGTCGCAAGTCAAAAGCAAGCTGAAATATTGGGATTACGGCACGAATTGGTGGAAAGCGTAAAAGGCCAAATTGATCACACACTCGAAACCTGGGGTTATCATCTCATTGATCTGCAAATCAACGATATTACCTTCGATAAAGCCATTATGGAAAGCATGAGCAAGGTTGTTGCTTCCAATAATTTAAAAGCCGCGGCGGAGAATGAAGGACAGGCATTATTGATTACCAAAACGAAAGCAGCAGAAGCAGAAGGTAATGCTATAAAAATTGCAGCGATGGCCGAAAAAGAAGCAGCAATGCTTCGCGGTCAAGGGGTTGCACTCTTCCGACAAGAGGTTGCCAAAGGAATGTCCGAGGCTGCAGAACAAATGCAACAGGCAAACCTCGATACCAACGTCATACTTTTTTCCATGTGGACCGAAGCCATTAAGAACTTTGCAGAATACGGCAAAGGAAATACCATCTTCCTCGATGGATCCCCCCAAGGAATGGAAAACACCATGCGCCAAATACAGGCAATGATGGGGGATCAAAAGATCGATAAGTAGAGAAAACGATTCGAAATTTTTCTGTATTAAAATTTCTTGGCCATTTTTTAAACATTTGTTTAAATTAAGTGTTTAACTTTGCGGACGTTTTATGAACCCATCGGCAGAGGATAAGATTAAAGCTGCAGCCTTGCAGGTATTTTTACAGAAAGGTTATGCGAATTGCACTTCTCGTGAAATTGCGCGAGAGGCAGGCATGAATGTAGCCTTGGTCAATTATTATTTTCGATCGAAAAGCAAACTGTTTGCCATTGTTTTTGAATCCGTGATGAACGATTTCATGCATTCCATGGTGCAGGTTTTTAGTTCCGATCTTCCTATCCGATCAAAAATAGAACTGTTGATTGCTCGAGAGTACGAGTTCCTTGCGCTGCATCCAGAAATCCCCAACTTTGTCTTAAGCGAAATTGAACGAAATCCAAACAGCATGGATGAGATCAAACCGATGTTATCGGTAATCTTAAAGTCCGGAGTGTTGGAGGAAGTGGAATTGCTGCAGAAAAAAGGGGAAATGCGCTCCATTGACATGGTTAGCATTACCTTACTGCTGATGTCGAATTGTCAATTTCCTTTCATGGCGAAAAAATTGGTTCATGCCATTCATGGGATTGAATTAGCCGCATATGAAAATCAGCTCCAAAATCACCGCGAACACGTGGTTCAAATGATTCTCAATTATTTATTTCCAAACGAAGCTCATGGTTAAATTTTTCATTGTATTCCTTCTCGTATTGGCACCATTTGCCCAGGCACAAACGTATTCACTAAATACCTTATTGCGCATTGCCGACACTTCGAATTTCACCCTTAAAAACATGAAATACGATCAAGCAATAACCGCGCACCAGCGCAGCATTTACCTTTCAGGGAGGTTGCCACGGGTCAATTTTACCGGAGATTACCGCTACAACGCATTAATTCCTGCTCAAATAATTCCCGCAGACTTTTTTGGGGGTCCAAGTGGTACCTTTGCTCAGGTTAAATTTGGGGTTCCATTTAACTTAAGCAATTCAATACAATTAACGCAGTTCCTGTACAATTCGCAATTAAGCTATGGTCTTAGCGCACTGGCCATTGCAGCCCGCGTAACTGAAATTCAAGAAACCATTGCGCAACAAGAAATTCGCCATCAAATTGCCACGACATTTTTCAGTATTCAGGCCTTAGAAAAACAAAAAAAATACCTGGTAAAAAATCAAGAAAATTTGAACAACCTCATCAAAAACATGGAGGTAATGCAGCAACAGGGTCTCATACTACCAGTTGACATCGAAAAGATCAAGATCAATAAGATTTCTTTGAGCAGTAATATGTTGTCCATAGAAAACACCGAAAAAAAACTGCAACAATATCTCGGTATTCTTATTGGTATGCCTGAGAAAAGCACGTTCGACTTAGAAGAAGATCAAATTCTTGCCTCACAAACCATTGTCGACCTTTCAACAACTAAAAGACCGGAACTTGCACTGCTTGAAGCTCAAAAGGAACTGAACGCCGAGGAACTGCGTGGAACAAAAATGGCATACCTCCCAAACCTTTCTTTTTATGCTTCTTATAACTACAATTACAACATTATGCCAGAAAAGGACTTTAGAACTGGCATCCCTTCTTCCTTTATCGGATTGCATTTGGACTGGAATCTTTTTGATGGATTGGAAAAAAGAAATAAAATAAAAATCAACGGATACAACCGTGAAAAATTAGAAAACCAAGAAATTCAACTCAAATCGCAGCTGCAATTAGCCACGGAAAATGCAAGGCGCGACATTGACTTGCAAATGGAGAATTTGCGATTGAACGAGGAACAGCTCGTTTTAGCCAATCAAATTTATCAAACCACACTAGCTCAATTCAAGGCTGGAACGGTCAGCACCAGTGAGCTGCTGGATACCGACAACCGAAAACAACTTGCAGAATCTAACGTAATTGGAGCCTATCTTCAGCTGCGTTTAGCTGAAATCGCCTATTTAAAATCGCTAAGTCAAATAAAATAACCATGAACAAAGTAAAAAACCTCGTCATTGGAATCGTTATAGGAACCACCTTGATCGTATTTACCATTCTAAAATTAGCTTCCAATAAAGAAGAAGTTCAGAAAAAAGTACACATTCCGGATATTAACGCTCCGGTACTGGTGGAAACAGCAAATCCCGTCGAACATACCTTTGAGTCCGAATTTTCTTATTTGGGCAGTTTCGACCCTATGAAGCAAAGTTTTGTAAGTGCGGAGCTAGGAGGTCGTATCGTTTCCTTGAATTTTGCGGAAGGTACCGCGGTAAGTCAAGGAGCAATCTTGGCGAAATTGGACGATGAAATGATTCGCTTGCAATTGGAAAACTTAGAGGTGGGCATAGAGGGGCAAATGAAAGACGACGACCGATATTCCACCTTAGCCAACCTTAACGCTGCACCGGCCATACAGGCAGAGAAAACAAAACTTGGTATTAAATCCGCGGAAGTTCAACGAAAAATCCTGGAAAAACAACTAAAATCGACCTCTATCAAAGCTCCCTATTCAGGAGTTATCACCAAAAAAATGTCGGAACTTGGTTCTGTAGTAGGCCCAGGAACACCAATCGCAGAAATAACGGATGTTTCAAAACTTTTACTCACGGTGAATATCCCTGAAAAGGACATTCAAAAATTCAAGGTTAATCAAGAAATATTGGTGGAAAACGAACTCAATTCGGAGTCTTTCAAAGGAATTATTTACAACATTGCCGTGCAAGCCGATAAAGCCCATAACTTCAAAGTGCAAGTGCAAGTCAATAACCCCAACCTTACCTTGCGAGCGGGAATGTATGGTACTGCAAAACTCTTAAATAATCAACCTAAAACAGCTTTGGCCATCCCAAGAAGTGCATTGATTGGGTCTTTGAAAAACCCACAAGTATACGTGGTGCGTGATGGCAAGGCAAAACTGACCCCTATCACTATCGGGGTAATTGAAAACGATAAAATCGAAATCCTATCCGGTATTGGTTCAACGGATCTCGTTATTACACGTGGACATGTGAAATTAAACTTAAAAGACAATTTAAAGGTAAAACTCTCGAAATAACATGACACTAACCGAACTCTCCATAAAGCGTCCCTCGCTTATTATTGTCATTTTTACGATTTTAATAGGTGGTGGCTTAATTTGTTATAATCAACTCAGCTATGAGTTAATGCCCGATTTTGCACCACCGGTATTAACCGTGACCACCACTTACCCTGGCGCCTCACCTGCAACGGTAGAATCGCAGGTATCGAAACCCTTGGAGGATGGATTAAGCGGCATTGAGAACCTTTCTGAAGTAACCACCTTTTCCTTTGAAAATGCCTCGATTGTGCTCTTAGAATTCAAGGATGGGGTGGATATTAATCAAGCCTTGCAAGAAGCCCAGCGGAAAATCAATACCATTGAAGCGGGTTTGCCAAAAAATTCTTCCAAGCCAGTTCTTGCGAAAATTGAACCCAATGCAGTTCCCGTTCTTCAAGTCATTGCCACGTCCAAAAAACTCAACAGCAAGGATTTCACAACCTTGATGGAAAAGAACATTTTACCTCAAATTAAACAAGTTGCGGGAGTTGCGGATGTTCAAACCATCGGCGGTGAGAAAAGGGAAATAAAAGTAGATATCGATAAAGAAAAATTAAAAGCCTATGGCTTGACGCTTGTCTCGGTAAACCAAATTCTTGCGGCCTCAAACGTTGATTTCCCGACCGGAAAGCTCAAGAATAATCAAGAACAAGTTACCGTTCGATTGTCTGGTAAATTAAATTCCATCGAAGAATTGCAAAATCTGGCATTGTATTCTATCGGAAATTCGGTAGTGCATTTAAGCGATGTTGCTGACATTCACGACGGAACCTCTGAACAATTTTCCTTATGTCGATTGAACGGTCAAGAAGGAATTGGTTTAAGGATTAAAAAGCAAAGCGATGCCAACGCCGTTTCAATGTCGCAAGAAACTCAGAAAAAATTAAAACAACTCGAGGAAAAATACGCAGACATAGGCTTAAAATTTACCATTGCCACCGATACTTCGAACGTTACCCTTGAATCCGTAGATGCTGTAATTCACGACCTAGAACTTGCGGTCATTCTCGTCGCAATCGTTATGCTCCTCTTCCTTCATACGCTGCGCAACGCCCTTATTGTTCTCGTTTCCATACCCGCCTCTCTGATTTCTACCTTCATTGCCATGTATGCCTTGGGTTATACTCTTAACCTGATGACACTTCTTGCCATGTCCTTAGTGATTGGAATCTTGGTTGACGATTCCATTGTCGTGCTTGAAAACATATACCGCCACATAAAAATGGGCAAAAACAAGCGTCAAGCAGCGATTGATGGGCGCAATGAAATTGGTTTTACGGCCTTAGCTATTACGCTCGTGGATGTGGTTGTATTTTCACCGGTAGTTTTCATCGAAGGTATTATTTCTGATATCCTTCAACAGTTTTCAATTGTCGTTGTAATTTCTACCCTGATGTCCTTGTTTGTATGCTTTACCTTGACCCCTTGGTTAGCTTCACGAATGGCCAAAGAGGTGAACTTATCGGAAAAAAGAGGTGTATTTTATGGCTTCCTACGCTGGTTTGAAGCTCGAGTAAATTCATTCACAGAAGGGTATGCTAAGCTGGTTGACTGGTCTCTAAAACACAAAATCATAATGGGGCTCAGTATATTAGGGTTAACTATAGCCAGTTTTTCCACCATGGGATTGGGCATTGTTGGACAAGAATTTGTTTCACAAGGAGATCAAGGAAAATTCATGCTTAAATTAAAATTTGATAAAAGCACGACCATTGAACAAAACAATCAAACGACCCTGGCCATCGAGGACATGCTCAACAGCCAAAAAGAAATTACGGAAGTTGTTTTTTCGAACGTTGGCGGACCAAGCTCTGGAATGGGGGCAACAACCTTTGGTTCCGAGAGTAAATCGGAAATTACCGTAAAACTGAAACCCAATCGATCGATATCTACCGTTGCCTACATGACCCAAATACGGGAAAAAATAGAGAGCACCTTTCCCGGAGTCGAGGTAAGGGCTATGAATATCGGAATGATTGAATCGGAAGAGGCGCCAATTGAAATATTTCTTTCCTCGGATGATAATGAACTCATGATGAAAGAAGCCCGGCGTTTGAAAAACTTCATTGACGGCACTAAAGGAGCAAAAGACGCGTACATTTCCACGGATGAATTAACCCCAGAACTACGCATTTCCTTGGACCGAGTAAAGATGGGGCAGCTCGGACTTCAAGCCGGGGTTGTTGGTATGCAATTGCAAAATGCCCTCACCGGTAACGACGACGTAAAATTCGATGAAAAAGGGCAAGAATATGCCATACGAGTTATGCTCGAAAAAGGAGACCGCCAACAGATAAACGATATTGAATCCATGACTTTTACCAGTTCGGACGGTAAAATAGTTCGACTTGAGGAATTTGCTAAAGTGAGCGTTGACAACGGAAACGGTACCCTCGAGCGCAAGAACCGAGCTAATAACACAACCCTTAGAAGTTGGGTGCTGGGACGTGCCTCCGGAGACGTTGCCATGGACATTGAAAATTACTTAAAAAAGGAACCCCTTGATCCACAAGTAAAGTTAAAATGGGGAGGAGAAGTTAAACGTCAAAAAGAATCAATGGGGCTACTAGGTACCGCCATGGGAATTGGATTGATCCTCGTTTACCTAATTATGGTCGTGCTCTACGATAACTTTATATATCCATTTGTAGTATTATTCTCCATTTTCGTTTCCCTCGTTGGTGCCATTCTAGCATTGAATCTTTCTTCCTCCAACATGGGAGTTTTTACGATGTTAGGAATGCTTATGCTTTTAGGATTGGTTGCAAAAAACGCTATACTCATCGTTGACTTTGCCAATCAATTAAAATTGACCGGATTGAATACCCGCGATGCTTTATTAGAATCTGTTCGTACGCGTATGAGGCCTATTTTAATGACAACCATTGCGATGGTTTTTGGAATGATTCCAATTGCCATGGCAACAGGTTCCGGTGCGGAATGGAAAAACGGATTGGCGTGGGTTCTTATTGGCGGTTTAACGTCGTCCATGTTCTTAACCATCTTAGTGGTACCCATGATGTACAGCACCGTGGATAATGTCAAAGATTGGCTGTCGAAAAGGAAATTATTAAAGGCGATAAAGCTGGAGGACTAACCTAATGTCCTTAACAGAAATGGCAAGGTTCTAATAAGTCCAAAACACTTTTAACGGGAGTGAAAACTGCAGGTGGAATTTCAATAAATATCGTATTCCAATGATGCATGGAACCGTTCCATAGTCCTGGTTTTTCTAAAAAATAAATCGTTTTCCCTGACAGGTTTTTCTTGACTGCCATGCCAAAATCATGTTGAACAAACGAATTTAAATTTAAAGGATTCCCCATCAGATCTTTCGTGCACAAGGCCATAAAAACAGGGTTAAAATGACTGCTTTCCGATAGTTGATGTAATCCTTGAGGCGAAATCTGAGATTTCTCGACAATTTGTTTGGTAAGCCTTCCCTCCGTGTTGACCCAAAAAGGTCCTCCCCCAGGCTTTCCCTCCGTTGGAACCATGCCACAAACCCTCCAAGGTCTGTTAAGCTGTATGCTAAAATCCTGTAAAGTAAATTTTTGAAGATCTTCCGTGCTAAATAAAGAAAATCGTTGAGACAGCTCTTTTATTTTTTCAATATCCTGTATATCTATAGCCGCTTTAAACGCATTCCTAATCCACGCCAATAATCCTCCAAGGCTCGCCCAGGACTGGTGTGTGAGAGAATCGTATTCAACGCACTGGATATTATCGATGTTTTTAACGAAGATAATGTCTGCCTTCAACTGCTCTAAATTATCGAGCAAAGCGCCATGTCCCGATGGACGGGTGAGCATAACCCCATCGGGACCCTTGACCGGTGATTGGAACTCATCAAAAACAAATGAATCGGTGTTTTTATTTTGAACACTAAAGGTTATTTTATCCTTATGCTGTTGGTAGATATCTTGCTTGTAAAAATGGGAAACATGTTCCCCCTGTATGGAAAAATGCACTTCACATATCGTTTTCGGAAAGGTAAAGGCTTGGCGAAGGTGTCCTTCAAAGGGTGTAGTAAGCCTCCCCTTGATGTTATGAAAAGGAAACAATGCTTTAGGAATTTTCGCAAAATTCAACCCATCAGGACCTAATAAATACTCGATGAATTCATACTTTTCAAAAGTTCCTGCTGAAATTCTATCCTTCCAAGTCGGACAAATCTGCTCATAAAATGCGAAACTTGGAATATGTTCAAAAAACTTAGCCCAAGCTTCTGAGGTAACTGAAGGGTCAGAAGCCAATATTCCTTGCAAAAAGTCGAACATCCTTGACCCCACTCCGGAGGAAGGGATGAAAAAACAACAGGTTTGCCGCTCGGAATTAAAATACGACTGAAACTCTTGGCTTTCTTGATCTGTCAACGCTACAATTCCATGGTTCAGGGTACATGCCTCTTGCAAGTCAGGAGACGTTAACGCAGTAAATAAACGAATACGTTGTAATTCAATACCGTCTTGGTTCGTACTCATCATCCGAAAAAATTAGTTTTACTTTGCAAGGTGAAACGATTCGTCGAAGGTATAAAATATCAACTACTCGCCAAAAAAAGACAGGGAATTCACTCCCCTTTCGTGTTTTATCTGGCCAACCAAGTCTTCCCCCAAAGGATTCCAGAAGAAGTTGCACACATTTTAAAAGCCTTTGATCATCGACAATCAACTTCCAAAGAGTGGATCAAATTTACCGAATTAGGGGCAGGATCTAAAAGGTTAAATGCCGACCGTTCTGTTCGAAAAATCCACCGTCACAGCAGCTCAGGAAAACATTATGGAGAATTACTGTATAAGCTGTCATCGTCCTTCAAACCAACAACCATTTTGGAATTGGGAAGCTCGCTTGGCAGAGGTACGCTTGCTTTACACCTAGGGTGTCCTACAGCTAACCTTTATTCGATTGAAGGCTGCCCATCAACCCATCAACTCGCACAAAAAAACATCGAGGTATTTTCAAAGCATTCGGAGAACATTCACCTGATAAACTCCAGTTTTGATGATTTTTTAATGAATCTCGATTCTCTGATTTTTGACTTCGTTTTTATCGATGGTCATCACGATGGTGTCGCATTAATAAACTATATGGAACGACTCCGAACAAATACTCATGACGAAACCCTATTTATTATCGATGATATTCGATGGAGTGAGGGAATGTGGAAAGCATGGTCCAAGATCGTGCGTAACGAGGATTTTCATGTAACCATTGATTTGAATCGGATGGGATTATCCCTAGGCAGGAGACATCAAGCAAAGGAACATTTTATGTTGAGAAGTTAGAATAAAGGTTTAATTTGCTTTAACAATTGACGTTGGTTAACTTTTGATCTGTCCCGAGAACCTTTTACATCGAGCGAAGCTTTATTGGCACTTACAGCGATTTCGTTGATATCTCGAACCTCTGATAACCTCTTTGATTGTTCCTTTCTTTCAAGTACGGATTCCTCCAATGCGTCTTTTTCATCATCTCCATCCATGGCAATTTCTGCGGAGCTTTCGGGCAAAACCTCTATTTTCTCATTGACATAACCATTCATTGATTCATTCTCCATGGGAAAAGGAACATCCTCGATTTCAGCCGGTATTGTGATTAAGGGCTCAGAGGGCGTAAGACTTTGCATTTTTTGCTGTTCTGAAATAGCAGGATTATTTTGAGATACTTTCGATGAAGACCGCTTCTTTTCTTGTGCTTTTTTAGGATTATTCTGAGCTAAATTAAGCGCAGGATCTTGATCTGTAAAATTCAAGTTTACCGCCAAGTATACGAAAACCAAAACGGCCGCTACGGAGAGAAAAACGGCCAGTTTTACTGGAAAACGTTTTTGAAGGGGAATAACCACCGGAGTATAATGTTCATCAAACGTTTTGTTCAAGGATTCCTTTAGCGAGATCGGCGGCGCAACAGGTAATGCCTGCCCTGCATGATTCAACATGTTTTGGATATGTTGAAATGCATTTTGATCTGGACAAAATTCCGCAATTTCCGATTTTTCACTTTCGGTTAAGTCATCGTAATGCATTTTTTTAAATATTTCTTCCATGATTATGATCTTCAAACTAATTCAAACATTTTCAATTCCTCGGCTAGTTTCTTTATGGCATAAAAAAGACGTGACTTTACCGTGCCTTCATTAATGCTCATAATTTCTGCAATTTCCTTAATGGAAAGCCCATCAATATGCTTCAAAACGAAAACTTCACGATGCTTTTCATCCAATTTTGTCAATTCACGTTGCAACGCCTCCATAAATTCAAGATCATTGATGGTATTATCCAAATTATCTTCAGAGGCAATATTATAGCGGTGATCTAATCCATTATGGGTGTTTTTCCGAACCTCATTTCTTTTAAACTCGTTCTTGCAAAGGTTGGAAGCAATGGTGTATATCCAGGTTTTAAAATTTTTAGACGTGTCAAATAGTTGTGGTTGACGAATGATTTTTGTGAATAGATCTTGCAGTAAATCTTGAGCCCTCACCTCATTGTACCAAAGCATTTTGAGAATATAGCCATAAAGTTTATCGGCATACCGATGGTATAATTCATCAAAAGCAGGCTTTTCTCCGTGGCTAATCGCCAACATGAGTTGTTCATCTGAATAGGCCTTAAATTCCGCTTTCAATAAACGCATCGATTACTTATTACGTCGAATTTTCATTCTTTTATTCGCAATTTTTCCTTTCTTAAAATCATCTTTATTGCTCGATAATACCTCTAACGTTGTCAACATGGGTTCATAATTTCCTTGTAAATGTTCAAATTCCTTGCTTGGTTCAGTACCACAATCCAAATACGAAAACGACTCTAAAAACTGCTCATTATTCAACAACCATTGATCTTCGTTCATCGCATCTGGATAAAGAAACACTAAACCATTTGGCGCTAATTGGGATTCAAATTGCATTAAATAAGCACTAGGTATCGTCATGGAAAAAGCAAATTTCTTCGTAGGGTTCATGTTGACGAAATCTTTGAAATATGCAATATCCACTTTAGATTGTAAGGGAACTATAAAGCCCTTATTGGATAATAACTGACGATATTGAGGACTTTGAAGGAGGTCCAATGATATAACTTCTAAATGATTTCTATTCTGTATCATCATTTCGTTAATAGCTCCATAAGTATCCCAAGTTCCGTGGGTAATTAAAACCGTTTTTTCAGGTACCGAAGCCAACAAATCTTTGGAATAACAAGTTATTTCTTGTGGTATATGTCCCAAATCTCTAGCTCGTTGAATGGCCATTTTCAGAGATGAGGTGTCGCCAGTGACTAAGGAGTTTGCTATCCATAATCGTATTCCTTCGGGATGCGAAGGATTTAACTGTAAAGCTTGTTGCAATTGAGGAAAACGCAGTGCATTGTAATTACCCTGATCATAATATAAAATATTGGCTTCAATCAAGTCCTTGTCCGTCTTTACTAGGCTCTTCATTTTAATCACGGATTGTTCCAGTTGATTTTCCTCTGATTTTGATGCGGTTCGTGAACTTGGATTTTGCTTAACGTTTGCCTTAGCCGCTTTATAATTTTCCATTTCAAGCAATAAACTGTTATTCTGAAGGTCGCCACTCCTCGACTCGTCATCTAAACGAAATTCCCCCTCCACAGCCTTGATTGAGTCGCTTAAAGGGATTATACCGTTGCTGCCGCTGTTAAAATATCCTGAAGAAGAATTATTATTCGACTGTGGTGGTTGTGCCAAACAACATGGAACCAGTAAAATAAAGACAAAGAAAGTTCGTAATTTATGCATCATGGTAGCGTCTACACCCTTCGACAGAAAAGGTTCACACAACGAATATATACAATTACCCTCATAAATATTCCTTAAATTTGTACGTAAATGTTCTCGTTGAAGCACCTCCCTCATAGTATTATCCTGACGTTATTGTTATGGTGCTCTTTTGCCATCAGTAGTTGCAAAAAAAATGCCAACTTTTCTCAAGAAAACCTAAGTTTTTCCAAAGATACGGTGGTTTTCGATACCGTATTTACCACCATTGGGTCTACCACGCAACAATTTAAAATATACAACCGATCCAACAAGCCCCTTAAAATTGATCAAATTGAATTAATGGGAGGTAATAACTCTCCGTTTCGAATCAACGTTGATGGAGTAAAAGGAACTCAGCTTGGAACAATGATCCTGGAGGGCAAAGACAGTCTTTTTGCATTTGTTGAGGTAACGCTATCAACAAATAACCAAAACTTACCCATGATAATTGAGGATTCCATTCGTTTTCGAACCAATGGGAAAGACCAATACGTAAAATTAGCTGTTTGGGGTCAAGATGCCTATTTTCACTACAAGGATTTAAATGAAGGAACTTGGCCCAATGATAAACCCCATGTAATTTATGGATATGCAGCCGTCGATTCGGCCAAAAGCTTAACCATTCCAGCAGGCACCAATATTTATTTACATAAAAATGCGCTTCTTTACGTTTACAAAGGAGCACTTCAAGTTCAAGGAATGCTCAACAATGAGGTGGTGTTTCAGGGAGACCGCTTAGAGCCGGTTTACGACGATGTTCCTGGACAATATTACGGAATCTATTTTCATGAAGCTTTGCCTTCCAGCATTGATTATGCAATCCTTAAAAATGGAACCGCAGGAATACATCTGTATCATGAAGACCCTTCCAACACAGGCTACACCCTGCAACTCAACAATACGAGGATTTATAATATGTCGAGATACGGTGTTTTCATATATGCTGGCGCTAAAGTTCGAGCTGAAAATTGCATAATTTCTCGCAATGAAACCCATGCCTTACTGGTATTAGAGGGCGGTGATTTTAATTTCAATCATTGTAATTTATTAGGCTATGGATCGGCCAAAGGGCCTGCTGTTGGAATCAGCAACTATTACTCCAATCCATTCACTGGAATTACCAACGTCGGTTCAATTCACGAAGGAAATTTAACCAATTGTGTTGTATACGGCAACCCTGATTTCAATCTGGTGTTGGATACACTTCAGATGAACGGGGTTACCTTGAACTTTCAGGTCTCCAATTGCTTGATTCGAAGTGATTCTGTATTTACAGACCCTTTCTACAGCAACGTACAATGGAATCAAAATCCCTTGTTTGAAAATACCGCTCAAGGCGACTTTATCTTTTTACCGAATTCACCATTGAATGGCACAGGTATCAATACGGGTGTGAGCATCGATATATTTGGAAATCCTCGTCAAAATCCACCGGATATAGGTGCCGTTGAGCTATAAAAAAAGGCTGCATTACTGCAGCCTTCCCTTAAAACAAGGGTCTCATTATGCGTTGGCATTCATGTTATCAAGGACATCCATAACGCTTTTAACCGCCTCAGCAGATTCTGCCAACAAGGCCTTCTCCGCGCTATTCAACTGCAATTCGATGATTTTCTCTATACCGTTCTTCCCAAGAATTACAGGAACCCCAAGGTAAATATCGTTCATTCCGTATTCTCCTTGCAACCACGCACACACGGGGAAAATTCTCTTTTGATCACGAACAATAGCTTCTACCATTTGAGCCGCTGCTGCCCCGGGAGCATACCACGCGGAGGTACCCAATAATTTAACAATTTCCCCTCCTCCAAACTTCGTTCGTTCGATGATTTCATTCAATTTATCTTCAGCAATCAATTCGGTAACAGGAATTCCTGAAACCGTAGTGTATCGCGGTAGTGGCACCATGGTGTCACCATGCCCCCCCATCAACACCGCTTGAATATCCTTGGGAGAAACGTTCAGTTCTGTTGCTAAAAATGCACGATATCTTGCCGTATCCAAAATACCAGCCATACCAAAGACTTTCTTAGAATCAGTTTTAGCATGTAAATAAGCGCAATAGGTCATTACATCCAAAGGATTGGAAACAACTATAATGATGGCATTGGGAGAATATTTTATAATGTTTTCGGTAACTGTTTTAACAATTCCTGCATTGGTAGCAATTAAATCATCCCGAGACATACCTGGTTTACGCGGTAAGCCTGAAGTAATGACCACTACTTCAGAATCTTTAGTCATCGCATAGTCATTGGTAGAGCCAATGGTTCGAGCGTCGTATTGGTTAATAGGAGCTGTTTGCCAAATATCCAATGCTTTGCCTTCCGCAAAACCCTCTTTGATATCCAACAAAACGATTTCATTGGCTATTTCTCTTGTGGCCAATACATCTGCACAGGTTGCACCAACATTTCCTGCACCAACAACGGTAATTTTCATGAATTAATGGTTTTTGTTAATTTTTTGATTGCCTTGCGAATTTACAATAAGTCCTTTAATTTTAGGAAAAATTGTTAAAGTTTCAAAGAAAATAATTGAAGCGAAGCAACGCAAAAAGTAGACCGAACGTAAAGCAACTAAAACCTTGGAGAACTTAAAAGAACTTGTTGAGGCGTGCATTAGAAAGGAGAGAAAGGCCCAACACCGTTTTTTTGAGCTCTATTATGGTAAAATGATGTCGGTTTGCTTACGATACATCAAAGACCGTGATAGCGCACAGGAAGTTCTGCAAGACGGGTTTATAAAGGTCTTTGACAAATTGGATTTATTTGATTTTCGAGGTTCAATCGAAGGTTGGATGCGTAGAATTTTTTCGAATACGGCCATTGATGCCATTCGAAAAGCTAAGCGAAATCCGTTTTTATCGGAAAACGATAACGACTTCAAGGAACCTGGGGTAAATCAAATGGAAGAAAAAGAAGATTTAGAGACCCTTCAATTGTCGTATCAAAAGGCCATGGACAGTGTGGATCAACTCTCCCCTGCTTATCGAACGGTTTTTAATCTCTATGTATTTGAAGAATATTCGCACAAAGAAATTGCGGAAATATTAGGAATCAGTGAAGGTACTTCCAAATCCAATTTAGCCAAGGCAAGAATGAACTTGCAAAAAATGTTAGAAAAGAAAAATGTATATAATGTCTAAAAACCATGAGTAACATAGACGATCTGTTTAAAAAAGCCATCAATTCCCAGAGCGAGCCTTATAATCCCGCCGCGTGGGAAAAGATATCCAAGAAATTAGATGCTGGAATACCGGCACGCAAAAACCCATTTCTTAAATGGGGTTTACCAAGTGTAACGGTTCTTGTTGGAGCTGCAGCAACTTGGTATTATTCCACCGGAAGTTCCATTGAAGCCTCTGATCCCGTTGTAGCTAAGGAAAATAACAAAACGGAGCAAGTTGCCCAAAACAAGGAGAAAAAGCAAGAAAGGAGTGAGGTTTCAACACCTGAAAAAACTGAGCAGAATC
>JAIXRC010000077.1 GCA_027485415.1 Cryomorphaceae bacterium | reverse complement strand
TCATTTTCAATACATAAAGGTTTCTTGATGAAATTAACGAATATTGTACTACGTCAGGGTAGTAAATCCTTGAAAAAACGAAAGATTTCTTTAATCGGACGTTTCAATATTGAAGTGAGATTCCATCATTAAGTGTTCTCAAATGAGCGACTTTTTTACTTTTCCATGGACACTGAGTCCGCCTCGGTGGAGGGAAATGTTTTTTTTAAAAACTAGTAGTTGACGTAATTCTTGATTTTCTAGGGGTGCGGTCCCTGAGCCTGTCGAAGGGCGCACCTGTCCTAATTATATTCAGCTAAAGCGGTCCCTGAGCGACTTGTGATGAGCTGGATTCCCCTGAGTTTATCGAAGGGTCGAATCATGCCGAAGGGCCGCTTTCCATTCACCAAGGCAAAAGTTCTGACAACCACCACCGCCAAGCTTCGGTGTTTAATAGAAGTATGATTGAAGGGAGTAAATCGCAGCGTATAAAACCCGTCGCGTAGATTTTTTGCTACTTTTTTATCCAAAAAAGTAGGGGGCTTCTTTGTATCAAGACAAAAGAAAGGGTAAAATCCGACGCGTATATTTTTTGCTTTTCCACGGACACTGGTTCCTCCGGGGCGGACCGCAGAACGTATTTCCGCGTAGGCGGAGGGTGCGTGGAAATAGTGGTAGGAAGGATTTGAGTACGCTGTTTAAGTTGAGATTAAACAAGAAAACCCCGCGATTCGGGGTTTTTACGACGAACTATTCCTTAATTCTTTATTCGTTGACTTTAATGATGTTTATGTACTTCATCGGTACACTAAATTCGGCTCCCTCTTCTTTAACCATGCATTTTTCGGAATCCGTGAGTCCTGTTATTACTCCTTTTTTGTATCCAGTCACATCCTTCCATTGTACTATGTCTCCTAGTTTAAATCCTCGGTAACTTATGTTGTCGTTTAGCCCCCAAACATCCCCTTCCACGTACAGATAAAGTTTATCTTTTTTCTTTATTCCATATACTTTTACATTTTTAAGGAACTCGCCCCCGGCGACATTCTTAACCGTTTCATCCACCGCTTGATCCAGCGAACTTGCTTTGGTTTTTTTGAGGGCTTTTTTAATTTCTTTGATATCTCCACCGGCATAATTTTTCAGAAGAACATAGTCTGCCTTACTTTCAATGTTACGGTTGGAAATCATGTTTAACTTTCCAAGTTGAATTACCTTAAAACAACTGCTTAGGAAGAAAATAGAGCACAGAAAGGTGCCATAAACAATTACTCTTTTCATAAATAAATTTTTCACAAATGTAAAATAAAATATTACAAAAAATACATATATGTAAAATATAAAGATGCAAAATATGGAATAAATATTGAGTCAGTGTATTCACCTTTGTTGCATGGAAAAAATCCATATCGGGAACGAAATAAAAAAAGCGCTTGATTCGAGCGACTTATCCGTATCAGCCTTCGCCGAAAAAATAAATAAAACACGGGTAAATGTGTATTCTATTTTTAAGCGAGAAAGCATTGATACCGATTTATTGTTGAAAATTTGTGAGGTTCTTGGGGTTGATCTATTTAAATTGTACAGTACCGATTTTCAGCGTTTGGCATCCGCAATGGAAGAGCTGAAAAAGGAAAATTTTCTGTTCGACAAAATCAATCGTGCCTTGGTTGAGAAATACGAGGTTTCAAAAAAGAAATAGCTATTTCTTCTCCTCCACCTCATTTTCTTTAAAGGCAGAAGGGATGAGATCAGGAATCAATTTCAATACAATAGGTAACCAAAGAGAACCGCCAGGCAGTAAATAGATTCCAATGCTGGGAACGGTTTTCAACAAATCCAAGGACTGTTCTTTCACTTTTTCTTTTTCTTCCGCCGTTAATTCACGCTTGGCCGATTGCCGGATGAGGTACACCAACTCTTGACTTTCCTTGAGTTCTTGCACCAGACGGTCCTTGTTACGCCCGAGCACGCGTCGATACTTTCTCGACAAATGAGTGGTTATAACCTTGGTTTCTGATTCCGACAGCAAGTTGTAGAATGATTCCGAGTGGGCGCTCAGGGAGGCGCGGTATTCCCAGAAAATTTCGTCGATTTTTTCCCTGCTCAACCCCATTTCTGTTTCGACTTCTACCATGAATTCGGAGGGTGTTTCAGGGTTTTCGTCGTGCCGGTAATGCAGTAAGGCTAAAAAGTGCAAGGTAAAGTACAAGAGCAACTCTTGTTGAAATAAGGCTTGTTTTGCCGTTTGATATGAGGAATCCTCCAGGGACATTGCACCTAAAAGAGCGATGTGTCCATCGCTCAAACTTGAGCTATTCTGTAAGTTTTTGAAAAGCTTTTCAGAAAAATGAACCCCTTGAGCTTTTGCCTTTTGTCGAATGCCTGCAATAATCGTTAGGCATAATTCAATCGACGATTGGCGTTCGTCATCCGCTTGTTCTTTTCCTTGAAGAAAGTCGTGGTAGGCGATAACATCAATGAAGAGAAAGGGATTAGTTAAATGATTGAACCAATAATTCTTATCGATATACGAACTTTGCACTCGAATTCGCTCATCGATGGCTCGTTCAATGAGCAGTGCTTTGTCCGGAGTTTTTTTTCTTCCCAACCAAGTTTTCGAGGGACTTAATTCGAGTTTAAAAAAAGAGCAAAGGGATTGAAGAAAGTCCTCATGATCGATATTTCCTGTTCGGTTTAAGGTGTAGGTTAATAGCAGGCCTTCAAAAAATAACAATTGTAACTTTTCGGTTCGGGTCGAGTGTTCCACCAAGTGATTCGTGTAGATGTTCTTGTTGGGGACGCCGTACAAGAGACCGCTATGTTCGCAAACCAATCGAAGGGTATTTTCTTTGGATTCCTGTGTTTCAAGAGCAAGCAGGGTAATTTTATCCTCTTTGACGAGGGCAAAGAATTTCTTGATCCAGTTCTTTTTTCCTGCCGAAAACATGCTTAGATATTACCTGCTAACGTAACCGCTTTTCTGCCCGTAAAGAGCAGTCCACCGTCCAAGGAGAACGCCTCAAAAACGATGACATAAACGCCAATGGAGGCCTTGGTTTGGTCGTCTTTCACTCCGTTCCATGAAAAATTTCCGTTGCTGCCCAATAATTGGTTTTTGAACAAAGTTCTGATCAACCTACCGCGTTCGTCATAAATGGTGACCGTGCCTAAACAACTTGGTTGCGCCATGCTGTAGGTGGCTTGCATCACATCTAAATAACCGTCCATGTCCGGCGAAAAAAGGTCGCTTTCCAAGGAAAAACTCCCATTTACGGTCACTGGTAAGTACTGAGAATTTTTCAATCCTGGGGTACCGAATTTCACCGCTTCTGCGGCACTGTGCCAGTTCATCCCATCGCTGGATAAGCCATTCGGGTCTAGACGCTCCAAGGAAACACCATCCACATCATCCAAAAGTGGAAATTGCCATTCGTTGGAGTATTTCACTAAGTCCAATAGCGTATGATTTTCATTGAACAGGTATACACTTCCTGAGTCGTTGTTATAACTGGGCAACTCGGCATACACAAAGGTTCCAACCCCATGAAATGGATAGTTTTGTTTAACAAAGGAAGAATCCTTGCCAAGCACTGCAAAAGCACCTGGTTTCAATATGAAATTAGTACCAACAGTTTTAAAGTTTGCAATCGTATCGTTGTCAAAATTGGCCAATTGTAGGTTTTTTAAATTAAAAATCTTGTTGGAGTTGTTGTACAACTCAATCCAATCTTGTCCACCGTTGTATGGGTTTTGTAAAATTTCATTGACGATGATTTCACCTCCGAGTGGTGTTTCAGTTAATGCAAACTGCCCAACCAAGGTTTGTGAATTAATCCAGCAATCCGCGGCATTTTGAAGGGTCAAGGTGTAGATTTGAGACGGCGCTAAATTTTCGACAAACTGAAGAATGACCGTATTCGTAAACGTTCCATTGGCGTAAATCATGCTCGGCGTAAGTGCTGGGCTGAATTGATACAAGGCATTTACTAAGCTGCTAGAATCCATGCCTTCGTCGAACCAAATTTGCAGATAGTTGGGCGCTGATGCGACCATCAAGGAAATGCTCGGAGCTTGGGTGTCCGGTGTTAAGTCATACACAGAATTCACCAACCCAGGTGTTCCACCACTGGCATCATTCGAAGCAGTCCAGTTGTTTTCATCGGAACATGGATCGTTCGGATTAATGAGTTCTAAGCTGAATCCACCGTCTTGTTTTATCGGATCCTTATACCAAGCATCGGTGTAAACCACAAGATCAAGGGGTAGGTTGTTCGGATTTTTTAGTAATACCGTATCCCCAGCATTGTTCAACGAAGGAAAACTGGTCACCCCGAGAGCCGTGGTGTTGGTAAACAAGGGAATGTTCGCCGTGGCAGTGAGCACCTTGTACTCCCCCGGTAAAATCCAGCCACCCGTGATAAGCCCGTTGGAGGGTCCATCGGTAATCCGATATCCGCTAAGGTTGAATATTTTACCGGCACTTGCATTGTAGATTTCCACGTATTCCACGGCCGGAAGACCGATTACAGGACTCGGATCCGGAAAAAACTCAGTGATTATCAGGTCCCCTTTGACCGCACTGTCCGATACGAGGTATTGAAAATTAACGGAGGTAGCTCCGGAGGTATTTCCACTTAAATCGGTAATTCCATTAGCGGTAGCCGAATAATTTGTGCCATTGACCAAGGGAGTCGAAAGCGTTCCGTGCACTAAGGCGGTATTCACCCCATCTTGTGTGAGATTGCTCAAGGTTAGGCTGGGATTGAACGAATAATTGACGATGTTTTGAGCCGTAGCTAAGGTGACCGATTCGTCGAATAATACATCTATTTGAACAGGAGAAATTGGAGTAACACTTACCAAATTCGGAGGAGTCACATCTAGAATTTCATTTCCAATATATACATTGTCGTAGTAATATTTTGTGGCATTGCTGATGGTATAAGTGCAGAGTACGCCAAAATGTGTTCCTATAAGGTTCGAGGCATCGTTACCCGTAGCCAAAAGTAAATAACTGGAGCCTCCTGCCAAATCCGCGTAGAGGGACCAAACGCCCGCGGCACTCCGTTTAACCTTAACACTTGCATTACAGCTGGCAGAAATCTGTCCGTTGACTCCAGCACAAATCTGGGTTGATACGCCGTTGGTTAAGTTGAAAAGACGAATGGCATCCGTGGACCCTGTTTCACCAAATTGGAGGTAATAACCGTTTTGGCAAAGGCTGAGGTTGGCATTATCCGAGGTTAAATAGACCCGACCATAATTACTTGAAGAAGGGGAAAAGGTCTGCCGCAACTTGATTTGCCATTCTTTATCGTTGAGGTTCGCAAGGAGGTGGGGGGTGGAAAGGTAGGAGGTCGCTGCTGCCAAACTGTTGAGCTGTAGTTCTCCGCTCGCATTAACCGTAAAATCAGCATTTGTTCCTTGCCATGAAGGGTTCTGAGTAAAATCTCCATCGGTGAAGTTATCCGAAACTTGTGCGTAAAAAACGCTGGTGAGGAGATGAAATAAAGGCAATAAAAGTAAGCGCAAGTTCATTCAAGGTCGTTATGATACTTCAAATGTATAACTTTACCTTCAAAAATTGCTTTTCATCAAATTATAATAACGTTAAGTCATGCGCATAGCTGTGGTAGGTGCCACCGGAATGGTAGGCAATGTAATGATGCAAGTATTGGAGGAACAGGCCTTTCCAGTGACGGAATTTTACCCTGTGGCCTCCGAGAATTCTGTCGGAAAGGAAGTGGTGTTTCAAGGAACTTCCCATAAAGTTATTGGTATGCAAACTGCGGTAGACTTGCGTTTAGACCTCGCTATTTTCTCCGCAGGTGGCGAAACCTCCTTGGAATGGGCACCAAAGTTTGCCGCTGTGGGTACCGTGGTGATTGATAATTCCTCAGCATGGCGCATGGACCCAACGAAAAAGCTTGTCGTTCCCGAAATCAACGGGGATCAATTAACATCACAAGATTTAATCATTGCGAATCCCAACTGCAGTACCATTCAGTTGGTGATGGTCTTAGCGCCCCTACATAAACGATTTGGGGTAAATCGCGTCATCGTTTCCACCTATCAGAGCATCACGGGTACAGGAGTGAAGGCGGTTCAGCAAATGGAGAATGAGCGTGCAGGAATAACCGGTGACATGGCGTATCATTATCCCATCGATAAAAACTGCATTCCACAGTGCGATAGCTTTTTAGCGAATGGCTACACCAAGGAAGAAATGAAACTCACGAATGAGACTAAAAAGATTTTAGACCCTACGATTGATGTAGTAGCCACCGCGGTGCGCGTTCCCGTAGTTGGAGGACATTCCGAAGCGGTTAATATCGAATTGAACTCCGAATTTGAATTGGACGAAGTGCGATCGCTCTTGGAACAAACCCTAGGCATCGTGGTTCAGGATAACTTGGAGTCCTTCGAATACCCCATGCCTAAGTTTGCCGAAGGAAAAGATGCTGTTTTTGTGGGGCGCATCCGACGGGATTTCACAAGATCGAACACCTTGAATATGTGGATTGTAGCCGATAATTTACGCAAAGGCGCGGCCACCAATGCGGTGCAGATTGCAAAACTTTTGTTGAAGTAGATTGTTTTCTATTTAATTTTGTATCGTTCTCTAAGGGGTGCCGAAAGGCTGAGATTATACCCATTGTACCGGATCAGGGTAATTCCTGCGACGGGAGGAGGTTTTTTAATCACGTACAAGTTTGCCCCTTGACTTGTCATAATATGTTTATTATGAAAGGAAAGGTAATTGTTTTTTCTATGTTATGTGCCCTGATGGCTCAGGGACAAACCATCATGGTTGGTAAAGTTACCGATGAAAAATACCAACCCTTATCGGGTGTTCGAATTCTTCGCTCCGATGGAAATTCGGTGAGTACCGACAATAAAGGCGTGTTCACTTTGGACGAGGTAAAAGGAATCGAAGTTATCACGGTAGATCAACCCGGTTATGGAGCCATGTCTGTTCAGATTAACCCGCGTAAAGACCCAAAATCCATGCCTTCTCCCGACAAAGATACTGTTCGCATTGTGCTGCCATTTACCAGTAAAAAACTCGATGAGGTGGCCTGCATTGCGATTCGCCTCCCCTCAGAAGCCACCAACCACACGAAGATCGAAAAAGAAGGGTTGAATGCTAAAAATATGGGACAAGACATTCCTTTTTTACTCGATCAAATGCCATCGGTAGTTACCACCTCTGATGCAGGGAATGGCATTGGTTACAGTGGAATTCGAGTGCGTGGTATTGATGCTTCCCGCCTGAATGTTACCATCAATGGAATCCCTGTAAATGATCCTGAATCGCATGATGTGTATTGGGTGAACATGCCCGATTTAGTCTCCTCCACCCAGTCCATCGATTTTCAACGGGGCGTGAGCGCTTCTACCAACGGTGCCGCCGCTTTTGGAGCTTCCTTGAACATGAAAACCAACGACATTAGCGACCAAGCAACGGGAAAGTTAGATGTTAGCTACGGTTCCTTCAACTCCTTCAAAACTTCGATTCAAGCCAATACTGGGCTAATTAAAGGGAAGTATTTTGTGGAAACGCGATTGTCGCGCATTGGGTCTGATGGCTACATTGACCGAGCCTCTTCAAACCTTCGTTCGTGGTACCTTAGCGCCGGTTGGGTTGGAAAACAAACTGTGCTCAAAGGGGTCGCTTTCAGTGGAAAAGAAATCACCTATCAGTCGTGGTATGGTACCCCGGAAAGTGTGGTCTTTGGCAATGCCGCCGACCGAAATGCCTATGCTGATCGCAATGGATTGTCCGATGCGGAACGTCAAAATTTGTTGAATTCGGGAAGAACCTACAATTATTACACCTATCAAAACCAGGTGGACCATTACCAACAAGATAATTACCAGTTGCACTTAACCCATCGCTTTAAAAATCAAAAATGGGTATTGAACGGTGCAGGTCATTACACCTATGGACGTGGGTATTATGAAGAGTACCGAACCGATGATGAGTTATCCACCTATCAAATGAGTCCCGTGATTCTTGGCGGAGATACCATTACCACTTCCGATTTGATTCGCAGAAGGTGGCTCGACAATCACTTTATAGGTTCCGTTTATGCCCTAACGTATCAGGGTCAAGGAGTTCAACTGACTACGGGCGGGGCAATCAATAACTACCGCGGTGCACATTTTGGTGAGGTGATTTGGTCGCGTTTTGCATCCGATAGCGACTTGGGTGATCGCTACTATGATGAGCTTGGAAATAAATTTGAATTCAGCCATTATGCCAAACTACAACAGCGCAAACAAAAGTTTCAGTGGATCCTTGACATGCAATATAGGTATGTAAATTATGAGTTTTTGGGCTTGGATTTTGTTTCAGGCGAATTGAAAGATGTCACACAAAATGTTGACTTTCACTTTTTCAATCCGAAAGCCGCTGTATTTTATCAGTTAAAAGCAAATCATCAATTCTATGCTTCTGTGGGTCGGAGCAATCGTGAACCCGTGCGCAGGGATTTCCGAGAATCTACCCCAAGCAGTCGGCCTAAATCCGAAGCTTTAATGGATTATGAAGTGGGGTATACCTGGCAAACCAGGGGATTGATCTTGAAAGGAACACTATACTACATGGATTTTAATAATCAATTGGTATTGACTGGTCAGATTAACGACGTTGGGGGTTATACCCGAACGAATGTAAAGGACAGTTACCGTCGAGGAATAGAGATTGAAGCGAAGTACAAACGCATCAAGAACCTTGAAATTAATGGAAACTTCACCTTAAGTCAAAATAGGGCGAATAACTATGTGGATTACCTGGATGTATATTTGGATTCAGTTCCATATTACACCCAACTGGAAACAACGTATAGCCAGACAACCTTGTCTTTTTCCCCCAGCGTTATTGCGGGACTGGCATTCAGTTATACTATTCCAGGATGGAAGCTCTCGTTGGATTGGACGTCAAAATTCGTGAGTAAGCAATACATGGATAATATCCAAACGAGCGAATTGCCGGCGTTCAATTATTCCAATTTCGGCCTTCGGAAAACGTTTAAGATGAAAGAAAATTCGGAGATTCAGCTTTCAGCTACTGTCAACAACGTCTTCAACCAAAGATACTCCAACAACGGCTATGCTTTTTCGTATCAATACGCGGGAGTGAAAACCACCGAGCGATTCTTTTACCCGCAAGCAGGGAGAAATTTCATGGTACGAGCTGCAATCACCTTTTAATTACGTACTTTTGATTAAAATCAATTGTTATGAAATGTCTTTCTTTCCTCCTAGTAACCTGTAATTTTTTGCTTGTTTTGCACGCGCAAGAGGCTTCCAACGTCCAACAAATGGATGCTGTAATGATCATGGATGAAGAGTGTGTTACGTATCCCACGGGTTATGAAGGATTGATGCAGTTTATACAAAAGGAAGTGAACTATCCTCAAGATTGCATAGACCAAGGGATTTCTGGAAAAGTCTATGTTCGATTCAAAGTAAATCGTTACGGCGATGTTGCTAAAGCAACCGTCGTTAAATCAGCTCATCCGTCCTTGGACAAAGAAGCCTTGAGAGTGACAAATTTGCTTCATTGGAATTGGAATCCAGCATGTAAGGATACAGCGGTCTTTATGTCACTTCCTATAAATTTTGCAATGGCAGATGAGAACGAACCCAATGACGATGATAAACCCGCGGCTCATTTTGCGGGCTTTGATATCGGTTTTGGATCCTTGCTCATGGATAAGCCCTCGGATTATGCCTATTGGAATGTTTCCGACTTGAACGTCATGAATTTTGGGATTAACTTGATTGAGTATAAAATTCCGCTGATAAAACAATATCTTGGACTAACCACAGGTACAGGGCTCAACCTTACCACCATTCAATTGGGGCAATACGACCTGGTTCATACAGCTTCTGTTCCCGGAGGTAAAACCGATACCTTATTCGCCATTGAAGGGTTGAATAATTTACCTTACCGCTCGAACAGTTTTACCAGTGGAGCATTAACCGTTCCCTTATTGTTGGAGGTTTGTTCCAAAAAAGCCACGGAGAATTCCTTCTATTTGAATACCGGTGTTGTTGGATATTGGTCGTTTTCAGGATCTTGGTCCACCCGAGGAAAATATGCGAACGGCGACCGCTTCCAAAATACCGTAAATTCAAGATTTCAGTTGGCCCCTTTTGGAGCCTATGCCACCGTTCGCACTGGGTTTGATCATTACGGGTTGTTTGTAAATTACAACCTTACCCCCTTGTTCAAGAAGACTGCCACCGCCATGGTTTATCCACTAACTTTCGGCATTACCCTTAATTTTGATTATTGATCTTTAAAAGGATGGTTTCAAGGGTTGCAACAATGGCCGATTGACCATCATTATGAAAGACGTACGTCGCTAAAGGGATTTTCTGGTCGTCGCTCCACTGAGTTTTCATGCGCTCTTTAACTTCTTCTTCGGTGCAAAGGTCTCGTTGCATCACTCGCTGGATGCGTAATTCCAACGGCGCCACCACCAAAAGCGTTCCGTCGAATTGCCGGTAAGCTCCCGTCTCAAACAAGATAGCCGCTTCGTTAAAAACGATGGGACTTCGTTGCTCCGAGCACCAATGCTCAAAATTGTTCCGAACCAGAGGGTGAATCAATTCATTCACAAACAAGCGATGCTCCTCCGATGCAAAGATCAACTCTGCCAGTGCTTTTCGATTCAAGCCTTGCGCTGTATAAATTTCCCTTCCAAACCTTGCTACTAGCTTTTCACGGATTAAAGGATGGGTATCGGTGAGAACCTTGGATTGCGCATCAGAATAATATACCGGGCACCCCATCTTTTCAAGAATTCCAGCAATATAGCTTTTCCCAGATCCAATGCCTCCAGTGAGTCCAATCCGTTTCATGCTTCGAAGATAGGTAAACTTCGGGTTTCGAAAAGACCTTTTCTTTTGCCTATCTTTGCCTTATGGAACAAAAGGATTGGTTTGCTTCGTGGTTTGATACCTCTTATTACCACCTCTTGTACCAACATCGAAGCGAGGAAGAAGCCCAAGCATTTATTGAACGTCTCGTGAAATTTTTGGATCTAGAGCCCCAAACTAAGGTTTTGGATTTAGCCTGTGGAAAAGGACGTCATGCACGCACCCTGTTTGCCTTGGGATTGCAAGTAATCGGTACGGACTTGTCAGAGCAAAGCATTCATTTTGCGCAACAATCTGCCACCGAAGGCCTTCGATTTCTCGTCCACGACATGCGTGAATCCCTGACCAATGAAAGGTTTGGAGCCGTTTTTAACCTCTTCACCAGCTTCGGGTATTTCGATGACACTTTAGACAACCAACGCGTGATCGATGCAATTGCCGAGATGCTTTTGCCCAACGGGATTTTGGTCATTGATTTTTTAAACGCACAACGTGTTCGCGATACCCTTGTGGCGTCTGAAGTCGTACAACGCGGGACGATTACTTTTGAAATTCAACGCGAAATATCCCATGGTAAAGTGGTAAAGCAAATCGGTTTTACCGATCAAGGTCAGAGATTTCAGTACCAGGAGCAGGTCCAATTGTTGGGGCTTGACGATTTTAAAGAATTACTTCAAGAACAATTTGATGTGCGTTATACGTTTGGTGACTATGCATTGAATGCCTATGATCCCTCTAGTTCGCCTCGTTTAATTTTAATTGCCTCAAGGAAATGAGTCCGATAGCGATGGTTATGGTATTAGTTGCTGTAGTTGCTGCAGGAGGAGGGTTTGTGCATTTTCTTCAAGCCAACAACAAGTCGCAGTTTATTAAACTAGCCCTCGCCTTTAGTGGGGGATTCCTGCTCGCCATAGTTTTTGAACACCTTTTACCAGAATTGTATGCGGGAAATACGTCCAACATTGGCATGTATATTTTAGCAGGTTTCCTCATACAATTGATCATGGAGTATTTTTCAGGGGGCATAGAACACGGTCATATCCACGTGCATAAAGGTCAGTCTATGCCGTGGGCCTTGTTCATCTCCCTATCCCTTCACTCGATCATTGAAGGAATTCCCTTGGGTAATGAAGTGGAGCACCTTCACCAATTGCATAACCATGACCACAAATTGTCCTTGTTCTGGGGGATTGTTTTTCACCAAGTCCCGGTGGCTATTGCCTTGATGACCCTGCTGTTAAGCACCTCATTACGTCGAGGGACCGCATGGATTGTCCTTATGCTTTTCGGCATAATGACACCCCTCGGTTTGATTATCGGATTAAAGGTGCCTTTGGAGGATACAGGTATTAGCGTTCCAGCCGTTCTAGGAGTCGTTATTGGAATGTTCCTCCACATTTCTACCACCATCATCTTTGAAACCTCCGAGAACCATAAATTTAACTTGTTGAAGTTGTCCAGCGTAATGGCTGGAATTACAGGAGCCTTGTTGATGTATTAAATCAGGTGAAATAGGTCGTCTACCCCAAAAACACGGTTTAAGGTAAATCCTTCGGCATAGGCCACACCAATGGGTCTTCCGTATTGCATCATTCTACCTTTCATAAAGGCAAAAAAATGTTCATTGGATATCGGGGTTTCAGGCTCCTCAGATGCTGGATTGTAAAACTGGGAAGAAAAACACCGGACCAACTCCATTTTCTCGTCCGCATAGGGACTCACATCAAAAACAACATCGGGTTCAAGGTACATGTCTTGTATGTAGTGAAGGATTTGAGGTGCTCGATAGGCGATTTGCGGTTCGCCGTTGCGCTCGGTTTCAATTTTGGGAAGCCCCGATAAAAATGCGGCTCGTGCAACTAATTGTGCGGCACGTCCGTGGTCCGGGTGACGATCGTTAACGGAATTAGCTAAAATTAACCGAGGCCTAAAATGCCGGATTTCTTGAATGATTAGGCGTAAATTGGTGTCGTTTTCTTCAAAAAACCCGTCGGGCATTTTGAGATTGACACGATCAACCAATCGAAGTTTTTGTGAAGAGGCCTCGCATTCCTGCATGCGTAATTGAGCACTTCCCCTGGTTCCGAGTTCCCCTTGGGTTAAATCCACCAAAGCAATCCGCTTACCTTCGTCTCGGTAGCGTAACAAGGTCCCCCCGCATGAAATTTCCACGTCGTCTGGGTGGGCACCAAAAGCTAAAATATCAACGCTCATTAAACCGTCATGTACGATTCGATGCTCGGACAAGCACATACTAAATTTCGATCTCCGTAGGCATTGTCAACCCGTCGAACCGGAGCCCAATACTTGTTTTTAATCAAGTAGGGTAGGGGGTATGCCGCTTCCGCAGGGGTGTAGGGATATTCCCATTCACGGTTGATTATGCAGTCTGCCGTGTGCGGAGCATTTTTTAGGAGGTTATTGTCTTTCGGGTATTTTCCAACTTCGATTTCAGCAATCTCGTGCCGTATTTTAATCATGGCATCAATGAAACGGTCAAGTTCCGCCTTATCTTCCGATTCCGTTGGTTCAATCATGAGGGTTCCTGCTACGGGGAAAGAAACCGTTGGTGCATGAAATCCAAAATCAATCAAGCGTTTCGCGATATCTGCCACCTCGACTTCTGCATTTTTCTTGAATTCACGACAATCGAGGATGAGTTCATGGGCTACATTTCCGCGGGTTCCAGTGTAGAGAATAGGGTAATGTTCTTTCAAGCATGACGCTATATAGTTGGCATTGACAATCGCCATTTCGGTCGATTCTCGAAGCCCTTGGTATCCGAGCATTTTGATGTACCCGTAGGAAATTAATAAAATTAAAGCACTTCCATAAGGCGCAGAAGAAATCGCGTGGATGGCGTGTTGGCCTCCCGTAGTATGCAAGGGATTTCCCGGTAAAAACGGTACCAAGTGGGCCGCAACACCAATGGGACCCATTCCTGGACCACCCCCTCCGTGGGGAATTGCGAAAGTTTTGTGCAAGTTCAAGTGGCAAACGTCTGCTCCAATATTTCCTGGATTCGTAAGGCCAACTTGAGCGTTCATGTTCGCGCCGTCCATGTATACTTGTCCTCCGTGAGCATGAATGATGGAAGTGATGTCTCGAATGCCCTCTTCGTACACGCCGTGAGTAGAAGGATACGTAACCATGATTCCCGCCAGTTCCTGCCCAATTTGATCGGCAACGCTCGTCAATTCGGTGAGGTCTATGTTCCCGTTTTCGTCACATCCCGTTACCACTACTTCGAAACCTGCCATCACCGCGGAAGCAGGATTGGTTCCGTGGGCGCTCGAAGGAATGATGATTTTTTTGCGTTGGAAATCGCCGTTTGCTTCGTGAAATGCTTTGATGACCATCAAACCCGCGTATTCGCCCTGTGCTCCTGAGTTAGGTTGCAAGGAAACCCCCGCAAATCCGGTACATTCACACAAATCTTTTGCGAGTTCTTCCATGAAGGCATGATAGCCAGCGGCTTGTTCTTTCGGAGCAAAGGGATGCATGTTCGCAAAATTCGGATTCGTAATGGGAATTAGCTCACTTGCTGCGTTCAGTTTCATGGTACATGATCCTAGAGGAATCATGCTGTGTACCAAGGATAAATCTTTGTTCTCCAAAGATTTCAAGTAACGCATCATCTTTGACTCCGAATGGTAAGAACTGAAAACAGGATGGGTAAGTATTTCACCGCTTCTTCGAAGATTCGAAGGTATCCCAACAAGAGCACTCGTTCCATTGCCTAGATCAGTAAACAATGAAAGCAGCGTATCAACATCCGAAGAACCGTGAGGTTCGCCGAACGTAATTTGCACGCTGTTGGCATCTGGGGCGTACAGATTCATTCCTTTCTCATGGGCTGCCTTCACGATGGAAGCGCTGTCGATGTTTTTTACGTGAACCGTGTCGAACAATTCGTTGGTGTGCAAGTTGTAGCCTTTTCGAATGAGGCCTTCCGCCATGGAGCATGCAAGCCCATGAATATGGTTGGCGATTTTTCGAATCCCTTGAGGGCCATGATACACGGCGTACATGCCCGCCATAACTGCTAACAGAGCCTGGGCCGTACAAATGTTGGACGTTGCTTTATCGCGCTTGATGTGTTGCTCACGCGTTTGTAAAGCCATTCGCAAAGCGGTGTTGTCGTCAGCGTCTTTCGACACCCCTATGATCCGACCAGGAATAGTTCGCTTGTAGGATTCCTTGCAAGCGAAAAACGCTGCGTGCGGACCTCCATAGCCCATTGGAACCCCAAATCGTTGCGAATTGCCCAATACTACATCCGCTCCCATGGATCCGGGAGATATTAGCAGAGCCAATGCCATCAAATCGCTGCAAACGGCCGTTTGAATACCCTTTTGATTGCAGGTTTCGATGGTTTTCTCAAGGTTGGAAACATGGCCTTTTGCGTCAGGGTACTGCATCAAAGCGCCGAAACAACTTTCCGTTGAGACCTCGTCAATCGAAGTGAATTCACGGAGTTCTATTCCTAAATTGATGGCCCTGCCTTTTACTACATCCAACGTTTGAGGATAAATCGCATGGTGAACGAGGAATACATTTTTTCCAAGTTTTACATCCTCTCGCGACCTTGAATTGTAAAACATGATCATGGCCTCTGCGGCAGAAGTACCCTCATCGAGCAAGGACGCGTTCGCAATTTCCATTCCTGTGAGGTCAATGACCATGGTTTGGAAATTCAACAGCGCCTCCAAGCGACCTTGCGCAATTTCCGCTTGGTATGGCGTGTAAGCGGTATACCATCCTGGATTTTCGAGTACATTTCTTAAAATCACTGAAGGAACCAAGGTTTCATGATACCCAAGGCCAATAAATGACTTATTAACTTGGTTTAAAGCCCCTATGGCTTGGATTTTTTGCAAATATTCAGCTTCACTAATGCCAGCATCAACCGTCAATTCTCTTCCCAACCGAATGGCCGAAGGAATCGTTTTATCGATGAGTTCAGCAACGGAAGAAACCCCTATTTTACGGAGCATTCCAGCGGTTTCGGCGCTTTCAGGACCGATGTGACGAGCTATGAAATCAGACATATTAGAATTTTATGGTGCAAATATACAACGTAATGCAACAATGAATTCTAAAAAATGTTAGTCCACGTAGCTAAGTTTTAACATATTAGAACCGCCGCGATCTTCAATGGGCATGGAGGCGATGTTGATGACTAAATCTCCTACCTTCAGGTACTCTTGAGTCTTTAACAAGTATTTAATGTCGGCAATGGTGTGATCGGTGCTAATGTGTTGGTCGTAATAGAAAGCTTTTACCCCCCATAACAGGTTTAATTGTGCAAGAATGGATCGGTTGCTCGTAAAAATATATATTGCATTATCGGGTCGTTGAGAGGAAACTTTAAACGCGGTGTAACCTGAAAAAGACATCGTGATAATGGCCTTTGCCTGTACACGCTGCGCTAAACGGCAAGCATTGAAGCATATGGAGTCCGTGATAAATCGTTCGTTCGTTGGGTCGGGCATTACTTCTCGATGGTAAACTTCCGGAGATTTTTCCATTTCCTCAATAATACTCGACATGGTTTTGATTACTTCAATGGGGTATTTACCTACGGAAGTTTCCCCCGAGAGCATTACCGCATCGGCACCGTCCAACACAGCGTTCGCTACGTCGTTGACTTCAGCCCTTGAAGGAGTCATGCTGTTGATCATGGATTCCATCATTTGGGTTGCAACAATGACTGGTTTCGCGTTGGCAACGCATTGATCAATCAACATTTTTTGAATCACGGGAACCCTCTGGTAAGGCGTTTCTACGCCCAAGTCACCACGTGCCACCATAACTCCATCCGTGGCGCTTATGATGTCTTCGATGCACTCTAAGGCTTCGGGTTTTTCAATTTTTGCAATCACTTTTGCTTTTCCACCATGGAGCGAAATCAAATGTTTGAGTTCAATGATGTCTCTGGCACTTCGCACGAAGGATAACCCCACCCAATCCACTTGTTGTTCCAACGCAAAAGCCAAATCCAATTTATCTTTCTCCGTGAGAGAAGGCATCGAAATTTTGGTATTAGGAAAGTTAACTCCCTTTTTAGAAGATAAAATCCCGCCTTGAACAACGGTACAATCAATGCAGTTTTTACGGTCTGTTTTCTCGATTTGAAGTACTAATTTACCGTCGTCCAGTAGAATTCGCTCCCCAGGATTGACATCCTTCGGAAGATCTTTGTAGTTGATGGAGAATTTATTAGCGTTCCCCGTAATGGGTTCTGTAACTATTTGGCAGGCAGCCCCCACTTCCAAATGCACGCCATCATTTTCCATCAAACCCGTCCGTATTTTCGGTCCTTGAAGATCCGCTAGGACGGCTACATTGGCGTTCAATTCGATGTTTAACTCTCGAACGGTCATTATTACAGATGCGTGTTGTTCGTAGGAACCATGTGAGAAATTAACGCGGCATACGTTCAATCCGGCAATGAACATTTCGCGTAATACCTCTTTGCTGCTTGAGCTTGGGCCGAGGGTGGCCACTATTTTTGTTTTATTCATAAATGCCTTCAAAGTGTAAGTAAGATGAAACAGTAAAGTCATTACTTGAACATCGATAGGCTGCGATTATTGGGTCCAATTTCCGCAATAATTGGAGCAATTGCTCTAGTTCGATGCTCAAATTGTTTTTAAAAAACAACACAAAATCGAATTGAAGAAAATCCTCGAAAAGGGGTTTTCCTTCTTGTTTGTTTTTAATTAAAAACAGCTGCATTTTTTCGGTGTAGTCAACGTAATGATGGTAATGAAAAGACCGTTCCTCTTTCGTTTTACGATCAGGAACAAGCAATGGATTATCGCAAAGCTCAAATTTCCAATCAAAAAAATGGTTAAGGGTCCAAGCTAATCGAAAATCACTGTAACTGGTGGAAATGCCAATGGCATCCATGCTATCGTCTTCTTCAAAATCTAATTTAAGTTTTTGAATTTTTTTCATCGTACAAAAATATCCTTTTTATCCGCTTAGACTCTTTTTCGATGTTATTAAGTGTTTTAGGTAAGGTTAAATGTACATGAATTTCTTCGCAGGTTCTTTTTTTTAGGACCTGTTCCAAATTTTGTAACTAACTTTGAATTCATTCTTTTCTCGCTATAATTGAACATGAAGCACCTCATTTTTATTTTCACATTCGCACCTCTGGTATATTTTGCCCAAGCTTACAAAACCGTAAACAATGCAAACCCTTACAAACTGATGTTTGGAATGGGTTGGAGTATTTGGGATAACGACGGAAATCCTAGCGGCATTGCCGACTTTGATGGTATGCAAGCGGAAGTTTTTCCGTCAAGAATTTTTGCGGATTATTATTTCTACAAAGGTTGGAGTGCTGAGGCTTCGTTGGCTTTTGTTTCATACAACGGTAAAAAATACGTCAACCAACAGGCGAATATTTCTGGATTGAGTTTGTCATCGGATGTAAATCTTAAATACTCGTTTTTCTCCTTATTAGGGAAAGGATTGGTAGATCCTTACCTCATTGCCGGCGTAGGAGGTACGTTGCACCCATCCGGCGATACATTAAGCCCTTCGTTCTTTCCAACCCTAAACCTTGGGGCAGGGATTAATTTTTGGTTCAATAACGCAGTAGGATTACAACTACAGTCGGCAGGAAAAATTGGGTTAACCTCTGACTTTTTTGGAAAGGCAGATTATTTACAGCACAGCATAGGCTTGGTTGTTCGACTTGAAACCGTAGGTGGCAGCAAGGAGGGAGAGTTTAAAAAGGTCAAACTTAAATTGGATACGAAGAAAAAACGCATTAAAACCCCAAGATCGAAAGGCGGCAGGAAAAAAGGAAAAGGCGATGACGCTTAATTCTGAACAATGACCTTTTTTCGGATTTCTTGATTTTCAGTCATCAGGACATAGAAATAGGTCCCATTTTCTAGTGAAGTACTATCGAATCGTAAAAGATGGCCCCCTATCTCGTAAGTTTCTTGGGTCACAGTTGCTACCCTAACCCCTAGTTCTGTTTCGATAAACAGCTCAACATTTCGCGCTTGCTGCGTGGTAAAATAAAACGGAATCTCTCCCGAAACAGGTTGGTCTTCCACCTCAAACAAGGTGCAATAAAGTTCTTTTTTAACATGCTTACGGCTCAAATACCGAAGGAGTAAGCGGTAAAGAATGATGACCCCTAAAATCGCTAATGTGATTTTGAGAAAATCGATCAACAAGGCCTCATTAAAAAATCTATTCATATTATAACGAAATTACACCATTTATTTTGGACGCTTCCTGATAAACTGAAATGATCGAATCTACATCCAGCATTACCACCTTGACACTTACACTTGTGTATTTCCCGGTCTTCGAAGGATGCAAGGATAATTCACTGTGGTCGTCAAACAAACCCGTTACTCGGGCAATTTTCTCGGAATCACTTGGCACAATGAATTTAAAAAAATAGACGTTCGGCCATTCCAATAATTCAAGTTGTTCTCGCAAGCGCTCAAAGGATTCCACCCCGCAAAGGTAGCTCCTTTACATTAAATTGACATGGCTTTGAGAGAGGTTTATTACCTTTGCACCGCATGAAACTTCTCCCTTTTCTGCTCTTGCTTGTTCCGCTTAACTCGATTGCACAATATTCTTTGAATGCTCTAAGAATTGACGAGAAGATTTCCATCGATGGCAAGGGCTTAGAACCTGCTTGGGATAAGGCTGAAGCTACTCGCGAGAAGTTTAAAACAACACGGCCAGTTCCCGGCCAAACGACAAGAAATTCCTCAGAAGTGAGAGCGCTTTACGACGATAATGCCCTCTATTTTCTCGTCCAATGCTTCGATACTCCAGATTCAATTTCCAAAGTATTCACCATTAGAGATGATTATAATGCCAATGCTGATATTTTTTCCATCTATTTAGACACGTATAACGATCGTCAAAATGGGTTTTATTTTGGAATTACCTCAACAGGGGTACAATTAGATGGAAAAGTATTAGCCAACGATGTGAACGACCAACTCAACCTCGTATGGGAAAGTTCTGTCAAATGGAATGATCAAGGTTGGTGTGCAGAACTTAAGATTCCCTACTCCGCCCTGCGTTTTGTTGAAAAAGAAACCCAAGATTGGAACATTAATTTCACACGGCAAATTGCACGCATTCGTGAACAATCCTCATGGTTTCCGGTAAATCCTGACTTCGAAAATTATTTGGTTAACAGCGGTAAAATCCGTGGAATTGAACACATAAAACCACCGCTACGCTTGAGTTTGATTCCTTACGTCTCTAGCTATTTAAACCAACAAAGTCCCTCCAAATACGCGAGGTCGTTTTTTGGTGGTATGGACGTAAAGTATGGCATCAATGAAGCCTTTACCTTGGACGTAACCTTGGTGCCGGATTTTGGTCAGGTAATTTTTGATAATCAAGTACTCAATACTTCTCCGTTCGAACTTCAATTTAATGAAAACCGTCAGTTCTTTACCGAAGGAATGGAGCTTTTTAACAAGTCGGGTATTTTCTATTCGCGACGCGTTGGGGTTCAAGCTCCTTGGGAGGTGCTAAAAACTAATCTTAAACAGGATGAGGTGATTTCTGGGATTCAAGGCATGCCGCAATTATATAATGCCAGTAAATTTTCGGGCCGGACTAAAAAAGGCTTGGGTATCGGTGTGTTTAATGCCATTTCAGCCCCTTCCACTGGTTCTGCCTACAACACCGTTACGAACGAAACTCGAGAGTTTCTGGCGGCTCCATTAACCAACTACAACACCGTCGTTTTTGACCAAAATTTGAGGCAGAATAGTTCCTTTACCTTAACCAATACCAACGTTTTGCGTGAGGGAAATTTTTACGATGCCAACGTAACCGCATTGAATTCCAATGTGAATTTTAAGGATAATTTATATTTCGTTAATGGAAAAGCGACGCTCTCTCAGAAATTTAAATCCCAGCAGAACGAAGTAGGTTACAACATGGGGGTCAGTGCGGGTAAACAACGGGGTAATTTGATTTACGCCATCAATTATTTTGAAGAAGACGACCGTTACGACAACAACGATCTGGGGTTCAATCCGGTGAATAATCGAAGGCTTGTTTCCGCTAGTGCAGGTTATCGACGTTTTAAACCCTTAGGCAACTTTGTGCGGATGACGACCAACCTTTCAGTGAGCTACAACCGATTATACGCTCCCAATGTGTATACGGAATCCAACCTCGATTGGTCTGCTTTCGCTTTAACCAAGTCCTTCGATGCTTTTGGAATCAACGCCTACACCGCCTTTACCGATAAATACGACTATTTTGAGCCAAGAACTTGGGGGAGTTATTTTGTTGTTCCTCGATGGTACGGCGGAGGAGGCTGGATTTCCACCAATTACCAAAAGCCCTTGGCCATTGATGCTAACTTTTACTATGTAGGATTCAGCAGAAATTCTCAATGGAAGAACCTAAATTTCAGTCTTTCGCCTCGAATAAGGTTGTCAAAAAAAATGCTTTTGGTGGCAGAATGGTCCTTAGAACAGCAGTTGAATGATCGTGGATTTGCCGTGCAGTTCAGTTCGCCGGTAGACAATGTAAATGGGATTCTTTTCGGAGAGCGCGATAGAACCAATCTTTCTCAGTTTCTGGAATTCAATTACACCATTACCAACCGGATGAACCTATCCCTCCGAACGCGCCATTATTGGTCGGTCCTAGAGTATCATGATTTTTTCACCCTTAATGCTGACGGTAGTTTAAGCCCGAACGGCACGCTAGGTTTAGACGCTCAGGGGAATTCTGCTTTCAACCTCAATTATAACGCCCTCACCATCGATTGTGCCTATCGTTGGGTGGTCAAGCAAGGAAGCGAATTGAGCTTCGTTTGGAAAAGCTCCGTTTTCAGCTCCGTAAAAGATATTTCTCCGGATTATTTTCAGAACATGAACGATTTATTCAATTCCGGTCTTTTTAACAGTTTTTCCATTAAATTCCTCTATTGGTTGGATGTAGCTGAGGTCAATGCTGCAATTCGTTCAAAAAGAAAGCGTTAATTCTAGCTTTTGAATTGATCCCGATGTCTTTCCAGAAAAGATTCACGTCCCCAACGTGCAGGCTTTGGTACCGCTTGGCGAGCCAGTTAATCGGCCACTTGGCATGGGTAAGGCAAACCGCCCCCTGGCAGAGGGTAGCGTCGAAACAACGTCTATAAATTTTTCCGTTGCTGTATAAAAACCCTTGATGTGCTGACTTCGAGGTAACAGGGGATAGATCCCAACTCAGCGGGTTGATGCAATATCGATTATGGTACCAATAAGGGTAGCGGTAGGTGTCAGGGGTTTCGTACATGGTGTTCCAGCTTACAAACCCACCATACGCTGAAGGCTTGGTCATAAATTCAAGTTGCTTGAATTCATTGGAGTCGATGCCAACCCCGGGAAGATAGGCAGCAATGAGTTGTTTTGATAAGGGTTTTCCATCGAAAAACTCTTTGAGCAATAAGGTTAGATGAGTACTTCCTTGGCTATGTCCCGCAAGAATTATAGGCTTTCCATGATTATAGTGCTCGAGGTAATAACGAAAAGATGCCGCAACGTCTTCGTATGCAAACAACAAGGCTTCTCGTCCCCTGCCTTTAATGGAATCGTAGGCACGAAGGTGCGCTTGACGATAATAAGGCACGAAAAGCCGACCGCATTCCAACCAGGCACTCGCCTGAAATTTAACGGCTTTTTGTAAAATTTCTTCCTGCAATTTTTCGTCCTTTGCTGGAGCGTTCCAACGTGGATCATCTTCTTCGAGTAAAAACGTTGGATACACATAGAAAACATCAACTTTGGCAATCCATGAAGAATCCATCGGCTTGTTTTGGAAAAAATTCGGAACTTTTTCGGGTAAAACCAACCAACGGTCTTGGTTGGAATAGTCCAAAGCTTGACTTGAGAATTTAGGAATTAACAATAATCCTGCGAAAAAGAGCACAAAGGCTTTATTCCTGCAGCGTTTTACTGAATTGGAAAAGCCACTCATAAAGTTCATCGGTTCGGAACATTCGCTCCAAGTCTCCGTGATCGGCACTAGGGATACGCGTGTAAATTAAGTTTTCTCCTCCATTACAATTTTTAATGGCTCGAACGATCTTTTCGGATTCTCCAATGGGGACGGCATTGTCCAAGGCTCCGTGTTGAATCCAAAGCGGCACCGTGGCGAGATTGCATCCATCCTTGACATTTCCTCCGCCGCACAAAGCAACGGCAGCAGCAACCAATTCTGGGTATTTTCCGGCAAAATTTAAGGTGCCATATCCTCCCATGCTCATTCCACATACATACACGCGGTTCGTATCGACCGTAAAGTTCTTTTTAACAAAATCTAGGACACTTTTCACCTTATCAGGATCCCATCCGTTGTTCGTCTGTGGAGCTACTACGATTGCAGGGATTTTTCTGCCTTTTTCAATTTCAGATATCACACCGTAGCGCTTAACACGGTTTAAATCGGTTCCAGATAAACTCTTTCCGTGAAGAAAGATCAATACTGGAGGGGACGATTTTAAAATGCTGTCCGAGGGCAAATGCAACCAAAAAGGATAATCAGCCTGTTGGTAAATGGGCTTAAGTTGAGCAACGAAGGAAAAGCTACCGAGTGAGAAAAGTACTAAAAGCACAATACACCTTGAAATTTTCATGGGGCAAAAGTAGGCCGTCTTTTAGGGAATTACAAGCCAATAAGGCTTATTAACAAATAATTAAGAGAACCAAAGGTCGGTCACCATCTTCTTACCGGCATAGTCGTTTAGTCGGTCGATAATGATTTGCTTTCCCTTGGCTAGTTCCTCACGGGCAACCGAAGAATCAATTTGAACATGCAATACGCTCCCTTTTAAAAATATTTTCTGAGTTCTGTAGGCAACCGCGGGCCCCATTAATTCTGGCCAAGCTTGTATCAAATCAACTTCTTGAAGTTTGCTATCCAAACGGTATACTTGCAACATTCGATCCAATACCTCTTTTAACGGTTGATTGTCCGAGCTACGCTTAAATTCTTCCAGGTTAAACTTCATGCTGCTAAAAAGGTAATTCAAAGATACGAAAATCATTGAGGTGCCCACCAAGCAAAGACTTGACCCGATCCTTTTCCGTGTCGGTGATGATTACTTGACCAAATACCTCTTTGCTTACCAAATCAAGAAGCCGCTGTACGCGAGTGCTGTCTAACTTATCAAAGATGTCGTCTAAGAGCAAAACTGGTTTCTTCCCCGCATGAAAATGTAGATAATGGTATTGGGCAAGCCGCAATGCCAAGATGAACGATTTTTGTTGCCCTTGTGATCCAAATTTTTTCACCGGTTGTTGGTTCAATGTAAAGTTAATTTCATCTTTTTGAGGACCAATAGTTGAGTATTGAAACATCAAGTCCCTACGCTCATTTTGGGAAAGCAATTGGGTAAATTCGCCTTTATGAAAGTCGGATCGGTAAAGAATACCAGGTTCTTCCTCCTCGTTGCCAATTTGTTGAAAATTTGCTCGAAATAAGGGTATAAACTCTTCAATAAACGCAGCCCTCCTTTGAAAAATCCGTTCGCCGATCTCTTCAAAAGATGGATTCCAAATAGCGAGTTCATCTCGATGGGAAATGCCTGAGGAAATTCGCTTTAGCAAGGCATTTCTTTGTTCCAAAATTCGATGAAAGCTCATCAGATCATCCAAGTATTTACGGTCGATTTGCGCGATGATTCCATCCAACCATTTCCTTCTGAATTCGTTGCCTTCCGCAATTAAATCACCGTCGTACGGAGAGATAAAAACCACTGGAAATAATCCGATATGGTCGGAGAGTTTTTCGTAAACTACTTTATTGCGTTTGACGACCTTTTTGGATCCAGATTTCACGGAACATACGATCAGATCTTGTTGCTCCTCTGTTTTCCAAAGACCTTGAATGCTAAAGTAGGGTTGACTCAACCGGATGTTTTGCTTATCCAAGGGGTTTAGGTAAGATTTACACATGCTTAAATAATGAACAGCATCAAGTACATTGGTTTTTCCTACGCCATTTCGTCCAACAATGGCATTTACTTTTGCACTAAATTCCAGGGTAAGGAAGTCGTGGTTCTTGTAATTTACCAGTTGCAACTGTTCTAAGTAATGCATGCACAAATTTACAAGTAATTAACCAACGGGCTCGTTGTTTATCTTCTTCTACTGCTTACCTTTGTGTAAAATTACCATCATGTCAAATGCTATTTTTTCGGTGCCAAAAGCGGTGAACGAGCCCGTAAAGGCTTATGCTAAAGGGTCAAATGACCGCTCGACTTTGTTAAATGAATACCATCGCTTGTACCACAGCGATCCTATCGATGTACCCATGTATATCGGGAATCAAGAGGTTAGGACCGATAATAAAAAAAGAATGGCTCCGCCCCATGAACACGCAAAAACGATAGGATATTTTAATTTCGGAGATGCTTCCCATGTTACCGCGGCGATTGATGCTGCATTGAACGCACGTTCTGCATGGTCGAAACTTCCTTGGCAAGACAGGGCAGCGATTTTCTTAAGAGCGGCGGACTTGTTAGCAGGACCTTTCCGAAATCGAATGAATGCCGCTACGATGTTAGCCCAATCAAAAAACGTTTTTCAAGCGGAAATTGATGCCGCTTGCGAACTCATTGATTTTTTCCGATTCAACGTGCAATACATGACGCAAATTTACCGAGAACAACCGGAGTCTTTGCCTGGCATGTGGAACCGTTTGGAATACCGACCCTTAGAAGGATTCATTTTTGCGGTTACCCCTTTCAATTTCACATCCATTGCTGCCAATTTGTGCGCTGCACCAGCAATGATGGGTAATGTGGTGGTGTGGAAACCTGCGGATTCGCAAGTGTATTCAGCCCAAGTAATCATGGAACTCTTCAAAGAGGCTGGACTTCCGGATGGCGTAATCAATATGATCACCGTCGATGGCCCTACGGCTGGAGATATCGTCTTCAAACACCGTGATTTTGCTGGTTTGCATTTTACTGGTTCTACTGCGGTCTTCAAAGCCTTGTGGAAAACGATTGGCACCAATTTAGACAAATACAGAAGTTATCCGAGAATAGTAGGTGAAACCGGAGGAAAGGATTTTGTGGTGGCACATTCTTCGGCCAATGCGGAAGAAGTTGCAACAGCCCTAGCCCGGGGAGCATTTGAATTTCAAGGACAAAAATGCTCGGCCGCGTCCAGGGGATATATTCCCCGATCCTTGTGGCCCGAAGTGAAAAAATCATTGGTAGAACAAGTTAGCTCCTTCGAAATGGGCACGCCCGCTGACACGTCAAATTTTGTAAATGCCGTTATTGATGAGCGCGCCTTTCAAAAAATTGCAGCATACTTGGATTATTGCAAGTCGCAATCAGATGCTGAAATCATTGTCGGAGGAAACTATGACGGTTCTGTGGGCTATTTCATTGAACCAACGGTGGTGGTTACCACTAATCCAAATTTCAGAACTATAGTGGAAGAAATATTCGGTCCGGTGTTGACCTTGTATGTATACGAAGACGATGCATTCGAAGCAACACTGCGTTTGGTGGATCAAACCTCTGATTACGCTTTAACCGGCTCCATCATGGCCAAGGACCGATACGCGATCGAAACGGCAACCACGCTATTGGAAAACGCAGCAGGTAATTTTTACATTAACGATAAACCCACAGGAGCCGTGGTTGGTCAACAGCCTTTCGGCGGCGCAAGAGGCTCGGGAACCAATGATAAGGCCGGTGCTGCTATGAATTTACTGCGATGGGTTTCTGCACGAACCATTAAAGAAACGTTTGTCACCCCAAAAGACTACCGCTATCCATTTTTGGAAAAGTAGTTGTAACGTTTTTTGTTTCTCACCTTATAGTCCTATGTTGAAGCTTATTTCCTTAACCGTTTTATGGTTTTTATGCTCCTCGGTTTTATACCAGGGAACCAACGATCCAGCGAAAATCCATGGTGGGAAATCAAACGTAAAAAAGGAAAAATTAACCCAAAAATCAGCAGCTACCACCTCACAAGTTGAAGTAAAGGTGCCGAAGTTCAAATTTCCTTCGAAAGGGATTTATGTGGTGGTTGATTTCAGTATGCCTTCCAACAAAAAAAGACTTTGGGTAATTAAAGACAAAAAGATTTTGTTGAATTGCCGGGTAGCTCACGGCAAGAATTCCGGTGTAATACAAACCGCATCTTTCAGCAACGAGCCAGAAAGTTTTAAGAGTTGCTATGGCAACTTTGTTTCAGGAAAATCCTACGTGGGAGACAAAGGCTTGGCCATGAGAATCCACGGGTTGGATTTTGGAATCAACCATAATGCCTATCGACGGGGTATCGTTTTCCATTCGGGCGCTTATGTATCAGACGCTTATCTCAACCGTAAAGGCCGAATTGGTAGAAGTTTGGGATGTTTTGTCACGGAGCCAAAAAATAACGCCAAAATAATCCGTTGGTGCCGTAACGGCGTTCGAATTTTCGTTTTAGGTAAAAATTCCTAGAGGATCTTCATTAATCGATCCTTTTTAGGTATTTTTAGTGCATGAAAACTACCCTTGCTGACGGAACACCTATTCACTGTATTCAAAAACCCGAAGCCCGAATGCTCGACCATCATGTGGATGGTTATCTGCAACATGGTATACAAATTAATGCTTCGGATGTAGTATTCGATGTGGGTGCAAACGTGGGCGTATTTGGTGTAAGAGCCCTTCAAAAAGCAGAAAATGTTCGGGTATTTTGTTTTGAGCCGATCCCCGAAATTGCTGAGGCTTTGCGCGCCAACGCTAAACTGCACGGTGATGGCCGAATGATTGTACTTCAGGAAGGTGTTTCTTCCGAACCCGGCGAAGCGAGTTTCACCTATTTTCCCAATGCCCCGGCTCTTTCTACCTCTCACCCCGAACAATGGGATAATAATCCAGGGGCCTTTAAAGAAGCCGTTAAAAGCACGATGAAAAACCCTCCCCACAGCATGCGTTGGATGCGATGGATTCCTACCGCTTTTTCTGGTCTTATTGCACGGCATCTGGTCAAGGGGCGACATGAAGTAAACTGCAAATTAACGACCATTGCACAAGTTATCCATACCTATCAACTGGAGCGTATCGATTTAATGAAGATTGATTGCGAGGGTGCCGAATGGGATACTTTATTGGGAATTGGTGATGAAAATTGGAGCAAGATAAAATCCTTCGTGATTGAGGTTCATGATGACAACGGAAGGTTAGATGCTGTTAAAAAGTTGTTGCTGGACCGAGGATTTTCGCGTCAGGTAGTAGAACAAGAAGCTGGATTAGAGAATTCAAAAATGTACAATTTATTTGCTTTACGATGAATGCGTTAAGTTTTAGCCTTTGGATCATTGGATTACTGCTCGTGAACAACCTATTAGGATTGATTTATTCCCTGATTATCCTGTACACGGATTGGTTGAAGAAGTACCGAATACAAGATAAAAAATATCAAAAAGGCATTTTTTATAAGCGTATGCCCCTGTATTTGTTCAATTTTTCGGTGCTTTTAATCTTGGCAGGATTTGGGTCCTATGTGATCTTCCCATGGCTTTCCACGGATTCTGGAGCATGGTGGATATTGGTTTTACAAGTGCTCGGAATTTTTTTAGTTGAGGATGTATATTTCTATTTCTACCACCGCTTGCTGCATGTTAATAAATTTTTGTTGGTTAAAATACATGCGATTCATCACCGCGCTAGCCCTCCATTTCCGCTAGAATACCTTTACAACCATCCTTTGGAATGGATGTTAGGTTTTATAGGGCCCGTCATTGGTTTTATCGTTATTGGCTTGATTTCCCCCATTTCGATTGCTACCGTTTTAATTTTTGGTGCAATTCGCAATTTGCGAGAAATCCATTTGCATTCGGATTTGAACTTACCCATCCTGAGTAAAATCCCTTTAATTTCTAAAACGAAGCACCACGATGATCACCATTCCATGTTGGATGGCAACTATTCTTCCATTTTTGTTTGGTGGGATCGAGTATTCAAAACAGAACTAAAAGATTGAATTTTGTTTTTTAAATTTAAAATGTGAAATCATGCAACTCGTATTTTTAATATCATCCATTACAGCAGCTTTTTTTGCGAATTTTCATTCTATACAAAGCCTTGAGGAAGGAACCGCTGTTAAAACGTTTTCTCTAACAGTTACTGTTAAAGAAGTGAGCGATACCAGTGGGATGATGGAATTTGGCTTGTACAATAATGCGAAGGTATTTACCCAAGTCGGAAAAACGTTTAAAAAAATCCGCACAAGAATTGATTCAGATTCAGTTACGGTAACTTTTACCGGACTGCCAGAGGGATCCTATGCCGTATGCATCTACCACGATGCGAACAACAACGATGAATGCGACAAGAATTTTTTTGGTGTTCCAACCGAAGGATACGGTTTTTCGAACAACATTCGACCTACTATTTCAGTGCCAGCCTTTTCGGAATGTTCCCTTTACCTGAAAGAAGATAAACACATAACCATAACGCCGATATATTAAGTACACTTCTGTAAAAACCCTTCGCACATGAATTGCTCCCTGCTTATTTTTTCTCTTTGGATTTCGATGGCTTTTTACAGCCAAACCAGTGGTTCCAAAATCATTATCATTAATAATACGGACACCACCCGCCTTAGTATTAACGCGGACGATATTGATTCAGTATTATCTTCGCATTTGAAATCCATTCATATTCTCAGCGATGAGGAATTTGAAGGTTTTAAAGATGTTCAGGTGGAGTTGCTCTTGGATTCTTTGATTTCTTCGATGGATCAATCGGTGATTCTTCGACGGGAGGGTTTGGATTCTGCCCGAATTAATACATCAGATAGCCGTGTGGTCATTATCAATAAACAATTGAAAAAAGGCACAGGAAAGCCTAAAATTGTTCTTGAAAAGGAAATTTCCATTGGAAAGGAAAGCAACGAGCCTTGGCTATTAGAGGAAAAAAATGACCCAGAAAATAAGTGGTCGGTTTTTGAAAGTGAACACGCATCATGGGCAGGTTTTGGTATCGGAATCAACGGTTTTATGAATGCCAATGACCGTTTTGCACAAGAAGTTGATGCTCCATTTCTTGTTCTCGATTACGCTAAAAGCATTAATTTTCAGTTCAATGTTGTCGAAAAGAGATTTCCAATTTACCGCGAGTATGTTGGTGTAACAACTGGATTAGGCTTTCAATGGAATCGCTACGGTTTAGAGAAGAACGTCGATGTTCTATCGAATCAGGATTCCATTTATGCAAGTGTTAATAATGCAAAATTGTATCAGAAAAATGTTCTTCGTTCTACGTACCTTCAAATCCCCTTACTTCTGGAGTTGAACTCTAACAGCGTTGAGGAAAAATCCTGGCATTTAACCTTGGGGGTTGTAGGAGGAATACGCATAGGTTCAAGCTGGAAAACGAAATGGGAAGAATCAGGAAAGCCATTGAAAGCGAAGACAAAAGATGATTTTAATTTTAATTCCATTTCAGCCAATGCCTATGCACAAGTAGGTTATGGAAATCTTGGGTTGTTTGTCCAGTATGGTTTAATGGACGTGTTTAAAGCAAGTAAAGGTCCCGTTTTGAGTCCTATTTCAGGGGGTATTTGTTTTAATTTTTAGCCGTGAATGGTTTCTGATTTACCATATTTTTCCATGAGTTCTGCTTCGAATTCTAAGAAATCATTCCAGCATTGATCGACATCAACTCCTTTTCCATATTTCCGCGCAAAGCCCAAAAAAGTGGTATAATGGCGCGCTTCACTTTCCATTAAGGTACGGTAGAATAACCGTAAGTCTTCTTCAGGCAATTCTTCCGAAAGAATCTTAAAGCGCTCACAACTTCTGGCTTCAACCATCGCGGCAAATAGCATTTTATTGACAAATTGGCCCTGAGGAGAACTGTTGGTTTTATTCCTGCGCAAATATTCCGATAAATCATTGACATAAGGGTCTTTTCGTTCGAATCCTAAGGTCAATCCCTTGGCTAAAATGAGTTCATGAACCATGTGGAAATGGGTCATTTCCTCCTGACAAATTTCGGTCATCGCTTTTACCAAATCGGGATACATGGGATATTGTACAATCACTGAAATTGCATTGCTAGCGGCCTTTTGTTCGCAGAAGGCATGGTCGGTTAAAATTTCCTGTAAATTTTTAGTAACGACGTTCACCCATCGTGGATCAGTCGCCATTTTTAATCCTAACATTGCCGTTTTTTCTACAAAAATAGAAGCTTAACGTTTTTATTTCCAAGGTTTCTTACTTTTATCTATGAAAATTTTTAACCGAAGAAATTTTGTCAAGTCGGGGATTTCATTAGTTGCTACCGCCTTTTATCCCTTTGAGGCATTTCACGCCCCATCAAGGGAATATCAACAAGTTGAGAATGTGGCACCCCTCATTCCTGATCGGCTAAAACCCGGGGACCTTGTCGCAATTATGGGAATAGCTGGAGCACTTAGGGACGAAAAGGTACTTGTTGAATTTAAGGTTTTTCTCGAACGCATCGGTTTTCGGGTACTTGTTGGGGAAACGGCTTCCAAGTTCTATGGATACCTGTCTGGCACCGACGATGAGCGGGTAGAAGAGTTTAATCAACTTGTGGCGAATCCAGAAGTGAAGGCGATTTTTTTCACCAAAGGAGGTTGGGGTAGTGCACGCATTTTGGATAAAATTAACTTCGATGTGATTCGCAAAAACCCAAAGATTTTGGTTGGTTTTAGTGACCTTACCAGTTTGTTAACCGCTGTTAATTCCATGACAGGGTTAATTACCTTTCATGGCCCCTTAGGTAATTCCAGTTGGCAGGGAACGTCGTTGAGCTCCTTGCAAGGTTTAGTGTGTCAAGCTCGCTGCGACTTAGATTTCCATGCGGCCCCTCAAATCCAAGGGCTGAAAACGCTGCGTTCGGGCTATTGTGAAGGGCCTTTAATTGGTGGCAATTTAAGTGTGTTTTGTTCCCTTTTAGGGACCCCTTATTTTCCAAATTGTAAGGATAAAATCTTGTTTTTGGAAGAAGTACATGAGGAGCCATATAGCATCGACAGAATGCTGAATTCTTTAAGATTAGCAGGTGTTTTTAGCGAGCTTTCTGGTGTGGTTTTTGGACAATTTAAAGACTGCAATGCAGAGAATCCTTCTATTTCTTTTTCCCTCGAAGAAGTCATTGAACAATTAGTGAATCACCTCAGAATTCCAGTGTTGTGGGGCGCTTCTTTTGGTCATGTTAAATACAATTCCACGATTCCCGTGGGCGCAGTTGCCAGGCTTGATGCCGATCAACAAACGTTATTTCTTCTTCACCCTTCGGTGCGTTGACTTCGCCGTTCAGGAGGATATTTGTATTTTTGTTTCCGTGAATAAAGACCTTCTCTTAAAAGCTTTTCGCTACATGTGCAACGCAAAGCACATTTCGGAAATACTGGAAATCAATCGGGAGCTAACCTCTAAATACGTTCATGCATGTTCCAGAGGGCATGAAGCAGTTCAAATTGCCTTAGGTATGCAACTAGAACCACGGGATTGGGTTTCGCCTTATTATCGTGACGACAGCATTCTGTTGAGTATTGGTATGACACCTGAAGATCTTTTCATGCAGGTGTTTGCAAAAAAGAAGGATCCCTTTTCAGGAGGCAGAACCTATTATTCGCATCCATCGCTGAATGATCCGGACAAGCCTAAAATTATTCATCAATCCTCAGCAACTGGTATGCAAGCGATTCCAACTACAGGAATTGCATTGGGTTTAAGATACAAAGAACAGCAAGAGTTGCTCGGGCAACAAGAGGTTGGCGGGGTAGTAGTGTGCTCCCTTGGCGATGCCTCGTGCACCGAAGGCGAAGTTTCCGAGGCCCTCCAAATGGCCGCGTTAAAGCAACTCCCCATCATTTTCTTTGTGCAAGACAATGGCTGGGATATTTCAGCCAATGCTCAGGAAACCAGAGCTCAAAACATTGCAGAATACACTTCGGGAATGAAAGGGCTCGAAATCGTTTCAGTGGATGGTTCTGATTTTGAAGAGAGTTACACAGCACTTCAACAAATTATAACTACCGTTCGAAACGAACGCAGGCCTTTTGTGTTCCATGCAAAAGTCCCCCTTTTAGGTCATCATACATCGGGGGTTCGTAAAGAATGGTACCGCGACGATTTAGAAGAGGCTGAGCAACAAGATCCTTATCCCAAATTAAAGAAAGCTTGTGAATTAGCTGGTGTGGGTTTGGCCGATTTGATTTTAGCTGAAACGGAATCTCGAAAGTACGTGGAAGAGGCCTACCATGCAGCATTAAATGCAGAGGATCCTGATCCAAAATCGGTACAAGACTTCATTTTTGCTCCTACTCCAATAACTGAAGAACAAGGGGTCCGAGATCCTCAAGGTAAAAAGAAAACGGTGATGGTTGATTCAGCATTGTTTGCGGTACGGGAGATTATGCAGAACCATCCGGAGGCATTGCTTTATGGTCAAGATGTAGGAAGGCGCTTGGGAGGGGTTTTTAGAGAGGCAGCCACCTTGGCTCAACAATTTGGAGACCATCGCGTGTTTAATACGCCCATTCAAGAGGCTTTTATCATTGGTTCTACGGTCGGAATGTCGGCGGTGGGTCTAAAACCTATCGTCGAAGTTCAATTTGCGGATTATATTTGGCCAGGATTAAATCAACTCTTCACCGAGGTTTCGAGAAGTTATTACTTATCCAACGGAAAATGGCCGGTCAGTGCTGTGATTCGCGTACCCATTGGGGCCTACGGATCAGGAGGTCCTTACCATTCATCAAGTGTTGAATCCGTATTGGTGAATATTCGAGGAATAAAGGTCGTTTACCCTTCCAATGGAGCCGACTTAAAAGGCTTAATAAAAGCCGCTTTTTATGACCCAAACCCGGTAGTGGTTCTCGAACATAAAGGGTTGTATTGGTCTAAAATTCCAGGGACCGAAGGAGCTATGTCGATTGAGCCAGATGAAAATTACATCGTGCCCATCGGGAAAGCTCGCTTGGTAAAAGAAGTAAGCGAAAATGACATACAGAAAGGGACCTCTATAGCCGTAATAACCTACGGAAGAGGGGTTTATTGGGCCTTGGAAGCCGCAAAGTCATGGGACAACCAAGTTGAAATCCTCGACCTAAGATCCTTGAATCCTTTGGATGAAAATGCCATAATAGCCTCTGCGAAACGCCATGGAAAAATTTTGGTGGTCACAGAAGAATCCCAGGAGTGCAGTTTCGGTCTAAGCCTACTCGGTAGAATTCAACAAAAAGCCTTTGAGTATTTGGATGCTCCTGTTGCCCTAGTGGGGTCGGTTGATACTCCAGCAATTCCCCTGAATTCAGAGCTTGAGGCAGAAATCCTGCCGAATGCCCAAAAAGTGGCGAAAGCCATAGAACAACTATTACAATATTAAGCTTATGGAATTTAAAGAAATCGTTCAGCAAGTTGAAGTTTTTCACAATGCTTTTGGTATTGAAAACAATTCCAAGCCTACCTTGCTCGACGAAGCAGGAGCCAAGCTCCGTTTTAATTTGATGAAAGAAGAAAACGAAGAGTACCTCGAAGCAGCCCAAAAAGGAGACCTGGTTGAAATTGCTGATGCCTTAGGTGATCAGTTATATATCTTGTGTGGAACCTTGCTGCGCCATGGTCTTCAGCACAAGATCGAGGAAATTTTCTGCGAAATTCAACGGTCAAACATGAGTAAATTGGATGTTGACGGAAAACCTATTTATCGTGAAGACGGAAAAGTATTAAAGTCTGCATTGTATTTTAGACCGAATATTGCACAATTTCTAAAAGACTAGTTATTCACGTCGGGTTATTGATTAAAAATAACTTCCCGAGTTACCAACCGCTCTGATTCCCTTAATTTCGGTCTTCAAACGTTAGATATGATCGATTTGCCCCTGTTTTTTACCCCATGTACTTCGGTACAATACCCCAAAGATTCTCTGGGGGCCAAAGTTGTGTTTGATGCGCAAAACACGGAAGAAATCGAGCGTGGTTCCATCTGTATTTTTCACGTCAAAGAATACCGGGGAAGGGAGGATGATTCTTTCAATTCGACAGAAGGACTTCCATTTCGAAAACATTTATATAAACTCTTTCCGCATGCCCATTGGCGTTTATCCATTTATGATTTGGGCGATTTGTCTGCGGGAGAAACCATTCAAGATACGTATTTTGCTGTACAAACGATTATAACTGAATTGATTAAAAAATCCTGCATTCCGATCCTTGTGGGGGGTTCGCTGGATTTAATATACCCCCTTGCCATTGGGTATGAAACTACGGAACAGTTAGTGAATATATGTTCCATTGATGAACAATTGAATCTTGGGAAACCCGATGAACCCCTTACAAGCCAAAGTTACTTAAGTGCCCTATTGCTTCGAAGGCCGTGTTACCTATTCAATCATTCTTCCATTGGAATCCAACCGAATGCCAATGCAGCGGAAGATCTAAGCATCTACGAAAAGCTGTTCTTTGATGTTTGCCGATTGGGAGCGTTTAACTCCGATTTTCGTTTAGCCGAACCCTATATTCGATATGCTGATATTTTAACCATGAATTTGAATTCGCTGAAGGTTGCTGAACGTATGTTGACCGAGGGCAATCCAAACGGATTCACCGTAGAACAATTCTGTCGAGTGGCAAAATATGCGGGTTTCTCCGATAAGATGTCGAGTTTTGCCCTTTTGAATCCTCACCTCGGAATGGGCATAGATGCTTCAATCGCAGCACAGGTCATTTGGTATTTTCTGGAAGGAGTTGAAGATCGCTGCGGCGATTTCCCGGTAGGAAGCAAGAAGGATTATCTTAGATTCACCGTAATTCTTAATAATGAATTCAACGAAATTGTATTCTACAAAAGCAATAAATCCGAACGATGGTGGATGGAAGTGCCATATCCCCCAACTCAAAATCAGCAATTTGAACGCCATCATCTTGTGCCTTGCGATAAAAAAGACTACGACAATGCCATGAATAATGAGTTGCCCGACTTGTGGTGGAGAACGTATCAGAAGCTAGGATAGCCGATAAATTCATGGATTTTTTTTGATTTTAATTTTTTTACTTAACTTAGCGAGCACTTTTTAGATTCTTTGGACTCTAAGAGGTTAAATTAATTTTGCAAGTTAATTAGTATGAAATTGAGAATCAGCCTGTTGGCGCTTACTATTGCTTCCTGTACGGGTATTGCTACCGCGCAGCAGGATAAATTGCTCACCCACTTCATGTACGATCGAATGTCGGTTAATCCCGGGGAAACTGGGTTGGACGAAGGCATCTGTGCGACGACCATTTACAGAAACCAATGGGATAAAGTAAACGGAGCGCCGAATTCAGCGGTTTTGAATGTTGCCGCCAACATGAATCGTTTTTTTCCAGGGGGGGTTGGTTTAAGTTTTTATCACGATGCGATTGGTTTTTCTCGTCAAAACAACTTGCTTTTAAATTATTCTTATCCGATATCTTTAGGCAACGTTGGAACCTTGGGAGCGGGTATCGGAGTAGGACTTATTTCTTATGCAATGAATCCAAACTGGATTCCACCGCAAACCATGAACGACCCATCGCTTCCCGGAACGGATTTCAGTGCCATGAGTTTGGATATGAATTTTGGTTTGTTTTTGAAGGGTAACAACTATTACGCCGGACTTTCCTCAACCCACTTAAGCGAATCTGAACTCTTAGGTAGTTCAACAGGTCTTGGTACCGTTGGCTACAATACCGCAAGACACTATTATTTAATGGGGGGGTACAAGTTGCCGAATGTTGGAAACGGTGCTTTAGATTTTAACCTAATGGCTCGAACAGATTTAGTGAAATATTCGTTAGATATCAATACACGATATTTTCTGAAAAAGGACGGAAATGAGTTGGGTTATGCCGGATTGACGTATCGTACCTCTGATGCCTTGGGCATAATGCTTGGCTATAACGCATTTAAAAGTTTTACTGTAGGTTATTCGTATGACTTAACCTTGAATAAATTGTCCTCCATATCAAGAGGATCGCATGAAATGTTTGTGAAATATTGTTATTACCTTCCTATACCTCCGAAGACGTATTCAACCCACCCTCGTTGGTTAGGAAATTAATTTGTAACTATTTAGATTGTTCTGACGTTATTACCCAACTTAAATTAACCTGTAGCAAGTTTAATGGTAATTATTAAGAACTTAAAAAGGATAAAATGAGAAGATTATTTGCAGCAGTATTCTTGGTCTTAGTTGCCGCTTCTTGTGACCCAGTAGATGGAAATCTTACGGGTGTCAGAGGAAGAACCAATTGGTATCCAGATGTATTAGGTCCGGGTAAGGTTCCTTACGGCATGGTCTATATTCCGTCGGGTTCATTACAAGCAGGGCAGAACGATAAGGACATCTTTGGTCTTTACACTGCAAGAACCAAAACGGTTTCCGTACAAGGTTTTTATATGGATGCATCCGAAATTTCGAATAACGAATACCGTCAGTTCGTTTACTGGGTGCGTGATTCAATCGCTCGTGAAAAATTGTACCGACGTCAATCCATGGATGATGCCGAACAATGGGTGAACGTTCCGGATGACTTTTTCAAAGAGCCTTACCGAAGTATAATTAACAAGGGTTCCGACATTCAGGGAGGTAATAATCCTTACGACCCTTTCTTAGAAGAAGGTCAAATTTCAAAGGAAAAAGATGCTCAAGAGTTGGACAAGGCATTTCTTGCACTTACAGGCTACGATAACTTAAAGCCTTCTTCTACTATTTTGACGAAACTTGGAGTTACATGGAAAGCTAAGGCACGGAAAGACCTCGATGTAACATTGAATCCAACCGAAGTGTCAAACATTTTTTATGCTTATTCCCAAGACACGAAAAAACCTGATTTGAAAACCGACGCACCAAAAGATTTTGATGCAAAACTCTTGAAAGAGAATGGTGGTAGAATCGAAAACAGGAAATACTTTACCCTTAATTGGGAAACACCTATAGAATATACGGATCCAGAAACTTCCTTTTTGTTGTCGGACATGTATGTTTCCGAGGAAGAACAGTTTTTCAAAAACAAGCAGATTGATACGCGCTTGTTGTTCTATGATTACTACTGGATTGATTATAAAGAGGCTGCGAAACGGGGTAAAGTAAAAACCTCTGACAATTCATATGATCTTACCATCAATGCGATGGAAGCCAAAGAACGAAGAAATCCATTGTCAAAAGACGATAAATCCAATGGTATGCACCGTGCTACGTTAACGAACGATGGATCCATGGTATGGTATGATGGAACAACTTCTCCTTTTGAAGGTGACACCTCGAATAAAGCGGTTCCTCGAGACGATAAAGGAAACGTCTTGATTGAAACAGATTATTTGAAGAATCCAGGTCAAGATTTAGATTTAGGTTTTTCCAACAGTAAGGGGCAGCACAATGCCATTCGTGGTCACTCGGATCGCAGCCGATACATTATTAAGGAAAGAATCAATGTTTATCCAGATACGCTATGCTGGGTGAGAGACTATACTTACTCATACCATGATCCGATGGCTGAGAATTATTTCTGGCACACAGCTTACGATAATTACCCGGTAGTTGGAGTTACATGGTGTCAAGCCAAAGCTTTTTCAGTGTGGAGAACTCAGTTATACCATAGTTGGTTGTTGGCAAACGGAGATTTATATGTAAACGATTTTCGCTTACCTTCCGAGATAGAGTGGGAACGCGCAGCACGTGGCGACCTCGAGTTATCCCAATACCCTTGGGGAGGACCATACATACGTAATGCCAACGGATGTTTCTTGGCTAACTTCAAACCTATGCGCGGAAGATATTTTGAAGACGGTGGATTCCATACCGTTAAGGTTTATTCTTACAATCCAAATGCTTTTGGCTTGTATTGCATGGCGGGTAACGTAGCGGAATGGTGCAACACCGCGTACGACGATGGTAATTATGAGTTTACCCATGACATGAACCAGGAGTATACCTATGACGCAAAAGACGACGATCCGCCGGCAAGAAAACGTAAAGTTATCCGCGGCGGCTCTTGGAAGGATGTTGGATACTTCTTACAAAATGCTACGCGAACTTTTGAATACCAAGATACTGCGAAATGTTACATAGGATTCCGAAATGTAATGACGCATTTAGGTCGTGGAGGCAAGGATATTGATGCCGAAAACGGTGAGGAAATCCAGATGGATATCCAGTTGAAATAAAGCAAGTTCTTCAAGTTAAATAAATCAAGTTAAACAATTTAAATTTTCGATTATGAGTGGTAAAAAAGGAGGATTTTTTGCATCCAAAGGGTACAAAAATTTAATGAAGTATGTATATGGTTATGGAGCTGCAATTGTAATTGTTGGTGCCCTTTTCAAAATCCAACACTGGCCAGGAGCCGACATCATGTTGATTGCGGGTCTTTCTACCGAAGCCGTAATCTTTGGTCTTTCGGCAATGGAACCTTTACATGCAGAACCGAATTGGGCAGTTTATTACCCTTACCTGTTACCGGAAAATGAGCGCCCTCAAGGTCAAGACTTAAGTTTGTTTCCTAAACCGCACGAAATTGGTGGTGGTTCAGGAAGTGGAACTGATAGCGCTGAAATGGTTGCAGAGATGATGGAAAAAGCAAAAATTGATCAAGCGTTATTAGATCGTCTGGGTAATGCAATGCGCGATCTTAGCCACAACGCTGAGCAATTAAAGAGTGTTTCCTCTGCGGCCTCAGCAACTGATTCTTATGTTGCTTCATTGGAAGAGGCTTCTGCGAAAATGTCCACATTGACCGCTTCATATGAGCGTGCTTCAAGTTCAATCGCAGGTTTAACCGCTAGTTCTGGCGAAGGCGAATCTTTCGGTGAGCAAATGCAGAAAGTATCTAAGAATCTTGCAGCATTGAATAATGTTTATGAATTACAGCTACAAGGTGCTTCCGCTAATTTAGAAGCGACAACCTCGTTCCAAGGTAAAGTATCAGAAATGATGGGGAATCTTGCTGCTTCCGTGGAAGATACTAAATTATATCGTGAAAACATGGCGGCATTGGCTCAGAATTTAACAGATTTGAACAATGTTTATGGTAACATGTTGAAGGCAATGCGTTCTTAATGCCATAGGGTCCTTATTTAATTTATAAATAACTTAAAATTTAGTTAAAATGGCAGGTGGTAAGGAAACACCAAGGCAGAAGATGATAGGTATGATGTACCTGGTTTTAACTGCCTTGTTAGCATTGAATGTATCCAAAACAATCCTTGACGCTTTTGTAGCAATTGAAGAGAATATGCAGATTGCAAACATCAATGAATATACAAGAGGGCAAGAGAAATATGATTTAATCAAGGAAAAAGCGGAAGGTAAGGAGTCTACTCCCAAGGCCGTTGAAATTGCCAAATTGGCAAAGAAAATCGATGAAATAACGGCACAGCGCATTCAGTTAATCGATAAGGTTAAGCTTTTGGTGATGATGGAGTGTAAAGAGGAAATCAAAGCGGGTACACCGAAAGATGAGGCAATTATTGTAAAAGATAGGGGTCGTGAAAATTTGGAAGTAAACCTTGATGCCAAAAATCCTGGGTTTAAAAATAACGCTATCCCGGTGCTTCCTGTGCGAATGAATTTACATCATGTAAGCGGCAAGGATAAATACGATGAAGGGATGAGGGTTATGGGTATAGCTAGTTCCGAAGCATTGGTAGCTCCTGATCCAAAGGGTAGTGGTATGGAAATTTGGAATTCTATGAACGCTTTCAAGAATGAACTTTGTCAATTAATTTGTGAAGCGGGAACCAATATTGCCAGAAAGGATACGATTAAAGACAAGAAAGGCAACGTTGTTAAATTTTCTTTCACAGATCCTAAGATTAAGAAATATACGGATAAGGAAGATCTCTTGAAACAACTTACGGTAGCGCTGAATCCGCTAATGGTGGATGGGGCTTCTACTCCTGAGTTGGAAAGTATCCGTGATATTTACACAGGATTAACCAAGAATGAAATGGTGATGGAAGGCGAGAAAGAGTTGCATTGGATTGGTAAAACTTTCGATCACGCTCCGCAAGTAGCTACGATTGCTTCGCTTACGAGCTTGCAAAAAGAAATTCTTACCGCTCGTGCTACTGCCTTATCGTATTTGCAAGAAAAAATTGGTGCAGGTCAATATTCTTTCAATAAGGTACAGGCCTTCGCTTTCGCAGATCAAATGGTGGTGAATGCAAACGAACAGTTTACAGTAAACGTTTTGATGGCAGCTTTCGATACGGAAAAACAACCTTTAGTTAAACCGAACCAAGGTTCTTTAGCGGGCCCACCAAAGAACGGTGTAGCCACATTGAAGCTAACGGCACCGGCATCCGGTACCATGGAAATTACCGGTACGGTTACCATACGTAAAAAAGACAATACCGAGAAAACAGAGCCTTATACAGCTAAAATAGCGGTAATGCCTCCAATGGCTACGGTAACATTGCCAGAGTTCAGCATTATGTATTCCGGTTACCAAAACAAGGTTACTGCGGTAGCAGGAGGATCGAAAGGTGAATCTGACATACAGTGTTCTGGAGCTGGAAAAGTAAAGCAAAGTTTTACGGTTAATGGGTCAAAGTATAATGGATGGTTGGTGAAACCTTCCCCTGGAAGTAGAACGGTAATAGTTTCCGTTTACGGTAAAGACTCCGAACAAAAACAAAAGAAATTTGGTGACTTCAAGTATGCGGTTAAGCCGTTTCCTTCACCCAAATGCTTAACTCCTTCTATTTCCAAGGCTTCTGGTGCAAGAATCACGGTAGGATTGGGGCAAGATTGTCCAATTCAAGGTGCAACTTTCACCATCAAAGGCGGTACGGTATTAGTTGGAGATGGGGTACCTTACAGTGGTCCCGTAATCCCTGCAGCGGCTGTTAAAGCAGCTAAGGTCGGTAAGACCGTTGGTATAACCATTAATTGCACCAATTCCTTAACTGGACAATCGGAGATTATTACTGGTTCATTGACCGTTAAACAATAAAAATAATTCGTATGAAAACGCGCTTGTTATTTTTCAGCTTAAGTTTCTCGCTGGTTTCATTGGCTCAAACGCCTACCGATGCCTTGCGAGGACCACAAAATGTATTGCCCGATGGGGTAATCGATGGAGTAGTCGCCTCGGATGAAATTCCGGTACTATCCCCGGTGGAATATGAGCACGTGCGTTTGGCGGATTTAGCGCAGTCTTGGCGCGTATTTTCCCGCATCGATGCACGGGAAAAGGTCAACGTTAAGTTGTTTTACCCTTACGATTATTTCATGGACGATTGGGATTTTCCGAATACGCGTAATGAGATGAGCAATGGTTGGGTAAGGCATCAAGAGCGATGGTCTTTATGGACTATTATCATGACGCATGCCATGTTGGGCGATCTCACGTTGTACAAGGTTTCCTCCGAAGAAACGCCTCTTGTAGAAGATGGGTATCAATTGAAATATCCTATCAAACGATTGACTCCGGATGACTTTTTCAATAATGGAAGTTATCGTAAAAAAGTTGCGCGATGTTTAAGCGTTGGGTCTAAAGGCTCTCCAATGGAAGTGTTTTTGGCAGAAAGCCAGAAGTCAACTATTTTGGCAAGATCCGGTAAATCTTTCGATTTTTGGTATGATTCCTTATTAAATGACCCCAATGTTCCGAGAACAGTGGATAATCTATCGGATTATGAGCAATTGGAGCGTATGGATACAGCGTACCTTCGTATGGCATGGAACAATGCCAAGGATGGTGGAGAGTTATACGACAAGGACATCGTAAGACCCTTGTCTTCTCAAAGCATAACAGCCTTTAATATTAAGGAGGACTGGTTTTTTGACAAAGAGCGATCTGTTCTCGATAAGCGTATCATCGCTATAGCGCCGGTGGCTCGTATTAAATACGATCCTCAAGGAAATGACCCAATGAATACCGAACGTGAACCATACGATAGATATCGAGACATTATCTCAGTAAATGCACGCGGAGAACTCGAAGTTTATGAGAAAGGAATTGCTCAGGAATATACTGAAGAATTCAAAGAAGTAGAGTTGTTTTGGTTGTATTTTCCTGAACTGCGCTATGTTCTAATGAATTACTTTGTGTACAATGAGCAAAACGATGCCAACAGAATGTCGTTTGATCACCTATTCTGGAAGCGTTTGTTCTCAGCCAGAATCTATAGAAAATCCGATCAATACGATCGAAATGTTGAGGATTACCGTTACGGTGTAGATGCGCTCTACGAGGCTGAGAAATTCAAAGAATCGATGCGAACCTGGGAAGCCGATTTGTGGCATTATTAGGATAACCTTTTATTCAGAAAACTCCTGGTTTGAACCAGGAGTTTTTTTTTGGTATTATGGGTCATAATAGCTATTTTTATGCAAAATCTGTAGCATGAAAAACTTTACCCTATTACTGTTATTTATCGGCATCTCGTGCATGTCTTTGGCCCAAAATATTCAAGCTCCTTCCTTTCATCCAGGAGTGTTAATGTTTCAACTTAAAGGTGAGATTCGTCCCAACGCTTTAAATCAGTATCAAACTGATGTTAATCAATTCGCTTTGATGGAGGATATTCAAAACTATCCTTTTTTGGAAACGATTTTTCATAATGCGCACGTTACCCGATTGGAGCGACCGTCGTATTTTACGTATAAACCTTCCTTGATGAATATTTACCGCATTTATTTTACGGATGATGCGAACATCAACGAGTACTTGAACCAACTCCAAAAGGTATCAGAAGTATTGTACGCCGAAAAAGAGCCTATTTACTCCACGGGTTTTGTTCCAAACGATCCTAACCACACAGGGACCAACAAATGGTACCATACTTTGGTGGGTTCTGAAAATGCTTGGAATATTTCTCAAGGGAATAATTCCGTTAAAATCGCCATTGTTGATAATGCGGTTTATTCAACGCATACTGATTTAACCGCTTTCAAACAATACGATGTTGCGGATAACGACAACAATGCCGCGCCTCCTTCTACGCATACGCAAGATGCAGGTTGGTCGCATGGCACGCACTGTGCAGGTTTGGCTACCGCTGATATTAACAATGCCATCGGAATTGCTGGTTTAGGAGGAAACGTCGAGTTAATTGGAGTAAAATGTACCCCGAACAATGCATCGTCATCGGGCTCTGTATGGTACGGTTACGCCGGAGTTCAGTGGGCTTGTGAAAATGGAGCTCATGTGGTGAGCATGTCCTTTGGTGGGACAAGTCCTTCACAGGCTTTTCAAAACTTGATCAACGCCTATCCGAACATTGTGTTCATGGCAGCAGCTGGAAACAGCAATACGACAACGTTGCATTATCCTGGTGCCTACAACAATGTGATTTGTGTAGGATCGGTTGATGCCAACGATCAGCGTTCCAGTTTTTCGAATTATAATGGCGCAACTCCATACGTTGATATTGCCGCACCCGGTGGATATTCCAATGGCGGTTTGTTGAGTACGGTGTATACTTCCAACGGAAACGGATATGCGAAAATGGGGGGAACTTCCATGGCAACGCCGTTTGCCGCTGGATTGGTAGGTTTAATGCTGAGTGTTAACCCAACGCTCACCCCTGCTCAAGTGCTAAGTTGTTTGTTAAACAGCGGGGTTAACATCAATCAAAACATGGGTCCAAGAATTAATGCTTTAGCAGCTCTTCAATGTGTTTCGCAAGGATTGACAGCGGGCGCTCCCATCGCTAATTTTTTCGCGGTACCAACCACGATTTTTGAAGGAGACTCCGTTCAATTTTATCCAAATTGTGCTACGGGTGGAAATGCAATTACTAGCTATCAGTGGAGTTTTCCGGGTGGAACCCCCTCGAGCTATAGCGGCGCCAATCCTCCATATATTTCGTATGCTACCGCTGGGACGTACAATGTCAGTTTAACGGTCACGAATTCGCAGACTTCCGATACGGAAACCAAGAACAGTTACATTACGGTAAACGTTCCTCCCTACGGTAATTGGATTGTTCAAAATTCCGGATTTTCCGCGGCGAACCGAGGAATCAATTGGATTTCGATTGTGGATCAAAACGTCGTTTGGGCTACCGCTTACGATGGCAGCGGTGCAAACGCAAATGTCCAGCAGTTCACGAAAACTACCAACGGTGGAACCACTTGGACTCCAGGCAACATCAATGTAGGTAACGCAGGCCTTGGTATTTCGATGGTTCAAGGAATTTCTTCCAACGTTGCATGGTTAGCGGCGTATCCCAACGCAGCGGGACAATTAGGAGGAATTTGGAAAACCACGAACGGAGGTTCAACCTGGACGAAACAAACCACCGCAACGTTCAGCAATGCCGCTTCGTTTACCAACGTAGTTCATTTTTGGGATGCCAACGAAGGTTTTTGCATGGGAGACCCGATCAATGGGGAATTTGAAATATATAGAACCGTCAACGGCGGAACGAATTGGACTTTAGTTGCAGGAGCGAACATTCCTAACCCATTAGCTGGAGAATACGGCTATACTCGTCAATTGGATGTCGTTGGCAACAACGTATGGTTTTCCACGAATAAAGGAAGGATTTTTCATTCAACCGATAAAGGAGCTACCTGGGCGGTTTATACTTCACCGATTCAAGACTTCGGAGGAGCGAATATCAGCGGGAATTTCTCCTACGCTTCTTCTACGGTCGGTTACATTGTAACGAATGGAGGCGCCGTGTATAAAACCACCAATGCGGGCTCAACCTGGTTGCAATTGGCAACCTCCGGGCCCATTTTTACCAACGGGCTCTGTGCCATTGTAAACACCAATACTATTTTTACCACAGGGGCGGCTAATGGGGGATCCGGTTCATCGTATTCCTTGGATGGAGGTTTAACTTGGACGCAAATTGATAACGTTCAACATTTATATTGTGAGTTTTTAACTCCTTCCATAGGCTGGTCGGGTTGGTTTAATACGAACGCTACCACGAACGGAATGTGGAAATGGAACAATCTTTCGAGTCCTTTGAATGTCCAGTTTTCCGGAACTCCTTCGACGGTGTGTGTGAACACTCCGGTACAATTCAACGATCAAACGACAGGAGGAACGATTAACTCTTGGAATTGGAGTTTTCCCGGTGGGTCGCCAGCAACCTCCACCTTGTCCAATCCAACCGTTACGTATTTCCAACCCGGGGTTTATGCAGTTTCGCTAACCGTAAGCGATGGCAACAATTTGAGCAGTTATCAAGATACCGCCTATGTAACGGTGGAAACGCTACCTGCCACCCCTTCTGCAATCCTTGGTAATGCCAACGCTTGTCCGAATGCCATGGAAACCTATTCCGTTACCAATGATCCATCGGCATTTTACAATTGGACTTTTCCCGCAACGTGGTTAGGCATGAGTACCACTAATTCAATCTCGTTGACTTTCGATAACACTCCGGGGGTTTTATCCGTAACCGCGGACAACTCTTGTGGATCTAGTGCTGCGTCAACGATTAACATCAGCCTTGGCGCTGCTCCAGTGGCAGGATTTACCTTTAATATCAATGGAGGTGCCTTAAGTACCACCAATACCTCTCAAAACGCGAATGCCTACGTGTGGGATTTTGGCGACGGTAATACCTCAACTCAGACGCAACCTACCCATACGTATGCCGCCCCAGGCACCTATACCATAACCCTAATCGCTACCAATGCTTGTGGAGGTGCCGATACAACAACTCAGGTCATGGAGGTTTTAGGAACCTCCGAACTCGACGGAAATATGCTCGTGATTTATCCAAATCCAAACCAGGGGATATTTAAGGTTGAAGGATTAACCATGCATTTGGGACAAAACTTGGAGCTTTTGGATGTTTCAGGACGTTTAATTGCACAAAGAATCGTGAGTGATTCAACCATTTCTCTAGAAATTCCAGAGGCGGTGAGTGGATTGTATTTCGTTCGAGTGGGGCAAAAGTTAATACCTGTTAGGATCGAGCGATAAGGAATGATTTCGATTGGAGAGCGCATAAGTGTTGTAGAGGATTCTCAAAAAACGACCGTTGTAATTTTACCTAAAAAACAACCGTGGGTTGTTGCGGTTATGGGGGCGTGGTTAGGAATGTGGTTGTGCATTGGAGGGGTGACTATATGGTCCTTAAATACGTTAAAATTAACCGGCCAAGAGCAGGTGATACTTTGGGTGTTTTTATCCTTTTGGACTTACTATGCCTTCAAGGTAGTTAAAGCATACTTGTGGTTGCTTTGGGGACAAGAACTGATGAAAATAGTCGATGGAGCGCTTCATATGAAACGTTCCGTGAAGAACTACGGAAGAACGGTCCCCTATTATTTTGAAAACATTAAGGACTTTAGGTACCAAGTTCCAGAGGAGCGAAGTTTTCAGTCCGTTTGGGAATCTTCGCCTTGGATTCAAAGCGGTGAGCGTTTTAGTTTCGAGTATTTTGGTAAAACCATTAAATTCGGAAAAAAATTAACTCAAAAAGAGGCGCACCTTTTATCCCAAGTCATCGAAAAGAAAATGCGTAAACATTCAAAAAAATAATTATGTACGGAAAAATCCACGATCATTTATCGGAAGAATTAAAAAGCATCGAATCCAATGGTCTCTTGAAGCGTGAGCGGATCATAACAACTCCTCAAGGCCCTCAAGTTCAAGTAAGCTCAGGAGAGGACGTAGTGATTATGTGCGCCAATAATTATCTTGGACTTTCGTCTCATCCGGAAGTGGTTCAAGCGGCTAAAGACGCTTTGGATAGCCACGGTTTCGGGATGTCTTCGGTGCGCTTCATCTGTGGAACCCAAGACATTCATAAGGTTTTAGAACGTAAAATTGCGGAATTTTACGGTACAGAAGATACCATTTTATATGCAGCAGCCTTCGACGCCAACGGTGGTGTTTTTGAACCTCTTTTTTCGGAGGAGGATGCCATCATTAGCGATGAATTAAATCACGCTTCCATCATCGATGGTGTTCGTTTGTGTAAGGCACAGCGATACCGTTACAAGCATTCTGATATGAATGACTTAGAAGAACAGCTTCAAAAGGCTCAGGCGCAACGATTCCGAATAATTGTTACGGACGGTGTTTTTTCAATGGATGGTGATTTGGCGAAAATGGATGAGATTTGTGCGCTTGCCGAGAAGTACGACGCCTTGGTCATGTCCGATGAGTGCCATTCGGCGGGATTTATCGGAAAAACAGGCCGTGGAGTTCCTGAGCATTTTGGGGTTATGGAAAAAGTGGACATCATAACTGGAACGCTAGGTAAAGCGCTAGGTGGAGCCATGGGTGGATACACCACGGGGAAAAAGGAAATCATCGAGATGTTACGTCAACGCTCACGCCCATATCTATTTTCTAATTCATTAGCTCCGTCGATTGTTGGTGCCAGTATCAAGGTATTTGATGTATTGAGCAGTACTACGGAATTAAGAGACCGCTTAGAAGAAAATACCTTGTATTTTAAGGAACGAATTAAAGCGGCGGGATTTGATATTAAGCCCGGTGATTCCCCGATTGTTCCGATCATGCTTTACGATGCAGCACTTTCTCAACAATTTGCCAATGAATTGCTCAACGAAGGAGTTTATGCCATTGGATTCTTTTATCCCGTAGTTGCTAAAGGACAGGCTAGAATTCGCACTCAAATTTCTGCAGCTCACTCAAGAAAAGACTTGGATAAGGCGATTGCGGCTTTTATAAAAGTTGGTAAAAAACTTAACGTTATATAAGTGAGCTTTCAGCGATGTTTCATCCTTTGCGTTTTACTTGCGTTTGCTGGTCAATTGGTCGCATCGTTGAATTTTCCACAAAAGTCATTACAAGAATGGTCTGAGTTGGATGATGCATCCGATGAATCAGAAGATTTGCAGGACGATCCCTGGAACGTCACGTTGTTTGCTCAGTTGAATCAAGAAGAAATTTTTATTTGCATTAATCAATCTTCGGTAATGGGGTATGAAAGCCGAAGATCCGAAGCTGAGCTTTGTTCCCCTATTGAAAATCCTCCAGAAGGGGAATTATTTCGAAGTTAGGAATTTAGTTATTCATCCCCATTTAATTGAGTCTTTTGAAAAAATTAGTGCCTTCTTGGAAGAAGGATTTATCTGCAAGTATTGTTGTTTTTTTTGTTGCCTTACCACTTTGCCTCGGAATCGGGTTGGCATCCACCTCGGTTCAAGGGCTTAGCCCAATTCCCATTGCTGGCATATTGGCAGGTATTGTTGGTGGGGTGGTGGTTGGTTTATTCAGTAATTCAAGATTAGGCGTGTCAGGACCTGCAGCCGGTTTAATTACGGTTGTTGTAGCGTCTATATCCACCTTGGGGTCATTTAATGCATTCCTATTAGCATTGGTAATAGCCGGGCTTTTTCAAATGGTTTTTGCTGCATTACGTGCAGGAATAATTGCCAATTATTTGCCCAGCAGTGTTATAAAAGGAATGCTTGCCGCCATTGGAATTACACTCATTTTAAAAGAAATACCACATTTAATTGGTTATGATAAAGATTATATTGGTGATGAAGCATTTTTGCAACAGGATGGACATAATACGTTCACGGAAATCTTGTATGCCATGCAATCCTTAGATGCTGGAGTCGCCATGATTGGATTAGTTTCTCTTGGATTGATTATTTTATTTGAACATCCAAAAATCAAAAAATGGTCGATTTTCAAGTTCATTCCATCCATGCTATGGGTTATTCTTATTGGTACATTGATCAATTTCGTACTTACGTATAGGGGCCATTATTTAGCCATATCGCGGGAACATTTGGTTCAAATTCCTCAAATAAATTCATGGTCGGATTTTCAGCTGCAGTTGAACTTTCCTGATTTTAGTTATCTTACTAACCCAACCATCTACATCGTGGCTTTAACCATAGCTGCAATTGCCAGCTTAGAAACGTTATTGAGTGTAGAAGCGATTGATCGACTAGACCCTGAAAAAGCCATTACTAATCCTAATCGAGAATTAATGTCCCAAGGCTTCGGTAATATGGTGGCAGGATTAATAGGAGGAATTCCTGTTACCCAAGTGATAGTTCGTTCTACCGCCAATTTGAACGGGGGAGCAAGCTCAAAAATGTCGGCGGTTTATCATGGAATATGGTTAATCGCTGCAATTTTGTTTTTAGCACCCATGTTAAATTTTATACCCCTTGCAACGTTGGCGGCAATCTTAATTGTTGTAGGCTACAAACTCACCAATTACAAGTTAATTCATAACATTTATCATAAGGGTTTGGATCAGTTTATTCCATTTTTAACGACCATTATTTCGATTTTACTTACCGACCTGCTCAAAGGAATTGGAATTGGTTTAATTGTAGCAATTGTTTTTATTATCAAGCGAAATTTTAGCGGTAATCATGAGGTGATTGCAACCGATCAAGGGTATGAAATTGTATTTGGAGAACACGTGAATTTTCTAAACATTGCAAGCATTAAGACAAGCCTTATGAGAGTGCCCTCCGGTGCAAAAGTTACCATAAATACATTACAAAGTAAATCCTTGGATCATGACATTCAAGAATTGCTTTCTGATTTCATGAACATTACCGCGAAGAACAAGCAAATTGATGTACTTTATTTAGGAAATCATTTATCCAATTAACCATGGAAAATTATTATCAAAACTTACTGGCGAACAATAAAAAATGGGTCGTACAAAAATTATCTGAGGATCCTGATTTTTTTAACAAATTGGCGGAAGGTCAGAAGCCTCCCGTGTTATGGATCGGCTGTTCTGATTCACGTGTTCCCGCAAATGAGATCATTGGTGCTCCGCCCGGAGAAGTATTCGTTCATAGAAATATTGCGAATATGGTGGTTCATTCCGACATGAATTTGCTTTCGGTGCTGGATTATGCGGTCAATGTGTTAGAAGTAAACCACATTATTGTTTGCGGACATTACGGTTGTGGTGGGGTTCAAACCGCCATGACCAATGCACATGTTGGATTAATTGATAACTGGATTCGCCACATTAAAGACGTCTATCGAATGAATTATGAGGAGCTTCAGGCCATCACCGACGTAAAAACACGGGTGAATCGATATGTTGAACTGAATGTCTTTGAACAGGTTTGTAATTTGGCTAAGACATCCATTGTGCAAGGAGCCTGGGAACGAAAATCCGATCTTCACTTGCACGGTTGGGTTTATGATGTGGCAGACGGGTTAATCAAAGACTTAGAAGTTACTCTAAAGGACAATTCAAGCTTACAATCCGTTTACAAATTGGATATTTAATGGGAAATTTCTCCAATTTCATTGGGGTTATGCTCGTGTTTGAAAAGTATAGCAAATAAAATCGCAACAACTAAGGCATACGCCGCAAAAGAAAGCCAAATGGCCTCCCATTCTTTGACTTGAATTGCTTTTGCAAGGGTTCCATCAGCAAGTATTTTATTATCCGAAAGTAATTTCTGCATAATGGGGTCATTGCCCTTTGCGCCAAAATATGCGTACACTTCTGAGACTTTTGTTAGGCTTTTAGTGAAAAAGGCATCAATTAACTTACCGCTCAAGGCGCTTCCTAATATTGCTCCAAATCCATTGGTCATCATCATAAATAACCCCTGGGCGGAACTTCGTTTTTCCGCCTGAACGGAAGAGTTAACAAAAAGCGATCCCGAGATATTGAAAAAATCAAAGGCCATTCCATAAACGATGCATGACAAAACGATCATCCAAAGTAAATCTCCCGGATTCCCGTAAGCAAATAAACCAAACCTAAGGACCCAAGCCAACATGCTCATCAACATCACTTTTTTAATGCCATAGCGCCGCAAGAAAAATGGAATAGCTAAAATGAATAGGGTCTCGGAGATTTGGGATATGGACATAATGACTGTTGAGTGCTGAACGGCAAAGGAGTCTGCGTATCTAGGAAAGGATTCAAAGGTACTTAAATACGTATCTCCCCACATGTTGGTAAGTTGTAATGCACATCCGAGCATTAAGGAAAATAGAAAAAATAGCAGCATTTTATAGTTGAGCATGAGTTTAAAGGCATCCAAACCAAGAATTTGCGCCAGAGATTTGCCTTGAATGGAATTTTTATTTGGGGGACAATTTGGAAGTAGAAAGCTGAAAACGGCCAGTCCTAAAGAACACAATGCACTGATATAGAACTGATTTTCAGAGGCACTGTTACCTGTTAAGTCGGTTACCCACATGGCCGCAATGAATCCAACGGTTCCGAAAACTCGGATAGGGGGGAACGTTTTAATAGGGTCTAAACGGAATTTACCTAAAATACTGTATGAGACTGAATTTGAAAGGGCAATCGTTGGCATGTAAAAGATCATGGCCAAGAGAGTAAGCCAGAAGAACCATGTTGGATCTTTAACGAGGGGTAAACATGCCACAGAGATTCCGCTCAGCCCGTGCAATATTCCAAGCAAGCGTTCGGCATTAATCCATTTATCAGCTACGATTCCCATGAGACTGGGCATGAAAATGGAGGAAATGCCCATCGTTGTAAAGATTGCACCGAAGTCGGTAAAGGACCACTTCATTGTTATCGTGCAATATTTACCAACCGTAATTAGCCACGCCCCCCAAACAAAGTACTGTAAAAAGCTTAAGGCGGTTAATTGAAATTTAACGTAATTGTGTTGCGATGTTAAGCCAAGGTTTTCCATGGCCTGAAGATACTATTTTTTTCGCTTATTGATTTCATCTCGGATGCGAGAAGCTTTTTCATAATCCTCTTGCTCAAGCGCTTCATTCAGTTGATGCTCGAGAAGCGCTATATCAACCTCCTCAATCGAATCATCTTCCATTGGAAACTCTTCTAAATCGTCGTCCGGCATATTCGCATGATCTTCCTCTTCTTTGGATTCACTTAAGTGGCTTACCTCGCGAAGTACTTTTTCTGTTGTGTAAATGGGTGCGTTGAATCGAACCGCAATAGCTACCGCATCGGAGGATCGCGAATCAATGGTCATCTCAATACCATCCTGTTCCATCACGATATTCGCTTTAAACAAACCCTCAAAAAACTCATGGATGATGATTTCCTTAACACGGGCATTTAATTGGGCAAGAAATGATACAAATAAGTCATGGGTCATTGGACGATTGGGCACCATTTTTTCCAAGGCTACCGCAATGGCTTGCGCCTCAAACCCGCCTATGAGAATGGGCATTCTTCTCCTTCCTCCCACCTCTTTTAGATCTAGAACATAAGAACCGGACTGGGTTTGGCTGTATTCAATTCCACGAATTTCGAGTCGAATTTTTGACATGATGTAAACCTATTGGCCCGCGAATTTTTTTAACGCTGCGGTAAATTTAGGAACAACTTCAAAAGCATCTCCTACAATTCCATAATCCGCTGCTTTAAAGAAAGGTGCTTCGGCATCGGTATTAATCACCACAATCACTTTTGAACCGTTTACGCCAGCAAGATGCTGTATTGCTCCTGAAATTCCAACAGCAATATACAGATTAGGACGAATAGCTACTCCCGTCTGCCCCACATGCTCATGGTGAGGACGCCATCCGATATCTGCGACGGGTCTTGAACATGCCGTTGCTGCACCCAAGGTTTTGGCTAAATCTTCAAGGATTCCCCAATGTTCAGGGCCTTTAAGTCCTCGGCCTCCAGAAACAACTCGATCCGCCTCTGGCAATGGAATAGCTCCTTCAGGTTTTTTTACGGAAAGTACTCGAACCTTGTTAGGGCCAACAGCGTCGTTTAATTCAATCACCGGGCAAGCTGCTCCTATGGGTTCAGGAGCTACACTGTTCGGTAATAAAGAAATGATGCGTTGCGATGAATGGCATTTAACAAATCCAAAAGCTTTTCCTGAAAAGACATTTACTTTTACAGAACCATCGCTTTCGGGAAGGGCTACAGCACCGGAAACCAAACCGCTTTTCAGACGAACGGATAATCGGGGTGCAATGGCCTTTCCTGTAAAGTCGTGGCTGAATACGATATTCGCGGCCTCTGAGGACATGGAAGCGATCCATGACGTGAGGTTTTGGTCATCGTTGTTGGAAAGCGTTCGATGAACGATGACTTCCGATGCACCGTAATTACCTAAGGTTGATAAAATATCATTGGATAGGCTTCCCGTTGCAAGAACCGTGACGTTTCCACCCAGTCTTTGAGCATAGCTAACGATTTCCAATGCGGCTTTGTTCAGCGCGTTTTCGGCATGGAGGTAAACAACATTTTTCATAATTAAATTACTTTAGCTTCGTTATGCAGTAAGGAAACAAGTTCATCCAGATTATCAACATCGACGAGTTTAACCCCTGACTTTGGAGGGGGACTCGCAAACGTTACGTATGAAGTCAGCATATCCAAGCCTTTTGGGCTTATTATTTGAAGCGGTTTTGTTCTAGCGGCCATGATTCCCCGCATGTTTGGAATTCGTTGTTCTGCCATACCCTTAGCACAAGATACAACAGCGGGCATATCCACCTCTACAACTTCTACTCCTCCGGCTATTTCTCGCTCTAGGGTTAAAGTATTGGATGAAAGCTCTAGTTTTGAAGCAACCGAAATGTATGGTTGGTCTAACAATTCAGCAATCATTCCACCAATCTGCGAACCGTTGAAATTAATCGTTTCCTTACCCGTGAGAATTAGGTCAAATCCTTGATTTTTAGCATAATCTGCAATTGCAGTTGCCACAAAATAGGCATCTTTCGGCTCAGCATCTATTCTGACTGCCTCATCGGCGCCAATAGCAAGAGCCTTGCGCATGATAGCCTCATCAGAAGCGTTTCCAACGGTAATGATGGTAATTTCCGCGCCTTGTGTTTCTTTTATTTCGAGCGCTCTAACCAAAGCATACCATTCGTCGTAGGGATTGACAATGTACTGTACTCCGGTTTCGTCAAAAGCAGTTCGGTCGCTGGTAAACGAAATCTTTGAGGTGGTATCCGGAGCTTTACTGATGCAAACGAGTATTTTCATGTTTAATTTTGAAGTACAAATTTAGGGATTATATTCTCCCATTATTTCGTATTAGCTCGATTTCCATTAAAAAAAAGAAAGGGTAAAGATGGTAAGTGAAGCAAAGAAAGTTGCTAAGGCTACCCGTTTCAATTGAGGGTCGTATACTACCGGGTCTTTTATCTTACTAAAATCGTTCAAGTGCAGGGCAAATGGAATTAATGTGATTAACCCAAGATACCATTTCGGTTCTATGATTCCCTTGGCCGATAGTAAAATAATCCAGCATAGGCTACCTGTAATCGCAAGAAAATAATGGTAAATTCGTGCCTTGGAGGGGCCTAACAGAATAACCAGGGTTTTTTTAGAAGAATTACGGTCGTTGGATTCGTCTCTTAAGTTGTTGAGATTTAAAACCATAGTGCTCCAGGAGCCAATGGAGATTGCTCCCAAAATTTCGGACCAATGCAACTCATTATGGTACAAATGTCGGCTTCCAAGTACCGCTACCCACCCAAAAAAAATAAATACCATGAGGTCGCCCAAACCAAAATAACCGTAGGATCTTTTCCCAACGGTATACGTAATGGCGGCTAAGATACATGTGCCCGCCAACAAACCATAAAACACGATTCCTCCGGTACTTTTGAGCATTGGGCTTGATAAAATAAGCCAAGTTCCTGACATGAATGAAATTAAAGAAAAAAGAACCACCGCTCGTTTCATGCTAGCAATAGTAATGTTTCCTGACTGAATGGCTCTCCGAGGTCCAATTCGTTGATCGTTATCTGTGCCTTTAATTCCATCGCCTAAATCATTGGCAAAATTCGAGAGTATTTGAAAAAATACCGTGGTGGTAAAACACAGCACAACGGACCAATGAAGCGGTTTGTCCACCAACGATATCCCCACTAAAATTCCAGACAAGGAAAGGGGTAGAGTTCTTGGCCGAGCAGCTTGTATCCAGGCTTTTATTTTCATAAGGGAGGGGAAATCATTGTTGCTTCGAGGTGTAAAAGTACGCCTTACTATTCATTTATCTTTAAACCGATTTTATGTTCAAAAAGTTTAATAGGTAGCAGTAAAAAACTCCTTGACCTTAATTTTCAATGAATGAATCCTGGATTGGCTTGCCAATAAGTCCCGTTTTTTTTATTAAGTTAATTGTTATACTTTTAACCATTGTATTAGCTTGATATGAGGCTTATGGTTAGATCATTACTGTTTTCATTGCTTGTTTTCTTTTGCATAGGAAGTACATGTAAAATCTATGGACAGAGTGTTACTTATTTTGCAAAGTACGATAAACTTGCAGACAGTTTGTCGCGCATTTATAAAATACCAAGTTGCATTATTTTATCGGTAGGATTTCTTGAATCTGGAGGCGGTACAAGTAACGTAGCTAAGAAACTACATAACCATTTTGGCATAGTAGGCGACTGCAATTACCGTGTTTCCCGTTACAAAAGCAGTTATAAGTATTACCCAACTATCCGAGAATCTTTTATCGGTTTTTGCGAGTTGATGAAGTCTAAAAAATTTTATGCCTCTATGGTGGGGTCCAAGGACCAAAAGCTCTGGGCTAAGAAAATTGCGGCTACGGGTTACGCCGCGAACCCAACGAAATGGTCCAACGCTGTTTATTCAATTTCAAAAAAGTACTGTAATTAGTAATAGATCTTTTGTCCAGGTCGTATTATGTTATTACTTCCAATGCGGTTCATGGTTTTAAGTTGTTGAACCGTTCTTCCCGTTTTAGCGGCTATTTTATACAGTGAATCCCCGGATTTAACAATGTAAACCCTCGTTTTAGGTTTTGGTGGGGTGGGTTTCGGCTTAACATTGTTGGGTTCTGGGGGAGGAAGACTGTCCAAGGAATTAATCTCAGGTTTTGGTTGAATGCATAGTTCTTTAATTATCGATTCTTTAAGTTTTTGATTGATGCGTTCGTCGAGTGCACACGCATCAAACATCCCTTGGGCCATTAATTTGCCCAAAAGTGACGCTCCGGCTTGATTAAAATGGAGTAAATCGTTTAAAACTCTTCCTTTTTTATTCCAATCATACAACGATCCCCAACCCCCCATAGATGCATGAAGATCGAAAAACGATACCTCTACACGCGAGGCACTTCTCTGCAACGCATGATTGATTGGGGTTTGGTTTTTTGGAGTTCGGCCGTTGCTTCGGGTATCCGGGGCATTGAAAACTACAATTCCTGTTGAGGGTAAAGAGGTGCGTAATGCTGATAAAAAGGCAACCACTTGTTGCTCGTAGGCATTGCTGTCTTGTGAACTGTATGCCTCATTGGTCCCATACGAGAAGAACAACAGGTCTGGTTTCAGGGATTTTAGTTGGGCAATAACCGATGTTTGGTGTTGGATAAGGTGGGTGAACTGTGCACCAACTACCCCGCTTTGTTGGTAGATTATCCCATTTTTTAATTCAAATTCCATACCCCAAAATGAAAGTGGAACCAGCGCTTTAAAGGAAATGACCGACGGAACCATGAGGGACTCAAAGGTGTACCAATAAACATTATCATTGATTTTAAGTCGTTGAACCAACGAAAACGTTGAATCCATCGCCAGATGCGTTGTATCCGAATCGGATTGAACCCATAATGAAATGGTTTTGGATTTTACACCGGTAAAATTTTCGGTGAACTGCAGCGATAACGAGGCGTTTTTTTTAAGGCTTAATTCATAACCCATCAAACCAATTGGTTTTCCAGTTGGATTTTTAAGTTGCGATGCATAGGTGAAAGATCCTGTAACTTTATTTTGTGTGCCCCTTGGTCCTACGGAACCACAAAGCGAATACGGGAAAATGATGCCGCTGCTAACTATCGGTTGAATTTCACGCAATTGCGTTCTGATTTCTCCCGTAATACGATCTCCTTGAATATGGCTGTCACCAAAATGAATAATTCTGAAGGACTCCTTTTGCTTTAAAACCTCATTATTTAAAAAGGCCTTCAAATGAGCTGGGCGCTCAAGCGTTATAAATTGGTAGACGCAATCATCCGATTGCGCAAATATGGGGGAAATAAATAAGATTAAAATCCACCGTAAAGGAATGGCACCACCGTGCTGTCGCGCAGTTGTAAAATCGCTTGAAGAACGACAAGTAAAATAATTGGCCATAAATACAAAGGTAAGCACAGGATTGGATTAATTACCTTTTGTTTTATTTCCATAGGGATGAAAACAATGAAGAAGGCCAAAATGCTGAGAAGAATAATTTCAGGGCGAGCTCTCCAAAAGAATGTAAATTCGTTAAAATTCATTTCCAAGAAAATTTTCCGAAAGCTCAATAGGGCAACATCGAGGTCGTTTGCATTGAAGAAAATCCAGAGAAAAGTAACGCAATGAAAGGTTACGAGGGTGCCTAAGCCTCGGCTCCAAAGAGAAGTTTTCGCATCTTTTGAACTCAACATTTTATGCAATGCAAGCAAAATACCGTGTCCTAAGCCCCACAAAATCATGGTCCAATAAGGGCCATGCCAAAATCCACCAATCAGCATGGTGGTCAATAAAAAGACATACATTAGAAATTTACCTTTTCGGTTTCCACCTAAGGGGATATAAATGTAATCTCTGAGCCAAAGGCTCAATGATATGTGCCATCTTCGCCAGAAAGAAGTAATATTTGAGGCAAAATAGGGATTATTGAAATTCTCTTTTAAGCGGTAACCTAATACCAATGCTATACCAATGGCAATGTCGGAATAGGCCGAAAAATCAAAGTAAATTTGAAAGGCTTGTGAGTACATTCCAACGAAATGCTCAAATCCCGAATGACCTTCAGGCATTTTCTCGAGTTCATTAACGTATTTACCAAAGTAATCGGCAATGATCAATTTCTTGATAAGACCTACGGTTATTCTAAAAATAGATTCCCTTAATAATATCGTGGTAAAGGGTATTGGATTGGTAATCTGAGGCAAGAAATCTTTGGCGCGTACAATGGGTCCTGCCACGAGGTGAGGAAAAAACGACATGTAAAAACCATAACTTAAGAGATCTTTACTCGGGGCAAGTTCTTTTCGATATACATCCAGTATATAGCTTAAGGACTGGAAGGTATAAAAGGAGATTCCTATAGGCAAAAACAAATTTTGCTTTGAAAAGGAGGTAAGAAATACGGCGTTTAAGTTTTCAATAATGAAATCAGTGTACTTAAAATACAGCAGAAAGGAAAGGCTAAAAGATACAGAAACCAACATTAGGACCTTTCGTTTAATCCCTTCATGACGGTCGATCCACTTGGCGAAAAGAAAATCGCATAGAATTACCAATATGAAAAGTGCAAGAAATGGACCGCTCGATTTATAGTAGAAAAACAAACTAAATCCAATCAGATAGGCTAATTTCCAACGGCTTGTAGATTTAAAAAACGCATAACCTACAAGAAAAAAAGAAAGCACTAACAGAAAACTTGTTTGGGTAAAAACCCAATGCTCGTTAGGATTTAAGGAATACCTGAAAAAGAGCGGAAGATCAGATAATATCCGATCTAATTCCAAATCAATATTCCAAAATCCACTCATAGTACTTAAGGTAGGTTATTCATTTTGGGTATTCGAACGTAACAAACGGCCCCTTACTCGTGTATCAAAACGCGATGGCGGGTCGAATCTGAAATCGTACAGATTACTTTGCTGTATGTGGTTAGCGAGGCTCTTCATCCACAGTTCATAGCCTTTTTTATTGGGATGACGTCCGTCTTTTCCTCGTGGAATTTCGAGTTCTTTGGTATAAAAGAACTTGCCCGGTTCCGCTGCTGAATTGAAAACATCGTTGATGCCAAAATCTTCATCAAAATTGGCAGGGCCTATCCATAAATAATTGATGCCTTTAAATTTTTCAATGAGGCGAAGTGCGGCCGTTTTCCTTCGTTTCAGGTCTTTGGCATATAATTCATTCAATCCAACCACAAAGAATATCATACTTGGCTGATATTTTTCAATCAGCTCATCCACCTTGCTGCTTTTTGCAAAATCTAGTATCGTGGATGATTCATAGGTGAAGGTGCATAATAATGTATGTCCATTGGCTTCACAATAATCATCTAAGGGATAAATTAACCCACCGGCTTCGGAATCACCGATAAGCAGGACTCTTTGGGGAATGGAATCTTTAACGGTTGTTTTAATAGAGGAAACGGTGTCTGCTTTTACGCTTCCTCGTTTTACCTCACTCCGCACAATACCCATATTCTCCAGGTCGTCGCCGGAATCTATTTTTTTAACCTCGGTATCGTTATACCACAAAGTTAGATTGCTGTAATTATAAAGATAAAGGGAGCAAAGAGGAAGGCCAATAATCAATGCCGCTTTGAAGATGGCAAAACGACTATTGGAGGGTGATTCTTGCATAAAGTTGCACGAAGGTATAAAAGTTCCCTGAGGCTTACAAATGCCAATATTGCCCTGCTAGGGTTCCAAATAATTCAATAACCGCGATCCTTTGCTGCGTTGGCGGTGATGACTTTCCCTTTGATGATTGTACCTCTTTTCTTGGGAGGATTAAGGGTAAAGCCGTAGGACGTATCGTTTTGGATGTGGTTCGCTATGGATGTCATCCAAATTCTATATCCAGAAATGCTTGGATGGCGTTTATCAGAACCTTTGGGAATGGAAATATCCTTGGAACGAAAAAACTTGCCTTTAGCAGCGGTAGCTTCAAAAACGGCATTGATGCCATTGTCCTTATCGAAATTAGCAGGTCCTACCCAAAGATAATTGACATCCCCGAGTTTTTCTATAAACTTTTGAGCTGCTTTCGTCCTTTTTTTAAGATCCTTGGCGTAAAGTTCATTAAGACCCACAACGAATACAACCATGGTTGGACGGTATTTATTCAACAAT
>JAIXRC010000038.1 GCA_027485415.1 Cryomorphaceae bacterium | reverse complement strand
TTGTTGCCATTGATGTTCTGCAACAGGGTCGATACCGGAACCGCCGAACCTCCCGAAGGAGTGTAACTATCCATGTAAAAAAATTCGCGCGTCTCTTCATTCTGGTTGGTTTGAGCAGACGTAAAGTATGGCAGAGCGACACCCGTAAGCTTATGAATGTATACCCCAAAAAGCTGACCTATCCTGTTCTGTGGCGGAGAGAACGGGTTACCACTGCCATCTAGGACACTAACGTTCTGTGTATTGCCAATCTTGAAAGAGTATTTGAAAAATCTATTGCAGGCCTTGTAATGAACAAATCGGGTTTTATTGGTAGTGGTGCCAAGCTCGGTCTGTGCGGCACCGAGGTTGATCACACTATTAGCAATCTCATTGGTAGAAGAGTGACCATCCTCGACATGTGGACCCAGGAACTGGTTTCCAGATGAATCAATGCGCTTGATAATCTTGTACTTCCAGTCCATAGTAGTGCTGTTGAAGAACAAGTTCTTTTCCAGTTCACAGTAGATGACATAGTCGGTGATCTTGAAATAGTGATCATACTTTTGCAGGGTGTCCTCCTCGACGGTCAGGACAATGCTGCGTGCATCTACCTGCAGGGTTTCAGGTATCTGAATGAAGCGGTCCACATCAGTGGGTGTCAAGAAGCGGAAAGTCATCTTGAATACAAAAACACAGTCCTATACAAAGTCTATTAACCAAAACCTATATATGTGCACGGGTCACGCACAAGCGAACCGGGTGCTAATATGTTTTAGCCCTTGTAATGTACGTAACTTTTTTTCCTTAAATATTGTACGTGTTCATCATAATTTTTGTACTTGAAAGTTGAAGTTGTGACATGTACTGCATTTAGGATAAATATAAAGTAATTTGTATCCCACACATGTATCATCATCTATATCATCGATATTATGCAACTTAAAGGCGCTACCGACAAACATATCACAAGAGATCACAACATAACACAATTTAACCAATGTGTTATAGTCCTCTTTCCTCATAACATGAGCAGTGTGCCAAGGAGCAACGTCAACAGGACATGTATGCACGAAAAATGTGCCAAAAGAGCATCCTTTGGAATCCCAGGGGACAGCAAGGCAAGTTTTTGCAAGCAACACAAGGCCGTGGCAATGAAGAGCTTTGACACCCGGTCGTGCGCGGAGGCTGGCTGCAAGAAGCGTCCAAACTTTAGCATGCCACATGAGCGGCTGGCGACTCATTGCTACGATCACAAGACTACAAACATGATATCAAGGGATAAGCGAATCTGCAAGAAAGACGGATGTCCACACAGAGCGCGCTTTGCTATGCCCGGCGAAAAACCATGGTTCTGCCTGATCCACATGACCCAGGACATGGTCAACGTTACCCAACAGGTTTGTCAGTACCCTGGGTGCCACAAATACCCGTGCTACGGATATCCCAGCAAAGATCTTCACTGCAAAAAGACGACTCACTGTGTCCATCATCATTGCGTCGGCATGGTAAACGTAAAGCGCAAAACATGCACGGCCCCCCTGTGTACTGCGTATGCGTACAGCCCACGACAATCAAAAGGCCTATGCTCACGCTGCTTTGCGTATACGTACCCCGAAGCACGCCAGAGTCGACGCACAAAGACCAAGGAATCCCTGACGTTCCAGTACCTGCAAGAGCGCTTTCCAAGTGCAAAGATGTCAAGAGACCAGATCATAACAGGAGGTTGTTCCAAATACAGGCCCGATATCCTGTGCGATATGGTTACTCATGTGGTAATCATAGAGATTGACGAAAATCAGCACGAGAGCTATGAACCCCAGTGTGAAAATAAGCGACTGGTATCGCTCTGGCAGGACCTTGCACACAGACCGATCGTGGTTATACGCTTCAATCCCGACTCCTACAAGGTATCAGAAGATACGAAGAAAGGTTCATGCTTCAGGTACAATGCTGCGACCGGAATGCCCTTTGTGCCAGCAAAAATGCAATCAGAGTGGGAGAGTAGGCTAGACACATTGGGAAATGCAGTCAGCTCTGGCATCGCTAAAATTCCAGACAAGTCCATCTCGGTCACACATTTGTTCTATGACGGCTATTTGCCAATTAACTGAAAGAACTTTGGTATCAGCGGTGGCTGACATATGAACGATACCGTGTGCTGATCGGCGAGTTCTGATGTGTAACGAGCATCACAATGATCCAGGCGAACAAGTTGTTTCTTGCATGTTATGACATCCTTGGCATGCAATCTACACGATGTCATAAAATACTCTTGGAAGTCCTTGAAAGCGTCGGTGGAATAATGGTCTTCTTGCAACGGACAACTCAATGTAACACACACGTTCTCGCACTCCTTTATTAATCCTAGGATCAGGGGGGTTCCCTGGTCTGTATTGTATACACAATCATGACCCTGGCCCTGTTCTGTCTTGGGCATTATAATCTTGCAAGCTTTGTCATCATGGTTGTTTTCTATCATGAATGACAAAGGATGCATGCCGCTATCCAGGAAGCCAAAACATGTTAGAGTCATATGAGGAACATGCTTGCTAAATGTACATTTATACTTTGTCACGGTTTCCTCGAGCAATAACGCTATGGCCCTGGCAAGTTCACTGCCTATCGTGCACGTTCCTTGATCGACGTTTGATAAAATAGTACTAGTCATAATTGCCACTATTAGTCATTATTAGTCATAATTGCCCGATTGATAATTACTTGATGAATTTGACAAATAGATAGAATAGTATATTACTACTACTACTACTACTACTACTACTACTTTTACTACTAGTGCTTATTTGGTAGTCTTGTCCAATAAAGATTTTGTAGGATCCGCCGAGGGTCCTGTAACTTGGGTATCGCGCAATGCTAATGCTTTTGTTTGAATGTCGGTCAATTCCTGAATTGCATTTCTACCTTTTTTCTGATAATGTCCGTATTCCCCCGAATTTGATGCCATGAGCTTCCTTATATCAAGAAATGGCTTTGACACTGCCCCGCCGAGCTTGTCGCGTAGGTTTGAATTGTACTGGTGAGCGCCATCCGTGTTGGGAACTATTGTTGCGGACGTTTTGCTGTCAATAGAACTACTTGGTGTTATTATGCCTGGCAAAGATTGGGGAACAGAACCTGGAACACTTTGGTCACTTGGCGTCTGTACCGTTTGTATTGTTTGCATCGTTGGTACCGTTGGTATTGATATGGGCAGAGTAGATATTGGGGTTGTATTTGTTCCCAATTTAGCAATCAAGGAATTCAATGCGCCGCAACAGTTGCATTCACACGAGGATGCATCCCTTTCTTCCTTTGGTGCATCCTCATCTGACGAGTTGTTCTGTGATCTGGTACTATTAGGATTAGAGTTATTAGAGTTGACCTTTTGCTTTCTTCTTCCGGATGTTATGACCCACACCAACAGCACGGCTACTATGGATGCTAAAAAGGACAAACTTGTCAATGCAATGATGATGACCTTTTCCATGTGTTTTGTTATTTAAGCTTATATAGAAACATACCCA
>JAIXRC010000024.1 GCA_027485415.1 Cryomorphaceae bacterium | reverse complement strand
TTTGGTTTATTTGGTTTATTTGGTTTATTTGGTTTATTTGGTTTATTTGGTTTATATCGCTTGCTGCAATAGGCAACAATGTCCACTGTCTTTGTCATCTATCTATCTATTTTTTCTTGTTGTTGTGTGTGTCTCTATTATTATCATTATGTTATACAATAATTTGATTGGATATGGATACACACGGTATATTTCTATTCAATTAATCTAGACATACATTATAATCTATCAAGTTGTAAGAGAACGAATAAAGCCATTATGGGGAACAGTAATTCATCGTCTTCTAATACCAAGCTAAACAACACGCTCATGAATGACATCATGATAAAGACAGAGAAAAAATTGACTGTGAATGTGAAATCATCTTTTAAAGGCGAATGTGGTACAAACATTACTCAGACAAATGTTGTAACATGTCTATCTCAGGGAGACGGGGGAAGAATAGAGCAGAGTAATACTCTCGATTCAACAGTAGAATGTGCTTTCGCGAGTATGAATAATGAGGAAATATCAACAAAAATGGTAGAAGCGTTAACACAATCAGTAGTTGATTCGTTGGACACGACAACTCTATTGGAAGCAGTAAATGAACAGAAAAACGCTTTTTTTGGTTGGGGGAGTAACAAAAATAGTACTACCAATAATACAGATATAACAAATTCTCTCAAAAACAATTTCGAAAATGAAGTAAAAACATCAATTACAAAGAATGTTAATGCAACAGTGGTGGGATCTGCAAAGACAAAATTAGCACAAAGAAACAGCCTTGAATGTGCAACACAGGGTAAAAATAGTGTAGTTTCACAATCAAACTCATTGTCAAGCCTTTTGTCACTTGTTGTAACTCAAGACGTAATTGGACAAATACATGATGATTTTATGAAAACAACGAAACTAGATTTAAGAAAAAAAACAAAGGTCAAGGCTGAGACAAAAAGTGATAATAAGCAAGCAAACCTTGGCCCTGAAATGTTGTGTGCTTCGTATTCCTGCTTTGTTTGTATAATGGCAATTATTATCCTTGTTTGCGTAATGATCGCAATGGGGGCAATGGGAGGAAGCAATAGTGGTTAAATTGGATATCATAAAATCAAGTATTATTATTATTATGAAACTAGTTCTTGTTGTTTTTTGTTGTTAAGCATAAAAGCATATTACAATTAGAATGGGAAGAGCAACATCTCAAGATTATCACGCGGCATTCTTTCCATGTAGAAAAGGTGACACTGGGGCTGGATGTGATAATGTAATCTACAAGATTGCAGATGGTTCGATAGCAATCCCATGCGCCCAGAATCCACAAGGCAATGACATTTGCAACGATGGAAGATATGCCGATATCGATCGCCTTGAAATCAAAGAAGGATATGTTGTCAAGGTATTCAAGGGCAGAGAGGATGCTAATAATACATCCTTTCGTTTCTATCACGCAACGCAAGATAACCTCGAATCAGAATGGCACCAGCAGATCGGGGGAGCTTACGTACTAAAAGACTGCAAAAATGACAGGTTTATATGGGACGAGGATTGTGAAAACAAGAATGCTACAAAAGCATACAACGTTTGTGCCAAGGGATCTGAATGTGAGATGAAGAGATACAAGATCTGCAACAATGAAAGCATCCTCACTAGTACTGATGCCGAGTTGAAGAGAAAATGCATAGCCCAATGTAAAAAAGATTTGAGCAAATGCATGGATGCCATATTGCCTTATTGTAAGAAGAACCCTGCAGACACATTATGCACTGCAGAATCTGCGGTGACAGAAGTGCTGAACAACCAGTGTGTTACAAACGCTGCAAGTCTGAGTACGTCGACCTGTCAAGATTTTTGTTTAAAATCAGAAGAAAACATGCAGGCGTGCAGAGGTGTCATACAACAGTACTGTACATTGGACAAGTTTCCATCAGATGTATTCTGCAAAAAGGCTGTTATACGCAAAGAGATGTGGGGAGATCTTAATACGGTCATGGATGAATTTTGTAAAACAACAGCAGGTCTTAATTCTGGACTGTGTGAATGCTATAGGACGAAAGAAATAGTAACTACTGCATCGGGCATTACAGATGCATCATTGAGGGATCTGGTAATAAAACGTCCAGAATGTTTTTACAATAGGTGCGCTAAGAGCACAACAACGTACAAGCGTACAAGTGACATCGATGTATGTCCTGCATTTCCGATTTGTTCAGGAGATATTCCATCAGGTTTGAATGTAAGCGATGATGACACTCTTGATGATAATGACTCACGTTGTCGGAATCAGTCCCCAGCTGCAAAATTGGCATCAGAACAAGCAAGACAAATGTCGAATAGCATGATGCAAGATATTTTTAAACGAATTCAGGCATCTATTAGTAGCCCAAGTTCAAAACCACGTGGAACTCCGCCCGCAAGTAAACCGAAAGGCAATACAGCACTGGTATTTATCGTGGTAATATGTATATCGATGTGTTGTTGTATATGTGTAATTATACTTGCAGCATTATTAATGATGAAGAAATAATAATCAATTACAATCAATCTATTATAATTTTATATTATAATTTATTACATTGATTCTGATATTGCTCGATGCGGGGCTCGAACCCGCGACCCCGGCTTCTCATGACAAGTACATAAGAGCCGTGCTCTAACCAACTGAGCTAATCGAGCATACTATTACCTATACACTATACTGAGAATGTTTTCTTAAGTGTTTTACGCATTCTCTAGATTATCATCAGTACATACTATTATATATACACTATATACATGACACGTAGATGTCCCTTGCAGAGTTTTCAGCTAGCGTTTCATTCGGTGCTCCCGCGCTATTCATAGGCCCGCAGTCTACTCTTATCCAAGCTCCAACTATAAATATCGCACCGTTCGGTCATGATGTGTTTTTCGGAACTCAGGGCATACCCTTCCAATGCACGTTTGATAACCAAGGAGCATTTACTGGAGTTACTGCATCCGGCTTCACCTACAGCGAAATCGTTGTCGCAAATATAATTTCTGGCATAGTTGCCACGATGTCGAATGGCCAATCGGTGGGGCCCATCTACTACGGAAGATCCCGTGAAGATGCTAGCCTAAAGACAATATCAAATAGTAACATGGTATGGAACAGATATATACTCAGCAATGTAGACAGGAATACGATAGGAGGCTGGATACTACATCTGTTTACAAACTTTATAGATTATCAATTATGGACCAATGCAGCTGCATCGTATACCACAATGAATAAAAAACCCAGCTCTGATTGGATATCATCTGATCAGACTGCCGCTTTGACCGCTATGTTTAACTCTCAGCTCACCGCGACGTTGTCGTCTAAAGAGTTCAACCAGAAGATCTTGACTGCGATGTTGCTTGCTATGCAATTTCAATTTGATGGAAATAGCACTTCCGTGCAATATTTCAAGCCATCGAGCACCTTTCCTGCCGTAACTGTCCAGATGAATATCAACGTGACATACGGGTATACGCTCAATGGCGCTAGCAATCGGACCGTGTCCATTGTATGTCCGACTCAGTTCTCCATCATCCCTGGCACGTTTCAGGACGTCCTACCCGCGTCCATAACACTGGGAAGCATGTCATTCTCAAGGATGTACGGAATCACCGTAGACAGATCATATAATGTAGCACCAGCAAACGCCGTCAGTGCATCTTTCCAGGTATCGTTTCCAAGTATGACGCCGGGGCCAAGATACATCCTTCTGGACCAGCTGCCGTACATTGAGTGTGGCTATCTTGCAGTGACACTATATTACCAGTCTCCCTTTGGCTATTCAAATTTAAAAATTTTCGAGACCAGTAATAGCAACACGCACGTACTGAACCGTTTACCTGTGCTGGCATTTGAATGCAACATACTCAATGTGACTCTAACATTTATGGAGGTTACCATATGGAATCCATCATTTAATGTGGCCAATGATTTGTTCATTCCGGCTATACAAAGAACGCTTGTCTATACAATGATGTAAATGCTTCTCTTTGATCTCGTTATAATAACAATAATAACGATAATAATAACAATAATAACAAACTACTTGGCACCAGTAGAACCAAAGCCGCCGTCGCCTCTATTAGTATCTTCTAGGGACTCGACCACAGTAGGATCAGGCGTCATGATCCTCTCGAGAATAATCTGGGCAATGCGGTCTCCCTTGGTAATCGTAAAGTCTCCATCGCCAAGGTTCGTAAGAAGGACCTTGACCTCACCGCGGTAGTCGCGATCGATCACGCCTGCGCCAACATGGATACCCTTGACGGCGAGGCCGGACCTAGGCGCAATCCTCGCATAAGTTCCATATGGACATTGCATCGACAACCCCGTTGATACGAGGCAGTTCTTGCCTGCGGGTACCAGGGTATCCTCATTGGAGGAGATGTCGTAACCAGCTGCTTCGTCGCTCTTCCTAGAGGGAAGAATCGCAGAAGGGTCCAGGAGCTTGATGAGAAACTGCGCGGAGCTCATTATTTGGTCCTATTCCTTTTTTCTGTTCTGGGTATTGAGCTTTTTTTTATTGTTTCTTGTCTCTCGTCTTGACCTTGCTGCGTTTGTTAATGCATAAATATTGGGTCCTTTTAAGTGTTCAATTTGCATTAATAATCATAGGGGATTATTGTATTATATAGTGATAAAATGATTATGATTAATTATGAAAAATAAGGTCTATTAGCGAATGTAGTCTACTTTTACTTTTACTTTGTGCGGATCAGGTCGCGCAGGCCCTCAATCAGGGACGTCGCGCTCATCACATGGTCGGCTTGGTCGGCAATGTGGTCCAGGATCCATGGCATCACGGACAGGGACGCAATCACACCTGCGGATCCCAGCATGATGAAGCCGGCCTGCTTCTTGTCCTTCTCGTGACGATAGGTGCCGAAAGTGTACACAGCGCCTAGAACTAGCAGGATCAGAAACACAATCATGACGATGCTCTCGGTAGCAATAAGCTTAGCTGGTAGTTTAAACATTTTTTAGAGGATTCGAGGTATGTGACTTGTTCTTAAGTATATTACTGGCGCAGGTTTAAATCTTGCATGTTTTACTCACCGCAATGCACCATGGTTCATCATATGATGATGATTGTTTATCTTTCTATTCTTCAGATATGGGTTTTATTCAATTATGGTTCTCATGTCAGGTACAAACGTCTTAATTCGAACTCTAGATATGAACCGATATGAACCTCCTACTAGCCATCTGGAAATGCGCCAATTACGTGAGGCACAGTACCCGAATATAGGTACATCTCTCCTATTGTTGCATATAACGCATTGGTCCCATTCAACCCTACGCATATCCGGTAGTAGTAATAGGGTGTTGTATTGTTTTCAAGGTTAAACGTTGAGCCTACATTGTATGCCCACGATGAGTAGCCGGATACGGTCAATAACCGGGTGAAATTTGTGCCATCGTTCGAGCCCGCAATAACAAAGTTATAAGGGTTCCTGGTTATAAACATGTCAGTAGGTGGATATATTACGATTCGCCATATGGCTACTTGTTGCGGCATCATTATCTCCAACCACTCTCCTGCGTAGCTTACACCGTTCACGTTTGTGCTTGCACTACCAGTGTATGCATTCCCATAGTTATAATTTCCAGCCAACCACGCCCCCGTGGAGGCATTGCCTGAATTCTTATCAAAGGCTGCAAAAGGAGGGAATGCGCCATTTACCTGTGAAGATGCACGCACCTTGTACAGGCCATTTCCATATACCTGATTTTCCACTATTGTGTCGTTCGCAGTTAATGCAATAGGAGGGTATACAAGCAAGCCGTTTGTATTTTCAGGGAAGGTTATCCAGGTGTATGAGACACCGGTTGTATCGACAAGTGCATGGGTTTTACCAGGTATAAAAGCACGTGCAAAGGTTTTACCAACAAATTGCGCAATATCGCTAATATCAACGGGGAAGAGGGATGTGACCCCGTTAATGTAGTGGCCCCAGGCATGTGCGCGACCCGTGCTATCGATCACCATGGTACTATTTGCACCGAGCGCAACCTGGGACACTATCTTCCCAGTAAGGGAGCCCTGTCGCGGCAGTAGCATCGCCACAATCGTCTCCGTAGTATCTCCATTTCCCAACAATCTCGACTTGGTATTAGCACCTAAACCGTAAACGGTACCGTTAGAAGTGATGATAACTGCATTATCTACGCCGGCAACGACGCGCGAGATCGTGACGCCACTGATGGTGCCATTCGTGCATGCACCAGATGTCAAAAGCGCAGGAGAGGCTTGCACGATGGTTCCCAGAGTTCCAAAAGTATGCACTTTGGCCGTTGTATCTAGAGCGATGAGGAACGTACCTTTGCCATCAATTTGGGACAATATTGCGGATGCTAAACTGCCAGTGTTATTCAAGAACGGACTATTGACCTGTGTATAGACAGATGTAGAGATTCCAAGTGCGCTACTCGCGTTGCTCCCCCAGACATGCAACCGTCCACTTGCATCGAGCGCATAGCTGTTGTTGTCGCCTGCTGCGACCTGGACTACCCCCGCGACAGATGACAGTAGACTTCCCGTCGTACTGATCATGACGGGAGTGCCAACGTATATGTTGCTGCCGGGTATCCTGTTATCCGTGACCTGACTACTCGTATTATTACCCCATCCGTGAACGCGGCCCTGGGAGTCAAGGGCTATGACATGGCCGAGGCCCACCGCAATGCGGCGGATGGTAGCGGATTGCAAGCTGCCGCGTGCGCTTATGCTCATGGGAATGGCGACATTGGCGCTTGAGCTCTGGAGCAATGATATATTAAACGAACTATTGATGCCGTAACCAAACACCTTGCCGGTGGCCGATAAGAGAAAGCGTAGACTAATGGCCCCGTTGCTCGATTCTGCGAGGGAAAGAGATTCCGACGCACTGTATGCAAGGGAAGTACCAAGAGAGGGAGCAACGGGTGCAGCGCATGTGCTGATGAGAGATACGGCGATACCAGAAGTGTCGACGAAGCCGGCTTGCATATAATTACACGCCTTGGTCTTCAGGATATAGCTGGATGAACTCTTGATGCCAAGGGGATTCCAGTAATACAGTTGCTGGTCGATTGTTTGGACATACGCCGGCATGATGGTGCCTTTGACGACGGTCGATGAGCTGTATACCTGGATGCAGCCGGGGTACATGCCCACGTAAAATGTACCCAAGCCAGATGACGTCAGGCCTAGGTCCGGGAATGCAATGGAGCTGTCTAGCAGCATCAACGTGTTGTTGGTATCGCTCGCGGGCATTCTGATCTGCAGGACCTGAGAGCTCTGGACGAGCGAGATCTCCAGAGGCACCGCCATGGCACCATACATGAAGGACGCCGTGTTGATGGCGCGCGCCGTGGTCACATCGATTTTGTACATTCTAGGCACGGTCTGACACATGCTCACTGCAGAGAACCTGATGGGCGTAACTGCGTACGACCAATGAGGTTGCAAAAGATATCCAACGGCCCCCAAGGTGCCAGGACCCCAGGCGTACATGCTTCCGTTGTGTGTCGTCATCAGCGTACTGTCCGTGCCTGCGAACACCTCGGTCACTGACGGAGGCAGGTCCGGCCATACGTTGCCGGGATAGAACAAAGATGAGCCAGCACGATTAACGGGATTGCCAAAGTACATGCAAGCCGTTTGTGTGCTTATGACTGCGTTGGAATCCGTAGAAGAGTAGCCGTCCGCTTTTCCCCAGAATACCCTGACCTTGGTATTCGTACCGTTATTACTAGGATTCACCGTAACGTCTTCGACCGTGTAGATCACATTGTGATACGAGCCCACCGAGACGTTTGCCGGCTCATTTGATTGCACAAGGTCCAACTCATTGGCAAAATAAAAACATGGCGATGGCCTCCTGACGGTAAGTTGACGTGCCGTGCCGTCGGCGCATACCTGCCCGTATTCGTTGTAGCCGAATCCGCAGACGAGGTTGAATGTGCTCATGTAATACACAATGATGGTATGGAAGCTGCCTGTCTCGATGCGCGCAAGTCGCAAGCCCGACATTAAAGTTACCGGCGTATTGGGATTCGGCGCAGATGACATTATTTGCTGCCGGATCTGTGTCCTGGTATCAAAGAGGACCCTGTCAAGATCCGCTCTGGTTGTGACGGAAGTCGCGCCGGTCATTGACACGACCACCGGCGACGAGTACAAGAGAATCCCTTCAGGCCCGCAACACTGGCCGAGCGAATTGTCGCCCCATGCATATATGATACCGGATGCGTCCGCCGCAACCGCGTGCCGCTCCCCTGCACGGACGGTAATGGCCAGATTTCCTAGGGGCATCGGCACCAGTCCAGGGAACGTAGATAAAGCCGTGTTACCATTTCCAAGCTGGCCGTAAGAATTCGAGCCCCAGGCATGCACGCGTCCCAGGGTATCGAGAGCATAGGTACTGGTCGCGCCCATGGTAATGTACACGATGTTGGCAGTTGCCAGGGATCCCGAGGGCGTCACCTGTACTGGCACTAACGAGCTCGTCACGGTTCCGTTGCCGTACTGGCCGTTGGCATTCGAGCCCCAGGCATGTATGATGCCATTGGTGTCCAGCGCCATAGATGTGCTGCGAGAGGCGGCGACCTGCGCGACCAGCTTGCCAGAGAGAGACCCGCCGGCTATCCGCGTAGGAACCAATACAATGTTGGCAATCGAATTGTTCCCGACCTGGCCACTGTCGTTGAGGCCCCATCCATAAACGCCCCCTGTGCCGTCGACCGCAAGCGTGTGATAGCCAAACCTGTTGACAATGTTGGTCTTCACGGTTCTCTTTTTTGGTACTAGCGTATTTGTTATCAGTGGCGGCACCATGGGCGCAGCTGAGAGATTCTGGCTAATAGCTAATTGTGGACTAGCGGTTACTAGACTGTTCCTAGGTATCTGCGCAACAATGTCCCATCTGTATTCATCAATGACATCATCTGGTAGTGTTTGATCGTATACACGGAGAAGGCCAATCCTTCCATGGAAGTACACGTTGGATGTGGTGTTCGACCTGCCAATGTAATTAGTCAATAGCGTGGTCGCATGCGTGCATGTCTGGCCTGCCGCTGATATAGTGGTATTTACCAACGGGATTTTATCTACGTCCCTGAATATGCGTAGGTTGTTGCTGGCGTCGGATGTCCCTTGCAAGACCAGCGTGTACAAGTGCATGTTGGAATCTGGTATCGCGTTGTCTATAGGAACTACAGAACCGACGCCACCGCGGAGTTTGTTGAAGACTATTCTAGTTACACCACTGACGTCCCTTCCAAAAAATAGGTTATCTACCGCAGCTGCGTTGACAAAGTCAAATACACGTTCTCCTTGACCGGAAATCCCTCCCGAAAATCCCACTACCGTGAATATCGTGAGACCCTTGAACGCTTCCAGGGTAATGCTAGGTATCTGGAAGTATTGCTGCCAGGATCTGTTGAACTCTACGTATCTGGAGAATGTGGTATCATCGGACGTTGCAGCTTGAACAGAGTGCCTCAAGGTCGGCTTTGGCGCGCCTGTTACGCCTGATAGACCAGAGGCAGAAATAATGTTTTTCCTGGGGCTGTTGTTCCTCCACGTTGTAATCTCCGTATCGGGTAGTTGTTGTATCGCGCGTGCGTCGAAATCTATCAACGGGCTCACGTCCATGTACATTTTGTAGAGCAGGTTCTCCATGATCTGGATCTCGGACAACTGGAGGGTTCTTCTAAAAAACATGATGGCGGCTATCGCAAAGTTGGAATTCTCGTTATTTGGCATGTTGTTTAGCCTCCACTGCATGGATGCCGGCACGTATGAGCTATTTTTTGTCGTCCTGTCAATCATGTTGCTGCGGAAGCGGCTTGGCGTATCCACAATGAGACAAAAATCATTGCCATGGAGGTCCGTCCCTCCATTGGTGCTATTATTGGCAATCCAGCCGGACCCGTTCGTTCCGTTGTCCCCATGGTAGGCGACGCCTGCGCGTCCGTTATGGAACCCCGCAATGTATTGTATTCCCGCGATCCCAGATGCGCCGAGGATCCTTTGGCGAGCCACACTGCCGGTATACCTCGCGACCATCATCACGGTATAGTCGGTTAACGACCAAAAGATACCGGGCGAACTGAACACAGCCGACGCACTGGTGCCCGCGGTGAGCGCAATGCGCGAAGACCCCTGCCGAGCACGTACCATGTACTGAGACCTGGTGAACGTCCCGGCGAGCTCCGGTACATTGTTTCCGTTTGCCATGTCGAGCCTGTTATACCACGACGTGGAGTTGATATAGCTGTCCCCATCGTGCCAAGCAATCATGGCGGAAAGCAAGGGGTCATTTGTAAAAGAATTTAACTGATTCAGGTATACTTCTGTCCTCGTATTCTCGTCGCTGACCGCAACGGGAGCTCCGTTCGAAACGAACGCAAATCGAATGTTGGGGAATATGTCGGTAACGTACGTGGCGTCGACAACAACAAGGGCCGTATTGAATCCCGGTGGGAATATGATGGTCTCTGTGGGATCATACGTACGCGCGCCACCGTTGACGACGATCGATGTCACTGCCATGTTGTAGGCTAATGGCAAGGATACCGAAACAAAGGTAGCGTTGACACTGGCACCGGTCGCATTGGTATATTTAATAGAGAACACGAGGGATCGGTTGGATCCGTTGTACCTTTGGCCGTCATAGTCTGGAGTCCAGATACTCTTTGCGCCCATGGCAATGAGACTTGAGTTTGTCGCGTTGGTTGCATCGTTGTAGTAAGAAAATACCATGGCGCGCTCGGATACGTCATTGTCCATGGTAGCAAACACGTCAGACGGTAATATGGGATTCTCTTCGGATACCAGGGATATAATAATGTTACCGGGACTGCCCATGGCCACGAAGCGGCGCAGAGCCGGAGACCATGCAATGGTATTGAGCCGTGTCATGCTGGCTGTTGCGGTGATGCTACTTACAGTCGTCCAGAATCTTCCATCAGTGCTTTTTATAATGAAAGGCTGGCCTGATACCAGGGTACTAGCCACGGCGAAAAAACATGCTGCTTCAGGGCTCCACGCAACAGAACGGTAACCTATGTTTGATATGGGATTATTGTTTGCATAATTCCACCCTGTACCAGTGATACTGTAAATGATAGGCGTTGAGGCGTAAGCTATGTCTCCTACGCCTACGAACATTCCAAGTAAAGGAGACCAGGCTATGCTTTGATAGTCTTGTGACATCAAGCCAAAAGAACTAGTGCTGGTCCATGTCAGCCCGTTCGTACTGTATAGTTGGTTGTAATAGATGGCCGAGCGTGTCAATGCTACAAAAATACCAAGGGAAGACGACCATGCAATCGTGTTCCAGTCGCTTGCAGTAATCGCACCAGGAACCGTGTACCAACGCATGCCATTTGCGCTCCAGTAAGAGTTACTACTGCCGGATGAGCCCCCAGGGAGCGCCACGAAAATGCCCAGGGTATCCGACCAGGTCACGCAGGTAAAACCAGGTAAATTGTTAGATGATATATACCACATGACGCCATCCCGGCTCCAGTATACGTTCCCTGTACTAGAAGAGCCCAGTACAAAAATGGACTGCTCTTCAGACCATGCAATGCACGTCATATTGCTTCCTGGCAAGCTGCGCCGCTTCCAGATGATACCGTCGTTGCTGGTTGCAACATAGCTATTATTGTTGGTCAAGGCCACGAAGCGCCCCAGTTTTCCCGCCCATATACAAGCAGTGAACTCATAGGTAGACATGCCATCAGATGTATTCGTGTTCGTGTCCAACAAGGACCACTGATTAACACTGATAGATGGTGCAATGGTTATGGTCGGCACAGGCGTAGGTGTATTCGTCCACAGAGCCCGTGGTATAGGCGTGGGCGTTGGCAGCGCCCCTGCGACTTTTGCACTGATCATACCAAGGTTACCAAGCAGCATCGGCTCCAAGAGCGGGACAACTGAGCTGCCTACGTACCGTGTGCCCATGGCATATAAATTATAGTTGTCATCGAGGACGAGAAGCAGGGTCCGCGTGCTGCCAATGTCGATGATGGTCTTTCCATAAAGCGGGCCGTACACATAGTTGATGACAAAGGGCACGACCGTCCCGGCAAGGGCGGGGCTCCCGAACTGGCCATATTTGTTGGCTCCCCCCGTGTGCACGCCCCCCTTGACATCCAGGATAGCAAAGGTATCCTCGGTCGAGGTGATCCTGATCGCCTGGTTGTCCTGGGCGCTTACGTCAAGTGAGCCCGAATTTATTAGCATTGGCGATACAAAGGCGCCGCTGGTGCCAGATACGTTTTGCTGGGATCCCCACATGTACACCCGGCGGTCCTTGGTGACTATGGCCGTTGCCGCGAGCGTGCCCGCGACATCGATGATGTTATTCGCGAGTATTGTTCCGACACTGAAATTTTCCCTTCGAGTGCTTCCCGGAGTACCCGGCGCCCTCGGAAACACGCCGAGGTTCACGAGCGATGCATCGGCCCACATGTACAGCTCGTTGTCGGTCGAAATAGCATACATGCAATTATAGCCGAGGCGAAGAGCCTTGAAACTGACCTGGACATCATGCACGCTAATACTCATTGCTGTTATTGCGGTATTCCAATTTACCATGCCTGTGGCCGCCATGCTGGGGCTCGTAGAGGTGCTGGTGATATTGACCAGCGGGATGAAATATAACGTATTGTCGCTCATTCTGATAAAAACAATCGTGTCGTTGTAGATCACGGTTTCCAATGGGAATATGCTACTGGTTCCGATCGGCGATACCGTCTGCATGCTGGATTGGGTCCCGATCGTCATGCTGAAGCCAGTTGAAAAGTCGCAATAT
>JAIXRC010000078.1 GCA_027485415.1 Cryomorphaceae bacterium | reverse complement strand
TTACTGACGCCTTCAAGAAATGCGTTTGCCTTGGATTGACATGTTTTCCACGCATGGTGCAAAAACATGGCAAGCGGGACTCCGTGGTGCAACAAGCCTGTAACACTACCCGAAGAGAGCGCATCCTGATCGCCGATAGGCTTTCCAGTCGTGATATCAAAGAAACGATGCAGCCACTTGGTAGAATTGTATGCAGCATTTGAGATCTGATTGGGGTCTGTCGTATACATGCCAGCTATCGTGGCAAGTGGAAAGATCATGATCTTCTTGCTCCCCGAATGAATGGTTTTTGCCGCAAGGAAAAGGTTTCCCGTTTGTGCATCGATGAATACAGGTGCAGCTAGACCAGGAACCGCCTGAAGCATACGACCTTGCCACTTGATCTCTGTAGGAACACTGTACGTCGTATGCGCCTTGTGGGGGCTGGTGGCAACATGGTGAACCGTGGGGCGACTTCCTACCGCAATGTCCCTGGTACGCGTACGTTTTGGGCTAACTGCAGCATGATGAACGATAGGACGGTTCGTAGAGGTTCCCATGCTATGTGCAACGCGCTTCACTGGAGGACTTGTAACAGCGTTCACCTTCCTCCTTTCCTCCTGGACGGGAAGCTGGATCGCACGCCCCTCTGCAATGGGATCGGCATTGCACATACGCACAAATTGCCTATATAGCCCTGTTTTTGCAAAGGGATTGATCGGCTTGTTTGTCTTGGGGTTCATGTATGGACGCAGCTTCCATTCCTCACACTCTGTTGCAGTCAATGTTGCTTGTGGCATGGTTGTTGGTCGCTTGTGGTATGTGTATTATATATACTTCCAAGAAAATAATAAATAGAAGGCCATATTGAAGCACAGTAGTAGTAACAAGGTATGTATCCATAAATGATGATTTGTCTATTTAAAGCCGCTGAGACTTTCTCAGTCATAGCACATATAATACAAACAAGTCTAGTTCTAGTTCTTGATCACGGCACGTCAAGTAAAAGAGTCATCAATATGCAGAACTCTGTATATTTTCTAGTTCCGGACCTAGTATATCCCCATTGTGCTCATGATGCCGCTGCGTTATGTGGCGTGGAAGGCATCCATACTTCTGTGTCCGCTGCTATCAGGCATGCAAGAGATAATCTGAAGTTGGAGCAGTTTCAAATCATCAGGTACCCCCTTATGAACGAGAACACCGTGTCACAACATCCCAACGATGCTGCTCCTTTTGTGGTATACACAAGCTTTGATGATTGACACCCCGGAACATGATCATAGCAAAAGCTGCAATGCACATGTGACAGGTATTATTATACTTACATTCAATGTGTGTTGTATGCAGATATTGTTAAGGCAATTATGACAATCGTGATCAACATCAAATGGGTTCATTGTTCAATTGTTCATTGTGTTATTATTGTTCATTGTTCATTGTGTTATTATTGTTCATCAAGATCTATTTAGCTATGACGCTATTATTGTTCATCAGGATCTATTTAGCTATGATGAGCTGCGCTTTGCCAGGCGCGCGGCGCGACCAGCCCCCATGGCCGCCTTCTCTGCTGCGCGCTCCGCCTCCTCCGCATCGCGCTTTGCCTTCTCTGTTGCATGCTTTGCCTCATCAGCAACGCGCTTTGCCTCCAGCTCTGTCTCGTAGGCCTCCAGCAGGTGAGATGCGCCATCCTCCTCGGCCTGCTCACGGGATATCCAGAAGTCTTCAGAGTACCCCTTGTACGTTGCAAGGTACACCAGGATACCCCTATCAGACTTCCGGTTCGTGATCTTCTCGACCATGTCCTTGACAGGTTTGGGTACTTCGTCTGTCTTCTTCTTCTTCGAGCTTGCAGGTGCCGCCTCGTCAGCCTTGCGCTTCTTGATCTCTGGTGCCAGGGATGCAACAGCGACGGGAATGGTAGGCGACGACGGCTTTGAGGAAGATGGCTTGTCTGCCTTGGCGCTTGTCTTGATGTTGCTGAATGCAGGGTAGCTCGGCGCCTTGTGGTCCATGTACTGGGGTACATTGAGGTAATACAAGGGTGCCAGGGTCGTGAGCGGGTACGGTGTCCAATCCGCAGGGATGCTGGTCTTGATGCCCGTGAACTTGAGCGATGTGCAGGATACAATCTTGTTTGCAGAAGTGAGCACGTCGGTGGCCTCCATGTCGCATGCGCCGTCTAAGCCCTCGAGCGTCAGCATAGGGATCTCAAGAGCGCCAAAGACATCCCCGTCCATGCCCATCTCCTTGCATAGGTAAGCATAGCCCTCCTGTGACGGTTCTGTGACTGACGCAACAAACTTCTCCAGGTCTTTGGTAAAGGCGAGCTCCTTCTCCGCGGTGTCCAGGTTCTTCTCGATGATCTTCTGACACTCAGAGTTTGCAAAGTGCTCCCACAGGGTTGCGTTGTTGCAGGGCTTGTTGGCTACGCCCTCAGGAACCTTGGTGAGCGAGTAGGAATACATCTTGCGTTCATCGTCGTCCAGGGGCGTGTAATTGAAGTTTGCCGGTGCAGGAGACGCGCCGTCTGGTGTGTTCTGACCATACGTCTTGGCGTCGATCTGAGACCTGTCTGTGTGACCAGCGCGGTACGTGATCCACTCCTTGCACAGCCTCAACACCAGCGAAGCCCATGCGTGCGCGTAGCGGAATGTCTCGCGCGAGTAGTCAGATGACTTGGTATCTTCTTTCGTCGGGAAGCACGGCTTGGACCACTGGGTGAGATTGTTATCGTTGATCATGGCAGCGCCGTTTGACTCGCGGAACATGGACAGGCCCTTCTTGCCTCCAAAGTCGCGAAACCCCTTGGCAAAGAGGTCATAAGAGGTCCTGCAAAGTAGCAGCAACAAGGCATCCACAGTGTTCTATACACGTTTTGCCACATGCCCTAATGCCCTAATGTCACATGCTTTAATACAATACAACAAATGCCCGACTTACCCATAGAATAGCATCATGACTTTGAAGACGAAAACCTGGACGTAAGCGACGTTGAGCAGAGATACGGGCCAGGTATACGCCACTCGCATATCATACCACGGCTCGATCTTGGTCTTGTTATGCGGCTGGCGAGCCAGGTAAGGAACGTTGCCGGAAGACAACGCCGGCTGGAACATGTTCCCAAGCTTCGTCACAGTGTAAGTGAAAGGCACCTTGAGGATCTGCCCGGTCTTTGGAAGGCGAACCAGGAAGCCAAAGCTGTTGACTGCGTCGTGGAAGATGGCCTCTGAAGGCCGGCTACCGGTGGTGATGTAGATCAGGAACGCCATGAGCACCTGCGCGCAGTGTGGGATCTCCTGCTTCGTGTCCGGCTTGCGGTTCCGTTGAAGCAGGTCCGCCTTGCGGCTCATGCTCTGCACAAGCCTGCGATAGGCGGTCGCCAGGCATGTAAGCGCAGTGTTGACGGTTGTAGCCTTGCAGTGCTTCCCCTTTTCCTTCTTGCCAGGTAATTGGGGAAACGTGGCCTCCATCTTGGACGTGAAGAAGGTGCGAACGGAAGAGCATGCAAAAAAGTTCATAGGGTAAAACGTGTGCGTGGCGCCGTCCAGCTTGATAGTGTGATAATCCTTGTTGAGCTGAGTGTACTGCTTCTGGTTGCCAGGGACCTCCGCGGACTCCTCGTAGCTCATGCCGCAACACCAGAACAGCTTGGTCAGGCGTGACAACATCTTGGCCATGGAATCCAGGGTGAGCTCATCCGCCTGGGTTTCCTTGCGGTGCTCAATGTAGGTGGCGAGGCGGTTGCAAACATCTGCCTTGCTCTCAAAGATTGCAGGGAACTTGAGCGACTCAATCAGGTCCTTGATATCCTGCGGCAGCTTATTTGCATCCTTGCATTTGAGCCAGGTCTTGTACTTGTCCAGGAAGAGGATCTTGGCCAGGGAGTGAACCGTCTCGTTGCATTCGTTGCCAGGAACGGCGTTGGTGAGCATTCTGTAGAGAAGCAGCTGCCTCACTTGCAGCGACGTAGTAGCATTCCTGTTGGCGTCATCCTTCCACTCCATTGCGTTGATACCCTTCACCTCCTCCTCAATCTCTGGAGTGATGCCAGTTGGCTTTGGTACAGGCTGGCGTAACAGGTACGCTTTGAGCGCTACCATGGCGTAGCTTCCCGCTGCTTGCAGAGCGTTGTAGATGCCAACGTTGGAGTTAACCCAGTCAGCCGGAGGACCACGCACGCTGCATATATTCTCACCAGGCATCGTATACACCTTGCCGCCAGCAAAGAACTTCTCGCCCTTGCGAAAATCAGTGGAGATGAAAACCTGCTCGGCCTGTTGTGTAGCAGCCGGCTGAGGAGGCCTCGCTGGATTGGAGGAAGCGGAAACAGGAACGGCGGCAGGTTGGGCAGATAACCCTGCGTCATGATCGGCCTTTAATTGCTTGATGTAGCCAAGGTATAGCTTGCTGAAGTTGGCATCCTGCACGGACACATATGTAAATACATACATACATATATACACGCATGCAGCAGCAAGATAGCAAAAGATAGCAAGACCGAAATGTCCTCACCAGCAGGGTGCATCCAAACCCAAGCACAAGGGCAACTTCGACCGCCATATCCCAAGCGGTTTTTGTGATTAGGTCAGGGACCGTCCCCGATGCCTGTGCGTTTGCCATAAGGGTGTCCATAGCACTGGCGCAGGGGATGGTACAGCACAACATCACCAGGAGGGCAGCCAGGACGACGCATCCCTGCAAAACAAGAACGTGCAGGTAAAAACGATAAGCAGGTACTACATACAGGTCATGGCGCGTATTCGAATATGCTTTGTCTTACCATGCGGTTGATGCACGCTGTCTGGTGAAGTGAGATCCATGACGGGTCTCCTTTTGGCCCCATGTTCAAGGGAGAAAGGAGAACGGAGAACACAAAAGGGAGAAAGGAGAACGCTGAAGGGAGAACGTAGAACGCTGAAGGGAGAAAGGAGAATGTAGGAGAACGTAGAAATCAGAACGTAAGGAGAGAGGGGAAAATAATAGACTACTCCACCATGTTCCCTCTCAGCTTATATACCCGGAACGAGGGCCTGGGCGTCCCGTTTCGATCCAAAGTACAAATGCATGGACCCATGGCAGGTGCTAAAAAGTACAGGCAGCTTCCATGATGGAAGGTAGAGATCTGTTGAGGTTGAGAAGGTAGAATATTAGAAAAGGAGAATAAGTCTGTATCAGTATCCATTGATGAGCTGTATCAGTAACTTATCATCCTAAAATGCTAATGTTACAGCACTGATGATTTGAGACCTAGCATGTAACATACTTGTCCAAAGAATATGCGTAATGTTACAGCCCAGACTTAATATGCAACAGACTTTTTTTTCTGTTACAAAATACAGATTTTGTTGCAATATGTGCGATTTGTTACATTTTGTGTGATTTGTATCATTTTGTGCAATTTGTTACATTATTTACATTTTGTATCATTATATGCAATTTGCAACAATATCTACATTTTGTATCATTTGTGGCGCCTTTGTCACAATATTTTATTTTTTATTTAATTTTTTGTTGCAGTCTGCTGCTACATCTGCGCGCGGGGTCACGGCACAAAGTGCATGACGCTTTTGGTAAAGCGCACTTTGTTGTTTGCCAAAAGGTAATCAAAAGGTTACAGTTTTGTAACCGACGCGCGCGGGGTCATAACTGCTCTACCCAGGCATCCACCCATAGTGTCCTCCGTTGACTGAGGGGTCCTCCGTGGGTCCTGGGCAGGGTGTTTTCCATGGGTCTGGCTGTCCTCCGTGGGTCCTGGGCAGGGTGTTTTCCATGGGTCTGGCTGTCCTCCGTGGGTCGTCGCATGGATACGGAATCAGGCTACATGTGACCTGTGCCTGGCGGTATTCAGGAATGTGACTGTGTCTCTTCGTATCCCTCTCTTGTCATCTCACTGCAACTGTGTCTCTTCGTATCCCTCTCTTGTCATCTCACTGCAACTGTGTCTCTTCGTATCCCTCTCTT
>JAIXRC010000126.1 GCA_027485415.1 Cryomorphaceae bacterium | reverse complement strand
GCCGTTCTGGTCTTTTTCCATTTAACCTTATTCAAGCAAGCTTGTAACGGATTAAAATGAAAAAAGCCCCGCATTGCATGCCAGGCTTTGGTTTGGTGCATGTGCTGGCCGAGGGACGAGCGTCAGTACCCACGACTGGATTACTCCATGAACCAAAAAAGGTTTTTTCGCTATACAAACCAAACCCTGACGCCTTCGCCGTTCTGGTCTTTTTCCATTTAACCTTATTCAAGCAAGCTTGTAACGGATTAAAATGAAAAAAGCCCCGCATTGCATGCCAGGCTTTGGTTTGGTGCCCACGACTGGATTCGAACCAGCACACCTATTGGCACCACCCCCTCAAGATGGCGTGTCTACCAATTTCACCACGTGGGCAATGAGCCACAAAGGTACATTAATCATGATTATTATACAAGGTGATCCTCGTGGTAATTTAAATCTTTAGAAAAGGTGTCCTTTAAATGTAAGATACCCCAAAAAGCAGACCCAATAGCAATAATACCAACAATAATAGCCGCGTTACCTGTGTTAACATACTCTCGGAGTATCACAAATAAACTCACAATAATAAAAACAGTGCCTCGAACAAAATTCGGGATGGTATTGGCTGCAGTTGAACGGATATTGGTGCCAAATTGTTCTGCTGCAATGGTTACAAATATGGCCCAATACCCCGTAGAAGCACCTAATAGAAAACAAAAGAAATAATAGGATTCTAGGGTCATTGTTTGCTGGCCAAATAAAAAGAGCAACGTGACAATCAGTGACATCAAAAGAAAAATAATAACTACTTTTTTCCTACTTTTTAGCCATTGGCTAAGTAAACCAGCAATTAAGTCGCCGATCGATAATCCAATATAGGCATACATAACGGCATATCCGTTATTGACGTTTTTTAGTCCTAGCATTGGGCCAAAATCATCTTTGGAATTCATAATTAGTAGCCCTACAATAAACCAGATGGGAATGCCAACAGCGATACATTGCAAGTATTTTCGAAAGTTGAGTCGGTTCTTGAAAATCAGCCTTAAATCGCCTCGTTTGATTCCATCAATCTGCGTCTGACGAAACATACTGGATTCAAGCCTTTGCATACGAATTAGCAACAATATAAGTCCCATAAGTCCTCCGATGAGGTAGGCTATCTGCCAATTCTGCAATTGGATTCCTGCAAGAGAATTTATAACTCGTGCAATTACCTCTCCTTGGGTTCCAATGAGGGTGGCAAAAACGGCTCCCAAAGCCCCGAAGCATACGATAATCATGGTGCCATAACCTCTTTTTTCTTTAGGCATAAGCTCCGAAACCAGTGTGATTCCTGCGCCGAGTTCCCCAGCTAGTCCGATCCCAGCAATGATTCGAATAACGCAGTACGTGGGAATATCCACGACAAACGCATTGGCAATGTTGGCTACTGAGTACAGTAAAATAGAACCGAAAAGTACGGTAATTCTTCCGCGTTTATCCCCCAGTACGCCCCACAATAATCCGCCAATGAACATGCCAATCATTTGTAAATTGAATAACATTTTTCCAATGGCTGCTTGTTCTGCAGGACTGGCATTTGGAATGATTTGCTGCAAGCTTTCTGCTTTAACAACGCCAAACAAGACCAAATCGTAAATGTCTACGAAATAACCAAGGGAGGCAATAACCACCAATAGTATTGTTTTTTTGGAAACCGATGATTCAAGCATGTGGCCTAAATTACAAAATTGAACAGACTTTACACTTCGATAAAAAACTCAAGTATGTCAAATTTATAGTATTTGTCGAAGGGCCATTGATTGATTTATTTTACTTTCGTGAAAAAATAAATATGATATTCTCGTTTACCGATCATCCGTCTATCGTAAATAACTACCTCGCGGAATTACGCCATGCTGAGATTCAAAAAGATAGCATGCGCTTTCGGACCAATATGGAGAGAATTGCCGAATTAATGGGCTATGAAATTTCAAAAAGTTTCTCCTACAAAGCCACCTCCATTCAAACTCCTTTAGGGGATTCAGAAGACTTAGTTATGAATGAAAACCCAGTACTCATAACCATTTTAAGAGCAGGTTTAGCAATGCACACAGGACTGCTAAGGTGTTTTGACCATGCCGAAAGCGCCTATGTTTCGGCTTATAGAAAGCACACAAGTCCCCTTGATTTTGAAATTCAGGTGGAGTATTTGGCTTCTCCTTCGCTTGAAGGAAGGACTTGGATAATCAGCGATCCAATGCTTGCAACGGGTAATTCAATGAATTGTGTTTACGATGCACTTAAAGGTATGGGCAAGGCAAAAAAAATCATCATTGCTTCAGTACTGGCCACAAAGGAGGCGCTTGATCGGGTTCAGAATCATTTCCCAGACAATACAGATATTTACATTGCAGCAGTCGACCCAGTACTTACCAATAAATCGTACATATACCCTGGTCTTGGAGATGCGGGTGATTTGGCTTTTGGGACCAAACTGGATATTTAAATGAAAATTGCTGTCTATCTGACGTTTTTTGGATTTTCCACGGTTAAGTTTTTGTTCACGCCTTTTGGTGGTCCAACGGCAGGACTGACTTTTTTGGAAACCTACATTTGCTGTGTGGCGGGTGCAATTGTGAGTTCATTGGTATTTTACTTTTCGAGTGCATACTTTATGGAAAAAGCGAAAGAGCGAAAACTTAAGAAGATGCAGAATTTAGTGCCGGGAAAGAACCAATTACCTAAAAAATCATCGGCAGGTAAAAAGCGGATTCTGAAGATTCGAAATAAATTTGGAATCATTGGAATTGCCTTTTTTGCGCCCCTAATTCTAAGTATTCCTCTTGGAAGCATTATTGTGGCTAGATTATATGGAAATTATGTGAGGGTATATCTGTTTATTTTAGCCGGGGTTTTTATAAATGGTTTAGCCACGACAGGATTGGCGTATGCCATTGCCTATGGATTTTAATGCCATGTACCACGACAAACATGTTTTTTTTGATTTAGACCGTACTCTATGGGATTTTGAACTCAACTCGCAAAAGGCATTGCAAATTTTGCACAATGAAACAAAGTTGCTACTTCACATTCCCTCTTTTGAGAAATTTCATAAGTCGTATCTCAAACAAAATAAACTACTCTGGCAGAAATATTCTTTGGGTAAATTAAGCAAAGAGGAACTACGGTATGAACGTTTTCGTGCGACCCTTCGTCATTTCGAAATCGTGGATGAAAAGCTGACCCGTCAACTTGGTGACGGTTACGTGGATTTATCACCTCAACAAACAGCCTTAATCCCCCTGGCTCAGGAAGTGCTCCAGGACTTAGGCGATATGGGTTTTAAAATGCACATTATCACCAATGGTTTTAAAGAAGTTCAGCATATAAAGTTGAAGTATTCCAACTTACATCACCATTTTCAGGTGGTACTATGCAGCGAAGAGGTGGGCTTCAATAAGCCGCATCCAACGATTTTTTTACATGCCTTGAAGTTGGCAAAAGCAAGCCCTGAGAACAGTTTGATGGTAGGCGACGATTACCGCGCAGATATTCTAGGCTCTATAAGGGCGGGAATGCAAGCGGTTTGGTATCAACGCGATGCAAGCAATAAATCGAAATTCGAGCACAAGATCAATTGCCTTTCCAGTTTACCCTTATTAGCAGCAAAACTGCTGGGATAGTTAACGATTTCGCTCTTGTCGAGATTTTTCAAACATAGCAATTCCAGCAGCAACGCCCACATTTAAAGAACTCGTTGCTCCATCCATGGGTATTGTAACCCTTAGGTCGGCCATATTCAAAAGATCCTGGGTGATTCCATCTTCTTCTGATCCTAATATCAATGCAATCGAGCCTCTTAAATTCGCGCCATCGATAGATACTTTGGTTTTTTCCGTAACCGCCGCAATACGTATCCCTAATTGCTGTAAATGAAATAAGGTGTTTTTAAACTGGTCTGTTTTACAAACTGCAATTCGGTTTAAGGCTCCTGATGAGGCCTTTACTGCGTCGGCAGTTACTAAGGCAGATCCCTTGGAAGGGATTAAAATTCCATGAACACCCATGCATTCTGCAGTCCTGGCGATAGCACCAAAGTTTCGAACATCCGTAATCCTATCAAGGGCCAAAATAAATGGCTTGATGCCTTGTTCTAACCATTTTTCGGCTAAGCTTTCCATCAACTGGTATTCGATGGGAGAAACATACGCTACAATGCCTTGGTGATTGCCAGATGTAAGTTGATTAAGTTTTTGTATTGGAACGTATTGAACCACATATTCATTACCCGTCAAAAAAGAACGTATTTCTTCGAATCCTTCTTTTGAAATTCCTTTTTGAATAAGAATTTTGTTGATTTCTCGTCGTGCTTCAACGGCCTCTTTAATGCTATGAATTCCGTAAATTATATCGGATTTTTCCTTTCTGGGATAGCTGTTTGGTGTTTTTTTGATCATTTAAATGTGTATTCTATGATTACTTGATCTCCGAGGGTCGCGGCAACCGGACAAGCTTTTCCTGCAGCAATGATTTTTTTTCGAGTGCTTTCATCCCAAGAATTTTGCATAAAGTCCACAAGAAGATTGATTTGATGAATTCTTCTCGGGTTCGAAGCCATTATTTTTTCTACCTCAATTCGCATCTCCAGCAAGGGGATATCTCTTTCCTTGCAATAAATCCCGATAATCGTCATAAAACAGGATGCCAAGGATGTTGCGACTAAATCGGTTGGTGAAAAGTACTCTCCCATGCCTTGGTTGTCCTTCGGTGCATCGGTCATTATCTGTTCTCCAGAACTATGAATTCCTAGTGTTCTTAGATTCCCTAAATAGTTTACCTTGGATGTCATATGCTGCAAAGGTAGCCATTGTTTCAGTGAAATAGCGAAAGTCATTACATAGGATGCAATGTTTGTCATTTTTTAGCGAAATTTGCCCTGAACTATGGAAAATTCACCTCGAATAAAAAAACCGAATTGGCTGCGTGTAAAATTACCTATCGGGGAAAATTATAAAAAAGTCCGCGGCTTGGTAGATGAGCACAAACTGCACACCATTTGCGAGAGCGGTAGTTGTCCTAACATGGGCGAATGTTGGGGGGAGGGCACTGCTACGTTCATGATCCTAGGAAATGTGTGTACCCGCTCTTGCGGTTTTTGCGGAGTTCAAACCGGTAAGCCTGCAGAGGTTGATCCTTTCGAACCAGGAAAGGTTGCTCACAGTGTTAAAACCATGCAAATTAAACACGCGGTTATAACTTCCGTAGATCGAGATGATTTAAAAGACGGTGGATCAGAAATTTGGGTTCAAACAATACGAGCAATAAGACATCAATCACCCGGAACAACCTTGGAAACCCTAATCCCTGATTTTGCGGGGAAGTGGGAAAATTTGCAAGCAATCATCGATGCCGCGCCTGAGGTTGTTTCCCATAATTTAGAAACCGTTAGACGCCTAACCAAACAGGTAAGAATTCAAGCAAAGTATGACCGTTCATTGGAATTACTTTTTCGGCTTAAAAAAGGGGGTATGAAAACGAAATCCGGAATCATGCTTGGATTGGGAGAGTCGAAAGAAGAAGTGATAGAAACATTGGAGGATTTACGAAAGGTAAAAGTTGATATTGTTACCTTGGGGCAGTATTTACAACCTACCCTGAGCCATTTACCCGTAGCTGAATTTATTGCGCCTGAGCAATTTGAATTTTACCGCGAAATTGGATTAAAAATGGGTTTTCGTCACGTTGAAAGCGGTCCACTCGTGCGTTCCTCCTATCATGCCGAAAAACATATTTTATAAGTTTTTGAACTTTGGTGCGTTTCAAGTGTTTTTTATTCCACGATTTATGATTATTTTGGCACTCTATATTTAACCTTTTTTTAATACAGTAACATGAGTAAGAAGATTTACTTTATTGGATTTGTGGTAGTTACTTTAATTTCAGGGCTCATTGCGGCTCTTTTATTACCAGAGGAAATTTCTGGGACTTACCAAAAACATGATGCAAAGTTTGCCTTGGAAACATCAAAAACTCAACGAGCAGATGAAGCGCTTGAATGGTTGAAAGCCCGTTATATTGATGTGCAGACTGGACAACCGGTTTCTCAAGAGAAACTCATGGAGATTCGAAAGAAAATCAATCAACTGGATCGATCGAAGAATATCCTATTCACGGAGGAGGGTCCGGATAACATCGGTGGCCGAACCAGAGCCATTCAAGTAGATCGGACCAACCTAAATAGAGTGTGGGCAGGGGGAGTATCTGGAGGACTCTTTGTTTCCTTGAATAAAGGTAACACCTGGAACAGAGTTGAAACATACTTTGCAGCTGGAGCAAACCCATACATTTCTTCAATGACTCAAACTACCGATGGAACTTTTTTTGTTGCTACGGGCTCCAACCAAGAAGGCTGGGGAGGTAATGGCGTTTGGTATTCGACAGACTTTGGGACCTCTTGGAATAACATTCCAGGCACGAGCAGCTGTACCCAAATCGTAAGTTCTGATGCAGATAATTATGTTTGGTTGGCCACTTCTGGAGGATTGAAAAAATGGAAACTGAACGACGCATCGCTTACTTCAGTTCCTGCGACGGCAGGTTCTTGTACGGCTTTGGAGATATCAAAAGATGGTCAAGTAATCGTTGCGGCTTTTGGGGCAAATAAAACGTATGTGTCTACGGATGGCGGTCTAAATTTTTCCGACAAGTCGGGTACAGCTGCGAACAACCTCGTTCCTTCAAGCTCGCCCAGGATAGAATATGCCGTTTCGGCCATAAAAAATGGTTCGAACAAATATTCCTTGTATGCTGTTCGTACTAATTCAAACCTCATGAGTATGCACGTTTCGCATGATAACGGTCAAACATGGACACAATTTGTAGGGGCATCCGCACCTCCGAGCGAATTCGATATTTACAGAGACCAAGGAACTTACAATTCAATTGTAACGGTTGTTCCCAACGATCCGGAACAGATTCTGATCGGAGGTATTGATATCTGGCGATGGAAGCAAACCGTTAATAACCCACCGTCGGGTGGTTTTCAGAAAATTTCCCTTTGGTCAGTAGCACCTCAATCCTCTATTTATGTCCATGCAGACAACCATGAAATGAAATGGGATGCCAACAATCGCTTTTATGCAGGAAACGATGGAGGGGTCAGTATTACAACAGATTATGGAAGCACATGGTTTGTTGCCAATCGAGGGTATAACGTAACTCAATTTTATGGTATTGCTTTCGACCGAGATGGAGCAGTCATGGGAGGAACTCAAGACAATGGTACTTTGTATAACAATCATACGTTGTCAACCTATCAAGAATTCCGTCAGGTAGGCGGTGGCGATGGTTTTGAATGTGAAATTTCGTATTTCAACCCAGCGGTTATGATTTCGACTATTTATTACAATAATATTTCGCGCTCCGGCGACAAGGGAAATACGTGGTCGTCTTTCGAACCGAATTTACCGGGTTCTTACGATCCTCCTGGTACGGATGGAAGTCCAAATCACCCGTTTCATACTGAAGTGTTTTTAGCCGAGTATTTTGATCCAAACTCAAAGGACTCTGTAACGTATATTGCTACGAAAAACTATGAAGTGGGCGATTTAATTCGAATACCGTCTTTAGCATCAGGAGATTCCATTAGCTTTTTCGCAACGTCGAATTATTACTTTGACGATACCCTTCATTATAATCCAGCTCTAACGGTAGGTGGAGTGAATTACGGTCAAAATGCTGCAACCGGCGAAGTTGTTTCAATGGGAGGTGACACGGTAATTTATAATGTGGCTTGGGACACCTTGCGTGTTGCAGACCCTTTTCAATCTTGGTTCCTGGTTTTTGTTAACGCAAACGGTGGTGAGCTTTGGGGAACAAGAAATGCCATGCGTTTGTCAGTTACTAACCCTCAGTGGGTTTGTGTAGCTAGAGGAATTGGTGTTGGGAACGGTTCAGTGGATGTTGAATTTTCCAGAGACCTAGAGCATTGTTATGTCTCTGCATCGAATGGCATTTGGCGTATCGATGGGTTAGGAAGTGTTTATTCGAGTGATCCGAACTTCGTAGCGAAGGTAGGTTATGTAGGAACGGGTGCTCAAGCGACCACTCCAACATTTACCACAGCAACGAAGATAGCAACCACAAGTTATGAAGGTATCGCAGTTAATCCTTCCGATGCTGACGATATCGTAGTTTTTGCTGGTTTCAATGGGGTGAACAGAAGGTCGTTAAATGCAACTTCGGGAGCACCAACATTCACAGCCTTACCTGCAATCATTCAAGGCGGTCAACCAGGATGCTACGACGGTATTATTGATCGCGATGATCCAAATATTATTGTTGTAGGAACGTCAGAAGGAGTGTTCGTCACCGAAAATGGAGGTGTATCGTGGGATAATGCTTCAACAGGTTTTGAAGGCACTCCTGTAGTTGAGGTACGTCAAAGTTGGAGAACCTTTCAAGAAGGAAATAATAGACCTGGTGAAATCTATATTGGAACTTATGGCCGAGGAATTTGGAAAACTTCCGCCTATCTAGGATTAGGGCAGAGCAATGGAGATAAGAAACCAAGTGCTTTAGCCAAAATGATTACCTACCCGAACCCATCTACCGGCAATACTACGCTTTCCTTCGAACTTAGCAAAGCAGGAAGCGTGCAGGTAGGAGTATATTCTATTACAGGTCGTTTGGTTAAGTCTTTTGAAAAAGCCAATTTGTCGGCTGGAAAAAATGAATTATTCATTGAGGCAGATGATTTACCAACAGGTACTTATATCATTAAGTTGGTTTCCGGCAAGGAAAGCCAATCTGTGAAATTCATAAAGTATTAATGGATTTATATGAACTTGAAAAGGCTATTCTTGGAATAGCCTTTTTTGTTTGATGTTTGTTTTTATACCATATTTTGCAACAAAATTTTAGAAGTGTCACCTGCGAAAATTGCCCTAAATCTAAGGGTAATCTTTTCGCTTCCTTAGAATCCGAACAAAAAGAGTATTTGGATGCTCAGAAGAAATGTAATTATTATAAAAAGGGCCAAAATTTGTTCGTAGAAGGTTCAATGCCACGAGGTGTTTTTTGCATTAACGAGGGAAAGGTAAAGGTTTATAAAACGGGCGATGATGGAAAAGAACAAATAATACAAATTGCTTCATCCGGTGACTTACTTGGTTTTCGATCTATGCTTGCCCAAGATGCGTACAAAGTGTCTGCTCAAACCTTAGAAGAAAGCAATATTTGCTTCGTTTCCAAAGACGACTTTGTTTCCTTGATGGACGATAATTCCATCTTGAGAAATGGAATTATTAAGGAACTTTCAACGGAATTAACAGATCAAGCGGAGTTCATCACCAATATGGCTCAAAAATCAGTTCGACAACGTTTAGCGTTCATCTTAATGATCTTAATCGATGTTTATAAGAATGAACCTATAAATCTTTCACGAGAAGATTTAGCAAATTTTGTGGGTACAGCCACGGAAACCCTAATACGCTTATTAAAGGAATTTAAAGATGAGGGCGTCATCGCAACTGAGACGCGTAAAATAACGGTCATAGATGTAAAGAAATTAGAAAATATTGCCAGGTAATTTCTAACAAAGCTCAATAAAATTTTCGAAAAGTATTGCCCCTAAGTTTCCAGAAGATTCTGGATGGAATTGGACTCCGTAAAGAGCTTTGTGCTTATGTTGCATCACTTCGTTGATGCATTCGTCGGAATTTGCAACGAGTTCAAATTCTTCCGGAATCGAAATGCTTTCACAATGGTCCTCTTGCATTTCGAAAACCTGAGGTAATCGATTCAAAATAGGACATTCTACAAATTGTTCAATCTCATTCATGGAGCGGCATTCTTTCATCCTTGCTGCATCGGCATGGTATAATAACCCTAAAATTTGATGTCCAAAGCAAATGCCGAGTACCGGCTTTTCGGTGGTCTTTATCCAAGACAAACCTTCTAAATAATCGGAAATGTCCTGTTCAGTAATTAATATAGGGGCGCCGCTTAAAATAAATCCATCGAATTTTTTTATAGTCGTTGAGTCCAATGCATGGAACGGAACGGTGGTATAATCGGCAAATTCATACACCATTTCCTCAATTAGTGGTGTTTTTAAACTTCCAAAATCAATGATTAACAGATGACGCATTCAGTTTTTTCGAATAGATATATTGCAGCTTATCGGTTTGTGGTCAGAGTACTCCACATTATGTGCATTAAAACCAGAGGATTCGATACCTTCAGAGTGGAAAATATAATCAATCCGTCCGGCAGGTATTGAACCAATGAAAGTACTTCCAAAACCTAATCCAGACACCAAAAATGCGTCGTTTAATCGCTTGTTAAACTGATGGTAAGTATAGGACATTGGCGTGTCGTTAAAGTCGCCGCATAATACAATGGGGTAAGGAGAAGTTTTCATGTGGTTAATTACTCTTTCTGCTTGTTTCGATCGTTTACTGTAGGCTTGTTTCATTTTGGAATAACCCAGCTCCAAACGATCCATCAAGGATGGATGCTCTTTTTTTCCGGGTTCACTGAGTCGAATGGATTGAAGATGCACATTGTACACGCGAAAAGTATCCTGGTTTTTTACGATATCGGCAAAAATGCAGTAATTAAAATCCATTAATCCTTGATTTTCAAACATGACGTCGCCTCGTGCGATCATTGGATATTTTGAGAAAATAGCAATACCGAAATTTCGATGTCCTATTTTGTTATAGGCACTTCTTTGATGATCGTCTACGGATTTTAAAATACTACGTATCGAATCTAAGGTTTCAAAGGATGTAGGCTGGTCTTGGTGGTAAAATTCTTGAAAACAGGCTATGTCGGGATTTTCTTTGCGAAGGAATTCGAATATGTTATTACGCCTTTCAAGTGCGTTTTCATCGTACAAACCAAACAAACGAACATTGTAACTCATAATTTTGATGGCATTTTCCGCAGGTTTAGGGGTAAAAAAATGCAGTCCAATTACTTTTAGATGGGATTTTATCCCGACGATTAAAATGAACAATCCTACATATCCTACGGCTTTTTTTTTCCATATGGCGATAGGTGTAAGTATCGTAGTTAACAACAGCCACACAGGATAGAACAGACCAATAAATGGGAGAATAGGCAAGGTTTCGGGGTGAAAGTAGGGTGTTGCGTAGGAAATAAATAACAACGAAGCGCTAAGCCCTAGAAGTAAAAAGACCACCCACCACAAAACTTTCATTCTTTACCCTGTTTAAAAAGAAATTCTTTTTCTTCACGCGACAAAGATTCGTATCCTGACCGGCTAATTTTATCTAAAATGGCATCAGTCCTGGCCTCTGCATCGTGTTTTATAGCATTGTATTCCTCATCTGTTTTAAACCGGGTTTTCGAATTCCTTAATACATCTTTACCATGACCCGAAAACCATGGTATGTGGTTCCAGATTCCAATATTCCCTTTTTTTCGTATCATGGTTAGAGCACCAATCAAAGACCCTCCAAGATGTGCCATGTGGGCGGTTCCACCATTTCCACCAATTCCAATGAGGTCTATAATCAAAAAAAACAGGGCTAAGGCATAAATTGGAAGGGAAAACATACCGAAAATTAATACAGGTAGTTGGGGGCGATAAACGGCAATGGCAATAAAAATACCCATAATCGCACCGCTTGCCCCAAAAACAGGTCCTATAGGGAAAATATCTGGAGCGATAACGGCAGCTAAAAGCTGCGTTAAGTTGCCAAATATACCCGCAAACAGGTAGAGCATCAATAATTTTCGTCCACTAAAAAGTTGTTCGAAAAGAGATCCTGCGAAAAATAGAAACAACAAGTTGTATATTAAATGCTCAAGACGAACATGAAAAAAAACCGCACTAATAACGGTCCAAGGATATTGAATTACTTGCTCGAAACGGGAAGAGAACCCAATAAAATGCTCAATGGGAGTATTCCATTCATGATCTTTGATTAATCCACGGTAGATTAAAGCGAAAACAAAAACAACAACGTTCGTAATGATTAATTTTAACGTTACTGGACTCTGTTTAATTGGTTGGTTCATGGCGAACATAAAATGAAACCCAAGGTAAATTTAATAGAAATTCGTTCGATCTGTTTTTCTCCATATTAATACCATAATCGCACCCACAATGGCTCCTCCTACGTGTGCTAAGTGAGCAACATTATCGCCTTGTTGGTTTTGGAAGGCCATATAAACTTCAAATAAAAAGTAAGCTCCAACTAAGTATTTCGCTTTTACAGGAATAGCGAAGTAGAGCATGAATTCAGCGTTTGGTAAGAGCAATGCGAATGCCGCCATTACGCCGAAAACTGCTCCTGAAGCCCCAACCATAGGAGTGAGGGATTTATTCACGTATTCCTCGTATGCCGGAATATTCTCTAAATAAAATGGAGAGTATTTTCCCTCTCTTAATGTATCGTTTATATCATTTAGATTCAATAGATAGTCTATCCCGTTGATGGAATAATGGACATTGTCCAGGCTATTTTTGAGCATTTCAATTTCGTATACCCCTATGATATTGTACAAACCAAATGCCCCTAAACCGCATAAAAGATAAAAATTAAAGAAGCGTTTTGCTCCCCACCTGCGCTCGAGATACCCTCCTAAAATGACAAACATCCACATATTGAAGAACAAATGGAAAAATCCATCGTGGGCAAAAAAGTGAGTGACGACTTGAAATGGCTGGAACAACGGTGAGTTTACATAATGCGCTCCTAAGATGGCATTTAAATCCATTCCCTTCGTTTGAAAATAAAGGGTGGCAAGAAATACGAGTATATTAATTATAAGCAGGTTTTTAGTAACCTGGGGGATATTATTAAACATAGTTTAAAGTAAAAATTGGTTTAAATCTTCGTGGCGTAGTATGCTAATAATTTTCTGTTGGCTCGGACTAACCTCATGTTCTCGGCATTGGAACAATTGTTCAACTAGTTGTTGGATTTCACTTTTATTGCTTATTTGATAGTTTTTTGCCGTTGATTTGACCATTTCTGCCATCATGCTATGGGCTATGTCTTCTTGGGTCTGATCTTGTACCTCAAGTTTTTGAATTAAGGAATCAAGGCACGCTACAACGGCATCCTCTGGCAGCATTTCGGGAGCTCCCTTAATCAACAGCATGGATTCGATGATTTCCAAGTTAAAGCCTAATTGTTCCAATAACTTTAAGTGGCTTTTAAATAACCGAATTTCTTGTAACTCGAGTTTTTTTTCGATGGGAAACAAGAGCATTTGGACATTCAAAGGTTGTTTTATAAAGTTTGCTATACTCTGATCGTACAAGATGCGCTCCAATGCGCGTTTAACATGAATAATTAGAAATCCTGAGCGAATCGGAGCTATAAGGTATTTTCCGGAATGAATAAATTCGGTATTCGCATGGATGTTCATTTCAGGAAAAGGCTGTTCTTTCGGTAATTCTTTTTGTATTTCATAAAATTCCTTCCATTGATTTTCCAGATTTGCATTCATGCCGAAACCTGCTTGTTGAATGGCGGGACTGAACGACTTATCTTTTGTAGCGTTTTTTGTAAATGGATTGAAATGAGGATCCACATGAATAGTCGGTGGAGAAACCGGTTGATTTCGGAAACTAGATGGTAAATCGAATGCCGTTTCAACTTCGAAATCTAGGCTCGGCATAAGATTGAATTTACCCAAAGATTGTCGAATCGTACTTAGTAATAACGAATAAATAAAACGCTCTTCGTCGAATTTAATTTCTGTTTTTGTCGGGTGAATATTTACATCGATTTTTTCTGGATTAATTTCGAGAAATATGAAATAAATAGGATATGTTTTTTCAGGAATTAATCCTTCGAATGCCGTTTGAACAGCATGATGGAAGTAGCTGCTTTTGAAATACCTTCGGTTAACAAAGAAGTATTGATGGCCTCGTGTTTTTTTCGCGGTTTCTGGTTTGCCGAGAAAACCATGGATATTTACAATATCGGTTTCTGATTCGATCGGAAAAATTTTATCCGCTCCACCTTTTCCGAGTATTTCTGAAATTCGCCGTTTAAAATTTGAAGCATCCAAATTATACAGCGGTTGTTGCTGATTGTGCAGGGTAAAAGAGACTTCGGGATGGGCTAGCGCAAGGTATAAAAAAGCGTCCTCAATGTGATTGAATTCTATAGCATCGGACTTGAGGAAATTTCTGCGAGCAGGAATATTATAAAACAAATTTTTAACCTCAATTAACGTTCCTTTGGCGCAAACAACCTCTTCTTTTGTTATGAGTGATCCACCTTCAAATCGCAATTGAATACCGGTCGGTGATTCAGCGGTTTTGGTTTTCATTTCTACTTGTGCTACTGCACCAATCGAGGCCAAAGCCTCCCCCCTAAACCCCATAGTATCTAGGCGAAATAAATCATCGATTGAGCTTAATTTGCTAGTGGCATGGCGTTCAAAACACATCACCGCATCCTTTTCGTTCATTCCGGTACCGTTGTCCATAATTGAAATCAAGGTTCGTCCTCCATCGCGGATGCTTACGAAAATTTCAGTCGCACCAGCATCTATTGAATTCTCTAATAATTCTTTAACAACGGAAGCTGGACGTTGCACTACTTCACCCGCGGCAATTTGGTTCGATAAATGGATTGGAAGGCGTTGGATTACCTGCATTAAACAATTTGGCTCTAAACAAAAATAAGGATAATTCTTTGGAATTATCCTTATTTCATATATTCTGGAGAGGTATTTCTTACATTCGGACAACGGTACCCATGTAGTCTACTTTTTCCCCGGGTTCGGGTTTCGATAAGTTGACTTTCCACACGTAGGCTTTGTTCGTATCCGCTAACTTTCCGGTCCGCTTATCGATGCCGTCCCAAGGAAGTAGCGCGTCCGTTGTTTCATAAACAATCCCACCATCGCTTGGATCTATAATAATCATTCGGAATGGTGTTTCTCGTTGCGTTAGCGCAAAAGGAATGAAAGTGCTTTTTCGAGAATCTTGCGATAAGGGTTCGAAGGCATTCACTGCCAGTAAATTATAATCTTCGGAAACATAAAAAGTTTCAATTGATTTTCTTCGGCATCCGTTTTCCGAGATTATTTCAATATTGAGTGCATAATTCCCTTTAGTAAAAGACAACATTTCAAGTTCCTTGTTACAGCAGGTAACTTGGGTTCCTTGAGCAGAAATTGCCATAATGGTATTTTCCGTTTTGATCGACGCATGACGGTATGGAAGGCCTGCGCTGTAATATAGATCTCCAACAACAACCTCGGTATTGGAAACACCAGTTACCGAATGGTTTTGCAAGGAAACCCCTGAAACGGCATCTATAATTTCATAGTTGCCTTCGGATAGTTTTACTTTTTTCGAGGAGTTAGCAGATATTTTTACCTCGTAGTCTTTAGAGCGAAGTACGATACCGAATGCATTGGAGTTCTGGACGTCCATACTCTCGTTTTCACAGGAGGGCAGTGTGAGGGCGGTAAAGCTCTCCAATCGTTTAGGATCGTCATGTTGGATAGGTTCTTGTTCAATTTTTCCCGTTTTGGTAGGTTGAAGTAACACTGTTGCCGCTGAACTTGGATCTTTGGTTTGGGCGATCTTCGTTTCAGTGGTTTCTGTCGCAAGTTTTTCTTGTTCGAATACCGGTGAGAAGGAAGATTGCACATTTTTCACATCGTTTCGACGATTCTGCTC
>JAIXRC010000100.1 GCA_027485415.1 Cryomorphaceae bacterium | reverse complement strand
TAATTAAGCAGCAAGTGCGTATGACGTATTGTCAATTATTGTTCGTGATAAGATATTATAGAGGTTCACCACAACCCTCTGCATGCTGACACCTGACTGCCGCTATCGCTGTCAAATCCAATGTCGACCCCAAAGAACGTTTTGCCCGAAAGCAACGCTGTAAAGTTACGTGCTTTTGGTCAGCATATAACAGGATTTCATCGGATTTCGTTAATTTTAGGAAAACTAAGTACCGATTTATGTCATATTCATACCAACTGCAGACCTTTCAACAATACCAAGAGGCTTATCAAAAAAGCGTAGACAATCCTGAAGATTTTTGGGCATCCATCGCCGCGAATTTTCAATGGAAAAAACCATGGGATAAGGTCCTTAACTGGAATTTTTCCGACCCTACCGTTCGCTGGTTTGATGGAGCGCAACTCAACATTACTGAAAATTGCCTAGACCGTCATTTGGCTACCCAGGGGAATACCACGGCCATTCTTTGGGAATCTAATAATCCCAATGAAGCCTCTCGCGCTATCTCCTATACGGAACTCCATCACTTAGTGAATCAATTCGCTCGGGTACTGCTCAATCATGGGGTACAAAAAGGCGACCGCGTATGCCTCTACATGGGAATGATTCCAGAATTAGCCATTGCCACCTTGGCCTGCGCGCGCATTGGAGCCATTCATTCCATTATTTTCGGTGGGTTTTCTGCACAAGCCATTGCAGATCGAGTTGCAGATGCTGGCGCTTCCTGCATCGTAACCTGCGACGGAGCCTACCGCGGAGCAAAAGATATCCCCTTGAAATCGGTCGTGGACGAGGCTTTGAAATCTGCCAACTCCGTGGCATCTGTGATCGTTTATGAGCGCACCAAGACGGCCTGCGCCATGCAAGAAGGACGCGATTTTTGGTGGCATAACGAAATGGAACGGGTAGCAAACGATGGAAATTGGAATGTACCCGCAGAAGCCATGGAAGCAGAAGATCCTTTGTTTATTCTGTATACCTCGGGCTCTACGGGCAAACCGAAAGGCGTAGTGCATACGACAGCAGGATATATGGTCTGGGCCAATTATACCTTCGTAAATGTGTTTCAGTACATACCCGGACAGGTGCATTTTTGTACCGCAGATATTGGTTGGATCACCGGGCATAGTTACATCATTTATGGTCCCTTGAGTGCGGGTGCTACTTCGCTTATGTTTGAAGGCGTCCCCACCTGGCCCGATGCAGGAAGGTTTTGGGAAATCGTGGAAAAACACAAGGTTGATATACTTTATACGGCACCTACGGCCATTCGAAGTTTAATGGGATTCGGTACGGATTTCATTGAAGGAAAGGATTTGAGTTCCTTGAAGGTGCTCGGTTCGGTGGGTGAACCCATCAATGAAGAGGCGTGGCATTGGTACGATGACAACATCGGTAAGAACAATTGTCCCATCGTGGACACGTGGTGGCAAACCGAAACCGGAGGCATCATGATTTCCAACTTGGCAGGAGTAACCCCGTCCAAACCATCCTATGCCACCTTGCCTTTACCTGGGATTCAACCCTGTTTAGTAGACGACCAAGGTGTGGAGATTGAGGGAAATGAAGTCAATGGGAACTTGTGCATTAAATTCCCTTGGCCGGGCATGATTCGCACCACCTACAACGACCACGAGCGTTGCCGTCAAACCTATTTCTCGGTGTATAACAACTTATACTTCACAGGAGACGGGTGCTTGCGCGATGCGGAAGGAATGTATCGCATTACGGGTAGGGTAGATGATGTATTGAATGTGAGCGGTCACCGCATTGGAACAGCCGAAGTGGAGAATGCCATCAACATGCATGATCGCATCATTGAAAGTGCCGTGGTAGGCTTTCCGCACGACATCAAGGGTCAAGGCATTTATGCCTACGTGATTTTGGATGGCGGAAGCTACGACGAAAAAACAATCCAAACGGAGGTATTGGCTTCGGTTACAAAGGAAATCGGCCCCATTGCGAAACCTGATCGCATCCTGGTGGTGCCGGGATTGCCTAAAACACGGAGTGGGAAAATCATGCGCAGAATTTTGCGAAAGATTGCCGAAGGGGATGTTTCCAATTTAGGGGATACGAGTACCTTGTTAGACCCTGGCGTGGTGGATGAGATCATACTCCGCGCTAAAGGATGATTAGAATGCTCTTAGCGGGTATTTTATTACTTCTTGCGTTTCGTTTAACGGCTCAGCAAGAAATCACCGTTGAATCCATCGATTTTTGGCAACCTGTGGCTGATACCTTTCCCTATTTCAATCACCAAGATTCCTTGCGAGCGAGCTATTCGTTACTTCCATCGTTTAAAAAGCCATCCGCTTGGATTGAAGAACAGCATGAATATAGGTTTTATAGCTCGAACGATACGCTTGGATTTTCTTTAGATAGCGTGTTTCAAATCATCGATTCTGAAAAGGATTTTTGGAGATTATGTGCCGCAAAAACGTGGTGTTTCGCCCATCCATCGGAGGTGTTCCCACATTTAATTTGTCGCCTTTCCAATAAAACTAAAATTGGCCTGGTGAATACCGCCGATTTAATCATTTGGGATCGCATTCGAAGCGGTGAGCTGAAATTCTACGGCCATGGGGGAGGGATGCAAGAGGATATATTCACGGTTGCCGGACGTGCCTCGTGGATTCTAAATTGGATGACAGGTGAAAACTTTGCTTCTGTGGGGATTGAATTGACACCCGCCTTTTCCCGTGAATATCAAGCAGCTTGGGTTCGGTATATTCAAACAAATTCACACTAGTATAAGCGTGGCCTTCGACACACTCCGCCAAGGCGGACCACTCAGTCCACGGGTAAAGCAGGCTGAATAGTATGCCGTGGCATACGTATCGAAGCCTGCGGTAATGGAAATGTGGTCTTCGGTACAACCCTTCGGGTCACTCAGTCCACGGGTTTAGCAGGCTGAGTAGTATGCCGTGGCATAGGTATCGATACCTGCGGTAAAGGGAACGTGGCCTTCGGTACAACCCTTCGGGTCACTCAGTCCACTGGGGGATTTATTGAGTTGGCTCTAAAGATTTTCTTAGCAGCATATTTTAAGTTCGGATATTCTCCATCAATTAGGGCTTGTTTCTTTTTTCTTGTCCAACCTTGAATTTGTTTTTCGCGGTAATAAGCAAAATCAATGCGTTGGTATATTTCAAAGTAAACTAACTGAACTGGACCGTAACGCTTCGTGTGATTCGCTCCGTTTCCCGTTTCATGTTCTTGTATTCTTCTTATTAAATTTTTCGTACTCCCAACGTAAAACGTTCCGTTTGCACATTTGAGAATATACATGAATCCCGCCATAAATACTTTTGAATAGAGAACAACGAAAGCTTCTTAAATTATTGTGATGTGGCCTTCGATACAACCCTTCGGATCACTCAGTCCACGGGGGAGAGTGAGCAGGCTGAGTAGTGTGCCGCGGCATACGTATCGAAGCCTGCGGTAAAGGTGACGTGGCCTTCGATACACTCCTTCGGAGCACTCAGTCCACGGGGAGATTAAGCAGGCTGAGTAGTATGCCGTGGCATACGTATCGAAGCCTGCGGTAATGGCAATGTGGCCTTCGGTACACACCGCCTTTGCGGAGCACTCAGTCCACGGGGAGATTAAGCAGGCTGAGTAGTATGCCGTGGCATACGTATCGAAGCCTGCGGTAAAGGTGATGTTGCATTCGATACACTCCGCCAAGGCGGACCACTCAGTCCACGGGGAGATTAAGCAGGCTGAGTAGTATGCCGTGGCATACGTATCGAAGCCTGCGGTAATGGAAATGTGGCCTTCGATACACTCCGCCTTTGCGGACCACTCAGTCCACGGGGGGATTTAGTAGGCTGAGTAGTATGCCGTGGCATACGTATCGAAGCCTGCGGTAATGGGAATGTGGCCTTCGATACACTCCACCAAGGCGGACCACTCAGTCCACGGGGAATAAAAAAGGGGCCGAAGCCCCTTTTCTGTTAACAGCAGTAAGTTAGGTTTTTACTGTTTGATGATCGTGAATATTCGCTGAGTATTCAACGTACTTATTCGAACGGTATAGCTTCCTCTTGCGAGATTTTCTAGCGCTATAGTTTTCTCTTGACCGTCCATGTGCGTGACGGAAATTAATCGTCCCTCAGCACTATAGATTTCAATATACGCAGAAACACTTTCGCTTGATTTCAGGGTAATGACCTGGTCAAACGGATTAGGGTAGAGGTTGAAATAGAAGTTTCCTTCCTCCAATCCTGAGCATGGTTCGTTGATTACAATGATATCATCGCTAGCACTGCACCCGAAACCATCGGTTACGGTTACGGTGTAGGTTCCTGCAGCGGAAAAGGTGGTTTGCTGCGTGTTGCTTCCGTTACTCCATGTATAACTTAGGTTAGGGTTGCCGTTAGCCGAAATAGTCACCGGGAAATCGCTGTCGCATACTGTCGTGTCAGGGCCTGCACTTACCGATGGTAAGGCATTCACGGTGACGGTTACCTGCGCGGTATTCGAACATCCGTTTGCATTGGTTCCAGTCACAGTATACGTTTGCGTTGCAGCAGGGGTGAAGGCCACTCCGTTGCTTACACCGTTGTTCCATGTGTAGGAATTAGCACCTGAACCGTTCAGCGTTACCGCCGTTCCTGCACACACCGTTTGGTTTTGCCCTGCACTTACGGTAGGTAATGCATTCACAGTGACCGTGACTTGCGCGGTATCCGTACATCCGTTTGCATTGGTTCCAGTCACAGTATACGTTTGCGTTGCAGCAGGGGTGAAGGACACACCATCATTTACCCCATTATCCCAAGAATACGTTGTAGCACCTGAACCGTTTAAGGTTATCGCAGTTCCAGAACAAACGGTTTGGTTTTGCCCGGCACTTACGGTAGGTAATGCATTCACAGTTACTGTGACTTGTGCGGTATCCGTACAACCGTTAGCATTGGTTCCAATAACTGTATAGGTTTGCGTTGCAGCAGGGGTGAAGGACACACCATCGTTTACCCCATTATCCCAAGAATACGTTGCAGCACCTGAACCGTTTAATGTTATCGCAGTTCCAGTACAAACGGTTTGGTTATTTCCCGCAGAAACGTTTGGTGCTTGACCAACAGTAACCGTTACGGGTGTCAGCGATGAAACACAACCTGTTCCTGTCCATGTGATTTTCGCGATTCCATGTCCTGAATTTCCGGTCATCATGCCTCCGTTAGGATTGGGCATGACGGTATTTCCGGCAATGAGTTGAGCGTTGGTCATTTGATAGGCCGCTGAAGGAGTGTATCCTGGCGGTACATAAGAGCTCGAGGTGTAAACATACCCTGATCCACCCGTTGAAGTACACCAACTGGTGCAACCACCGTACCATCCACCACCGGCTCCACCGTTGGCCCAGTTATCGGCCCCTGCGGCTCCACCGTTCCAACCGCCTACTGAACAAACATTCGACATTGTGTTAGCATTTGCATATCCGAACGATCCTACAGCCACACCCGCTCCATAAGGAGAGGATCCCCCAGAGTTCTGGGTCGCTCCTGTAACGTTGTATCCGCAAGCATTGATGTTGGGCGATGACAAACCTCCTCCGTCATTACCAACGTAGGCCATGTTTTCGTAATTATTACCGTGGCGACCACCTCCACCTCCTGCTACAAGGATTCGTGAATACAAGCCAGCATTATCATTCCACGTTCCAGCAATAAGTCTAAAGTCAGTTGCACCACCACCACCGGTTGATTTCCAATTGGAGGCGTTGCAACCTGAGCCTTGTCCACCGACATAGATATTAATCGTTGTTCCAGCGGCAAGGTACACGTCTCCTTTAGAATAACCACCTCTTCCGCCAAATACCGAATTAGGTGCAGAGAGGTCATTTCCTCCTTGCGCTCCCCATGCTTCTAGGGTGTAAGTTCCGCTTACAGGAGCTGTAAATGATTGAGCAGATCCCGTGTAGTTAAACGTTTGACTTCCTCCTTGAGGTGTTGTTGATTGAACATAATACGTTGTTGTATTATTGATTACAGGAGTATTAAATACAGCTCCTGTGGCTAATTGTCCAGTCGCATTTGCATTGGTCCACCAAGTATAATCGTTCGGACTTCCGCTTGCCGTTAAGGTGGTTGTGATTGAATTCTGTCCGCAGAATGAAATATTTCCGGCAACTATTGGTGCAGGAATAGGATTCACCGTAACGGTAACAGGAACAGCGTTAGATGCACAAGGCGGAGTTAACGAGGTAATTACCACATAACCATGTCCGGTATTAACCCCGCCAACGTTAACTGGGTTGGTTCCTGTATTGTAGGAACCACCACCTCCACCACTTCCATCGTTTCCGGAGTGGTAACCTCCAGCACCACCGGAGTAGCCACCACCACCACCACCACCACCAGTATTTCCATGGGTTCCACCGCCCCCACCGAAGCCACCAATGCATGCAGCTTGAGAGGATTGATTTCCTCCGTTACCTCCATTGAGGAAGGATAATCCGCCCGTACCATAAGAGCCGTTTCCTCCATTCGAGTTAAATCCACCCCCACCGGAAGCGCCGCTATTATTACATCCATTTCCACCTGCACCGTTGGTCCCTCCAGAAGTACACCCGGATGCTTGCCCGTTATTTCCAACTACCGCGTGAGCATTGAACAATTGAGAGTTTTGGTCGTATTGCCCACCACCACCGCCGGCAATGAGTAATGGAACATTTGCAGATGTAACCACAAAGGAACCTCCACCACCGCTACCGGATTGAAAGTAACCGCCTTGTTGACCCACAAGAATTTGAAGTTGTTGTCCTGCGGTTAAATTGAAATCACCACGGATTTGAGCTCCGCGTCCAAACTGATTGTTTCCGCCTCCTTGCGCACCGAATGCCTCAATTCGATAGGAACCCGTTGCGGGAACAGTCCAGACTTGAATTCCATTGTTGGAGGTTACGTTACCTGCCAAGTTCGTTCCTGCATAGGCATTGTTAACTTGTCCTTGAGTTGGACCATATTGACCTGTAGCGGAACAATTGGTAAAGGTAAAAACGTTTCCATTGGCGGCCCCTGAACCTGAGGTCACATAATACGTGGTGGTTCCGGTAAGAGCCGGGGTCGTAAGGGAAGCTCCCGTTCCTACTTGTATACTTAACGCGGCATCGGAATACCATGTATACGTATTTCCACCACCACCTACCGCAGAAAGGGTAACGGTTTGTCCACATGAAATAGTTGCATTCGCAGCCGTAGGTGCTGCGGGACCATTTACCGTTACCGTTACAGGGTTATTAATTACAGCACAGATTCCTGAAGAACTACTCACGTAGTAAGTTGTTGTTGTCCCTAGTTGAGGCGTAGTGTAATTGGCACCAGTACCTAAGCTGTTGGTTCCAGCGGCATCACTGTACCAATAAATAGTTCCATTACCCACCGCGTTAATCGTTGCGCTTTGACCGCAGTTAATGGTTACATTACTTGCTGTAGGTGCGGGGATTGGGTTAACGGTAACCGTAACAGGCACCAAAGCTGAAACACAAGGAGCAGCTAACGGGGTAATGATTACACTTCCGTTACCAGCATTAATTCCTTGGGTGTTCACAGGGTTATTTCCTGAATTGAACGATCCACCGCCACCGCCTTCGTAATTTGAACCGTGGTAAGAGGCTGAACCTCCGGAATACCCACCACCTGCTCCGCCTCCGGTATTGTTGTTGTGGGTTCCCGCACCACCACCAAATCCACCTTCACGAGAACCAGAGGAAGAGGAGCCTCCAATGGCAGCACCTGATATGAATCCTGAACCATACTGACTACCGTAATTTCCTCCTGATGCACCATTAGTGTAGAAACCACCAGCACCACCAGCGCCGCTACCGCAGTTGGAAGCATCAGCACCACCGTTTCCATTGGTTCCTCCTGGTTGACAACTTTCTCCTTGTCCACCATTGGTTGTGGTTAAGCCTGGCTGTCCAACTTGTGGACTTTGTCCACCACCACCACCAGCTACGATAAGTGGGGTAGAAGTGGTATAGGTAGCATTTCCAGTAGCTACGAAGGTACCGCCTCCACCACCGCAAGCACCCCAATCGTTCGGGCCATTGCCTTGTTGACCAACGGCGATGAATAGTTTCTGACCAGCGGTTAAGTTGAATTCACCTTGCATACGTGCTCCAAGTCCACCGTTACCACCCCCTTGGGCTCCGTTTACTTGGATTTGGTAAGTTCCAGCTTGAGGTACGACCCACTCTT
>JAIXRC010000131.1 GCA_027485415.1 Cryomorphaceae bacterium | reverse complement strand
GCATACTAAAATGGCCCGAAAAAAATTAAAAGATATTCTTGCGAACCCCCAGCTTCAAAAAGACCACCATGGAAACACCTAATAAAAACAACCCGTTTGACAATATACCGGCGCATTACTTGGCCGATATCAACCAACGACTCGACGCCTTGGAAAAAAAACGCAAGCGACGACGATTGTTATGGATTTGGATTCCCGGGTTAGTGATTTCAGGAATCTGCCTTGGCTTATATGAATCCCATGAAGCCCCGTCGCAGGGTTCAACAAAAACCGCGCAGGATAGGCACGCAACGAACCAATCACACCACGCATCCATCACTCCTAAGCCCAAACCTTCCAACACCCAAGACCCCGAGTCTCAAAAATCAACGATTCCGCACGCTAACTTCCCGGGCTTCGTAAATCAGCCCAAGCACGAAAAACAATCGAAACATACGCAAGACATCAGCCATCTGAAAACCGATATACCGCCATATTCCGAGATGGTTTTTGAACTTCCAAATCAACGAATAGTGAATGAAATACCGGCGGTAGTGTCCGAAAACATAGCACCTGAAGTGGCAAGTCAAGCCACAAACGCTATGGTTCCCTTGTTATCCGTCGGGCGAATTAACCAATTGCCTTGGCCGAATCTTGGAGCATTGAACACCCCAAAAACCGGAGCAAAAAGACAGCACATGCTTGGTTTTTCTTCAGGTGTTAGCGGCATCATTTCGTCCTTTACCCCAATGGATATCACTCCCACAACCTTTGCCAACACAAGTTTCCCAGACTATAAAAGCTATGCCCAAGCACGAAAAGCAGCCGAGCGCGCTACGAGTTCCTTGGATATTTCGGTGTTTTACCGGCAACAAGCCAGGCGATGGATTTATCAAATCGGCATAGCGTATAATGAATGGGGGGAACAAATTGTATATCCATTCAATTCATTGGATGGAACCAACCGCTATCGTTACCTGAACATCCCGATCGGTGTAGGCTTTCAATGGACCAAAAACAAGGTAAGTTTAAGTCCAATGCTTGGACTTTCTGCTGGAGTTAAACTAAACGGCAAAGGATATTACCTCATGCCAAATGGCGGGGTTGACATCGTTGAAGCCCAAAGGTTTGCTACTTCTGCTACCGCACAAATCGAATTGGCGTATGACCTAAATCCATTCATTTTTCATGTTACTCCTGGCATTCGGAGCTCCATTGGTTCCCCAGTAAAATCCACCCTTACAAAAAACATATACCAAGCGATTGGTTGTCAAATTGGGTTTATTTATCTTTTGGAGCATAAAAGAAAATGAATCCCCCCTTTTACTCGATGAGTTGCGTTTAGTAGAATGTTATGACGCATTTAAACGATACAGAAACCATTAAAAAAAGAAATATGATGATCTCAAGATTTATCCTGACAATTTTCGTGTTGACAATTTTTACGAGTTGCAACAGAAAATCTAACGAAATTGAACAAACAGTTAATGCTGTAATTGGCGACATTAGTTTCATGGAAACATTTGGTCAACAACCTACCAATGAAACAGATGAAAACAAAAGACTTCAGACGCATTTAAAGTATGTAGAGAAACTATTGAGAAGAAAGGACATCTCATCACTGACAAAAGAGCAAAAAGAAAATAGACTTAAAATGCTTGACTTACTCCACGAGTATTGGACGGCAGGTGTGTTTCCAAAAAATTATGATTACCCAGACCAACGAATGCCCTGCTTTATTGACAAGGACGGAAATATTTGTGCAGTTGGTTATTTAATTGAACAAACTGCTGGTCGACAAACTGCAGAAGAAATTAACTCAAAGTTTAAATACGAGTATTTACTTGCTATGAACGACCAAACCGTTGACCGTTGGATTCAATCAAGCGGACTAACAAAAGAAGAGTGTGCCATGGTTCAACCAACTTACGGATCTACTCCGACAGACATAATTTCACCAACTTATAGCATTTCATCATCTTTAATTTGCGGACTAAATTTGTCGCTAAATACAATCAATGGAATTCAAATTTCTAAAGGAGCGAACAGCAAGATAATTCCAATTTTAGGCCTAATTACAGGTGCAGGTCAAATTACGCTTGGTACATTAAACTATCCAAAAGAGCAAATAACTTGGGGCGGAACCTATGTAAATCCTGGACAAAGGAATCTTACATTAATTAACATTGGACTTGGAACAGCCACCATGATATTAAGCAGTTGGAATTTAATAACCAACATAAAACCAAAAGAGAAATCATTGTCCTGGAACATATATAGTTTTCCAACACAGAACAGTAACATGGGACTTGGCTTAAGCTTGACAAAGCGACTATGACAAGAAAAACGAGCCATAATAGCAGAACTCAAAAACAGTTTAATCGCTGCTTTAGTTAGGTCAAGCGGTGTTTTAAAACCACTATTTATGTTAGAAAATAATACAACTCCTTAACGATAATTTATTTAAAATGTCGGGAGGGCACCAAGCGCCAAGCCCGAAACTTACCTTCACTAAACCATACAACATGAAGAAATTTCTATTCGCTTTTATCACCATCCAGGCTTTCATGTCCACGGCGCAACAACCTACCTACATGCCCTTAGATCACAATAATGTATCGTGTTTACTCGACGACGAAGGGGGATTTTTTAACAACTTGCAATCCGGTTTGGCCGGTTATGAAATCCCGAAAAACAGTGGACTTAAAACCATTTTTGCCGGGTCCTATTGGATTGGCGCTCAGGATGTGAATGGCAACTTGTACAT
>JAIXRC010000014.1 GCA_027485415.1 Cryomorphaceae bacterium | reverse complement strand
GGTTCGTCCTAAGTTGTTTCCTATGTCAAGGGTGAATTTTGGGATTACGAGCAAAGCTCGTTTTCCTGGTGATGGACTCATTCCAAGCATAAAGTCCACCTTGCCTGCGCAAGGTTCGGCCTTTTTTGCTTCCTTCCTCATTAAAGCAAGCTTTATTCGGGTAAACAAAAAAGTCCGCTTCGTACCGAAGTGGACTTCTTTTGTGATTCCGCTGGGATTCGAACCCAGGGCCCATACATTAAAAGTGTATTGCTCTACCAGCTGAGCTACGGAATCGCTGATTTGAGGGTGCAAATATAGGTAATTTTTTCTTAATCCAAGTTACTATCGTTATTTTTGACCATTATGTCGAAACCGCTCTGTTTAGTTGGTATGATGGGGAGTGGTAAAACACACCTTGCCTTACAACTTGGTAAACACCTGCATTGGCCGGTAATCGATACTGATGCATGGATTGAACATCATACGGGGAGCACTATTGCTAACTTTGTTTTAAACCATGGTTGGGACAAATTCAGGGAACTAGAAGCCTTATTTTCCGAGGAATTTGTATACAAACAACCGTGCATTATTTCAACAGGCGGAGGATTTCCTATGCAAGAAACAACTTTTCAATGGTTAGTTGGTTCATGCCACACCATTTACTTGAGGGTTCGGCCTGAGCTCGCATTGGAAAGAGTTTTAAAGGATGAGCAGCAAACACCTGGTAAGCGGCCTATGATGAAAAATAAAACCGAAACCGAATTATCCCAATTTTTTCAAAAATTATACCTTGAACGCAAGGAAACATATGAGCAATTTCCCTTTTCGGTAGAAGCTAACCGTAGCTTGGATGAGGTATTCCGTGACTTAATAGAGATCGCGGCGATAGCCCAAATTAAATAAGAAATTTAATCGCGAATAGGTTGGACTCGCTCCTCCTGTATTGTTGTTGGCAATATTCAATACGGAATATGTTCCCGTTACATCGAAATACAAGGTTCCTCGTATCGGAATCGTGTATTTCATTCCCCCTTGAATCCCAAGGGCCACATAATAAATACTTCCTTTCGTTTCGGTTCCGTTCGAAGGCAAATACTTCCCCTCCCATTCGTAGGTGTTCGTATAATCGAATTGGTCGTATTTCAACCGTGTAGTATTGATTCCTAAACCAACTACACTTCCTCCGTACAATCCAAAACCGTTGTCGTAATCGTTGATCATATACGTTCTTGTACCCCCTTCAAAATAATAGGTAGAAGACCTGTTTTGATAAGGAACCGACAAGGTATAAGGTACGGTCGTTAAACTAATCGCCGTCATGTTGGCATAATTCGTATCAGCAGCAGCAGAGGGCAGAAAAGCGGCAGCGCGCACATAAAAAGTCAAATCGCTGGAACGAGGCAACTCTAGGCCCAAATGAAAACCCAAGGGTTTGTATCCGGTCCCTACTCCGTTCATAATACCTGTTCCACCGGATAGGCTCATTTGAGCAAAAGTTATGCAATTCAACAGCACAACCAAGGATAACACGAGCAACGCTTTCATGAGCGAAAGTTAAACATTTCGAGCAGCAATTCAAAATTAAATTCTTGGATTCAAGGACTTAAGGATTTAAGGACTTTGTATCTACGGGTAGATAGATTCACCGAAAATCTTTACATCCTAATGTCTTATTGTCCTAACATCCTAATGTCTTATTGTCCTAACATCCTAATGTCTTATTGTCATAACATCCTAATGCCTTAATATCCTAATGTCTCTCGCGTACCTTACGAACCTTCTACCTCGTAAAATTCCATTCTCCTGTTTTCACAAAATCCATATACAGTTTTTTTCCAGTGGTGTTTTTAGCGTAAAAGCTCCTCGGTACGATGTAGGGCATCGCCTCGAATTGTGCTTTAGTGACTTGAGGATTGATGTTAAGTTGTTGCGGTAACTCTGGATAATGCGAATAAATAATTTCCCAATCGCTCACATCGAACCACCCATCATCGAATGCCTTCACGCTTTGCATCTTTCCTTTTTTATTTTTAAAACTGTATCCTCCCCCCCAAGTTGCATCAAAGTGTTTCCAAACGCCGTTAATGAGCACGCGGTTCCATGCATGATTGGTCTCCGCAAATTCGGTACCCTCCTCATAACCATAACCTTTTGCATACCCCGAAACGACCTGGCTTTTAAGCCCCACACCTTTGGCTAAGACATCAAAGAGATAAGCGGTACCTGCGCAAACCGCCTTACGCTTAAACATTACGCTTTCAGGGCTTTGATCCGCATAGTTTTTAGTATTATAACTCTCATCGTCGTAGGAAATATACGTCGCCAGCCATGTGTATACCGCCCGGCTCTTCTCCAAGTCGGTTTTTGCAAATTCTTTAATGACTTCACATACGGAGGAAATCATGTAATTGTCGTTGGAATTTATGCTTCGCACCATTGAATCAATGTAAGCCATGCGATTTTGCTGGGCATGCGATAATCCTAGGATAAAAAATATGAACGTTGCTGAAAAAAAGATTTTCATGGTTTAGTCTTTATACGATTAACCCTCTTCCGAAGGTTTAGTTACAAAACAGCTGAATCACTCCACTTGATTTGTGCTATTTTTTCACCTTCTTTAGGACGACAGCTTGGTAGAATCCAAGGTTGTAGGTCGATAAATTGAAGGTTCCGTCCTGCACGTCCACGATTTCCTTCGACGACAACGGACTCATGGACCCCCCAAAGACCTTAAATTCCAAGGTGCCTTTGGCCGTTCTGCACAGCTGAGAACCCATATACGTTTTGGAAGCATCGACGTCTTCGATGCTGTAAAAATCCATCAAACACTCCCCGAAAAGCTTCATGGGAAGAACAATCCCTTCACCTTCATTCATAAACAAGGTGTCATGCACCCGTTCGATTCGGTAATCTTTCACAACATATCCCGGCTGTCCCGGTGCCGCATAGGTCATTTTGTATGACCACACAGCGTCTTTTTCCAATTCCTTGAACACCAATTCCACCGGCACTTCACCTAAGGGTTCCGAACTTTTGGAATACAGGTACATCGTACCTCGGTAAGTTCCCAACCACGTGGAAGGAATGCTTTGGCAAAAGGCCAAGGTACTTGAAAATAGAAGATACAGGAGGAACGATGAGCGCATTTAGGGAAGATGAATTTAATGTAAAACAATTCAGCCCAAACCAGCTTTTACTGAATATGATTATATACTTCTACTCCTTCACAAAACGCACCACGCCTTGAGCACCAGAGCTCAGGGTATAATGCAAGAAGTAAACGCCTGAACTCCACGAAGAAACCGGAATTTGCGCGTTGGAAACCTCCATCACGTTCTGTGAGGTCATTTTGCTTCCGCTGATCGAATAAACGGTTAAGGTCCCACGAGAACTTGCTCCAAATGCTATCGAGGCGCATCCGTCTTGAAGGCAAATGCTCGGTACGTAATTAGCTTCCGTTAATCCCAATTGCGACGTGTAGAATTGGTCGATAATGAGCAAGGTGTTGTAATTGGTACTTTTTTGCGGGCAGTGAATTTCCAAACTTGCGGTGTAGGACTGCGCTAAGGGAGGAAATAAGGAATAACCTACCGTATAGGTTGCCATAAGGTTTGCGGGTACAAGCGTATCATATACCTGCCACGTAAGGTAGATGCTGTCCATTGCATTGGGATTCCCACTTGGAACATACTGAGATCCACTGATGAATGCCGCGCCAATGGCGTTGTAGTCAATGCTGCAATCCAATACCTGTTGCATCCCCAAGGAATCCAAAACATTTCCAATGTTGTTGTTATTAATCACGAAAACTGTGTCATTTCCAGGATTTACCGTTGCTGAAACCACAAAACTGTCGCATGCCATGCATCCGTTCATGTCCGTTACGCAGCAGTTGTAAACGCCCACCCCAAGTCCTGTAATCGTGCTGGTTGTGGCGCCGTTGCTCCATGTGAAAGTGTAGGGTGCAGAACCACCAATCGCGGAAACGGTTGCCGATCCGTCCATGGCCATAGGAGAGCTTGCTGCTGTACCGCTAACGATCGCTTGCAGACCGTTGCATGGATTACCGGATATAACAAAAGTAGCCATAACTGAATCAATGAATGTAGTGTAATACACACCATAGGTTCCTGCACAAAGGTTAGAAACACTGGTTACTCCTTGCGCAAAAATACTTCCGTTGCCAGAATACCAAACGATGGTGTTGGTAATCACGTTGTTTGGATTGGTTATCGAAGCGGATCCATCGCAGGCATTTGGGCTCGAAGCGTCGATCACCGTTAACGGCGAAGCAGGCTGAGCAAAAGCGTAATTGCAAGCTAAAAGAACAAAGGTAAGAGCGGTAAAAAGGCTGGTTTTCATCACAAAAATTTTGTTAAAGGTACTTAAACTATTTCACCCAACAAATCATAGGGCTCGGCAGAAACCATTCGAATCGTAGAAAAATCACCCATCGGTAAGTACAAATCCGGCGTACGAAGCACCTTTACTTCGTTATCGACTTCGGGGGAATCAAATTCGGTTCGTCCAATAAAATAATCCCCTTCTACCCGATCAAAAAGGGTTTTAAAGGTTCGTCCTACTTTCTGCTGGTTCAAAGCATGGCTAATTCCCGCTTGCATCTCCATGATTTCGTCGGCCCGTTTTCGCTTTAATTCCTCGGGAACGTCGTCGACAAGTTGATAGGCATGCGTATTTTCCTCATGGGAATAGGTGAATATACCGAGCCGGTCAAACCGGCTGCGCTCTACAAAACCCTTCATTTCCTCAAAATCTGCTTCCGTCTCTCCCGGAAAACCTGAAATGAGGGTCGTCCGCAATGCAATTTCGGGAATGCGTTGTCGAATAGCATCCAACAATTCTTCTGTTTTTTCCCGGGTAATCCCTCTGCGCATCGCTTGAAGCATGGCGGTGGAACCGTGCTGTAAAGGAATATCGAGGTAGTTACAAACGTTGGTTCGTTCCTTCATAACCTCTAACACATCCATGGGAAAACCTGCAGGAAAAGCGTAATGCAAACGAATCCACTCAATGCCCTCGATATCGGATAATTTTGCCAGGAGCTCCGCCAAATTGCGTTTTTTGTAAAGGTCCAAACCGTAATAGGTCAAATCTTGAGCAATCAATAACAGTTCCTTTACTCCTTTTTTTGCCAAATCTTGGGCATTGGACACTAATTGTTCCATGGGAGTAGAAACGTGTTTGCCCCGCATGAGCGGAATAGCACAGAAGGAACAAGGACGATCACAACCTTCAGCAATCTTGAAGTAGGCGTAATGGTTGGGAGTCGTGAGCAATCGTTCGCCGACCAATTCATGTTTGTAATCGGCTTTCAACGTTTTGAGCAGTCGAGGCAATTCCCGTGTCCCAAAATAAGCGTCTACTTCGGGGATTTCGTTTTCTAAATCCGCACGATAGCGCTCGGAAAGACAACCTGTAACGTACACTTTATCCACCAAACCTTGCGATTTAGCATCGACGTATTGAAGAATGGTATCAATGGATTCCTGTTTCGCATTATCGATAAAACCGCAGGTGTTGATGATTACAATTTCCGATTCATCGTTTCCTTCGTGTTGAACCTCAAAACGGTTGGCTTTGAGCTGGGCCATCATGATTTCTGAGTCGAAAGTGTTTTTTGAGCAACCCAAGGTTACCACATTGACCTTATTCTTTCGATGAGATTTGGTTTTCATAGGTTGCAAAAATAGGAAACCCTCAGCAGTAATGTCTTCTTTTCGATTCTTTTATTACTTTTGCCGACCAATAAACTATATGACCATTGAAGAATTATTCAGGGCCTTTACCGATGTAGATTTCCGCTACACCCGTTTTATTAAAACCCGGGACTATGAACGGACCAATCTGGAAAAGTTCGATGCGCTGATAGAATCCATCCGCCTTCAAACGCTGAAAATGGATTTGAGCCCCGGAATAAATGAGGAGTTGCAAAAAACAGGTCGTCTTGACTTGGATTTTTTTCCCAGGGTTTCTTTCCTTCGAAAGTTCCTAGGTTTCTTAACCTTTGGCTTAAGTAAACGAAGATTCATTGAACGTAAAATCCACGAATACTATCTGAAAGAGATTCATCAACGGTATCTTCTAGTGCAATCCATCCAAAACCACCTAGCCCAGGAATAAATCTATCCCTTGATGAGTTTTATGCTTCGGCTCAATTCGTCAGACACTTGAATTCTTGCAACGTACATTCCAGGCTTCAAATTTTCAGTTGACCATTGACACAAGCCTTGGTTGCAACGAGTTTGGTAGAGGAGTTTACCGTTGATATCAAAGACTTCAATCAGCGAAGCTTGAGGCACTTCAAAGATCACATAATCACTGAAAGGATTAGGATAGATGTTTCCAAAAAACTCTTCGTCTTCAAGCCCGGATACACAGTTATTCATGGCCTCAAACGTCGGCTGAGCAACATCGAATATCAGCCCGGATTCTGGGCATCGAGCATACGATTGATCGGTTAACAAGGCAGGTATTGTAACTTGATCAAGAACTGTCTGGCCATTGGAAAGCGAAAGATAATCGCCGGAAGCCCCTAATTTAAAATTAGCATGCAATCCCGTAATTTGATGCAGATCGTTGTCGGTCCAAACGATTAAATAGCTGTTCGGAAGCAATACGGTATTCGAAGGAATCGTCCACTTAACAGGATTTGCAGGATCATCGCTTAAAAAATATCCGCTTAAATCAAGGGCACTGGAGGTGGTATTCAACAATTCTACCCAATCGTTGGATTCACCGTAAGGATCATCGTGGGTAAGATCATTGTCCGCCATAGCCTCATTCAGCTGAACTTGCCCAGCCGTAGGAGCAGGAATATTGAGATCCAAGGTGTGAAATTCGTGTTCTGCCCGAGCAGGGCTGAATATTCCAGCGCTGTTGTTGTCGACATATAGGTAGTATTCAAAGCTTGGACCATTGGCAATTACATTCGCGCCGTAAATATGATCCCCTGCTGCACCGTCGCCGTGGTTCCCGTCGTCGAACATGGGGACCCGCGTGAAACGCAGCTGGTGGGAGGTTCGATACCCCAAATAAACGGAGGTCTCGTTCGACACCGTCGCATTGATGGTAAAAGGCTCATTGAAGGCTGGCGTGGGATTCGAAGCTGAAAAAGCGGTAATAGACGGTGCTACCAAGAGATAATTAGCATTTGAATTGAAATACGTTACGCGATCGTTCATGAAAGTTTGAATTCCTGGAATCGATCCACCTCCGGGCCCACCGCCTGAAACCGCAGTGGTAAGACTGTTCTGATATTGCGTGTAGGTATAAAATTTAAAAGGGTCTGCTTGAACATGTGCATTGATGGTATTTCTCAAAGCATTGGCTTGATTTAAGTACCAATTCGAAGCGAACATTTCTTGCAACATCGTTCGTACATGGGCCATGTACATTCGCTGATACATAGGATTATTGAAGATTTTTTTTATCAGGGGATGGTTGTTCGAGTTGATGTTGGACAATGGATCTAAACTGGCGCTGCCCGGCTCGCTGCCGGATCCGCCTGGAAAACCATTGAAGCTCATGTTCAAATCCCAAACCGTGGGAACAAATCGTTGGTTAAGGTCTCGGTACAAATAATAATTTTGCCGAAACGACCCGCTGTAGGAATCGAGATTTACCAGCACGTTATTGAAAGCAAGCATCCAAATCGCACGGTCTAAATCCAGTTTATCTTCAATGCTCGAAAAATTATTGTTCAAGGTGTTAATCAAATCGACCAAGTCAGTCCAACCGTAGGTGGATTTCAACTCGTATCCATTGGCATATAAAGTTGAATCAGCGCCTAAATATTTCAGGTCTGGGGAGGTACCTCCGAACGGACCTGCACCTCCAATGGGATTGCACTTGAAAAAAGACCCTTTGTGATCATAATAATGGTCGGTATTGAATTTATCGTCGATGCTTTCGGCACTGGAATATAAGCCCCGCAACGTTCCATTGATATAGACATTCGCGAAATTGGCTTTGGGGCAATCCATGTAATTTTCCAAAACTGTATACGAAAGCACCTCCCGAATCATGGAGGGATCCTTGTATAAATTTTGCAATTTAACTTCGGTATACCCTTGATAATCTGCATCAGAATGGACCCAATCCAAGTTGATATGCAACGGATTTTTATTGTTATTGGCATTATAAGAACTGTTCCCTTTGTACTTCACTCCTACGGAATCGAAAACCGTCCCATTGATTCGAACAGAATCCGCTAATAAATAATCCTCCGTAGTTTGGGCTAAATTATCAAGAAGAGCATCCCAATTGGCCTGCGCGAAAAATATTTCCACCGTTTGAACGGTCTGCTTGTCGTAAAAGGGCTGCGAAACGGCTAACCGAACCGTAAGCAAAAAAAGTAAAAATGCAGCTATTTTCATGGGACAACTTATAATGAAAGGTTCGTACTTAATTTCTAAATTTAAAGTTAAGTAATTTTTAATTGAATGTTATTAAGGGGATGTTTTGTATGAAAACACTCATTTGTTGATAATAAATGAAACCTGGCAAAAAAGTTGGCTAGTTGACGCATAAATTTGCAAAAAAAAGCTAACGTTATGAACCTCAAACATATTATTTTCCTCTCATCTGTTTTGGTTGGGTTATTTGCCTGTTCACAATCAACGGAAAAACCCAAAATGAAACCAAGTGTTCCTAAATTGAGTGAAAAAACTGTATTCAACCTGAGCGATTTTTTATCCGAAAAACCTTCATTAGATAAGGCTGTTGAGGATATTTACCAACAGCTCGACGATACCGCTATCGTAGCTCAATTGATCATGCCAGCTGTGGGAAAATACGGACAAACTCCCAGCACCATTGAAAAACACATTCAAGAAAGGATCATTGGAGGTATTCTCATGCTGAACGGAACCCAAAAAGAATTCACCGAATGGATAAAAAACTTCAACGCGTTAAGCAAATCAAAAGGGTGCCTTCCTTTTCTATACAGTGCCGATGCCGAACCGAGTTTGGTTAACCGAAAAATAGGGGAATCTGCGCCGGTAAAAAAAGCAGCTGAAATTAACTCAATGGAAGAAGTTGTCGCTGTGGCACAACAAATTTCTCAACTTTTAAATTCGATAGGTATCAATTACAACTTTGCACCTGTGGTGGACGTTGCTGGAAATGCCACGGTGGGTTACCGAGGATTTGGCAACAAACCTGAACAATTGATTCCATGGTCAAATGCCTTTATTCAAACGACGCAACAGCAGGGCATAATTGCTACTGCCAAACATTTTCCAGGTCACGGATTGGTGAGCGGAGATACTCACTCATCCCTTCAAACCATCGATGGAGAACTCAAGGAAATTAAAAATTACCCGGAACTCATTGCTAACGGAGTATTATCCATCATGGTCGCTCATATTTCGGTAAAAAACAATAAAAAATACGAAACCAACGGCCTGCCCTCTACTTGTTCAAAAGCCATTGTTACCGATTTATTGAAAAAAGAACTCGGATTTAAAGGACTTATTGTCACGGATGCCATGAACATGGGAGGTGTCGTGAACGTACCTCAATGCGCAACACTAGCCATTGCAGCAGGTTGCGACATTGTTTTAATGCCGGTAGATGCCGCCAAAGCCCATCGTGAAATCCTGAAAGAATTTCGCAAAAACTCCGAATTCAAAAAGCAAGTGGAAGAAGCTGCAAAAAAAGTGATTCGAATGAAAATATGCCTTGGCTTATTGAATCAAGACAAATAAACATCTAATAGCCCTTCTGGCGTGGTCAGCGTTAGCCTCTTATCCTGACGGTTTACTATTTTATTCAAATCCAAGTTAAGGGGAATCAAAATCTCTACTCCATCCATTTCTACTTGCAACAGAGGATTAGAAGGATGGTCAATTACCCCGGTAGCCTTCCCAATCAGACCGCGTGCAGTATCAACCACATCAAAACCGAGGATTTCGTGATCATAGAACGAATGCTCGTCCAAAACCGGCAGAAGAGAATCTGCTAAAAAAACGGGGTGTCTTAGCAAGCGTCGAGCCTCTTCTTCGCTGTTTACTCCCTCAAATTTTATCACGATAAATCCATTGTTCATCGGCTTTAAGGACTTTATGCTAAATGGAGTAGCTATCCCATCCATCTCTAAAAAAACAGTTTTTAGCTGGTGGTATGCATCAGGTTGGGTAACGTCCAAAAACAACGAAACTTCACCTTGGTATCCGTGAAGTTTCGCAATATGACCTATTTGAAAATAGCCGTTCAAAAAATCTGCGTTTGAAATTATTCCTCTGCAGAGCCTTCTTCAGCAGCAGGCGCGTCTTCCGCAGCAGGTGATTCTTCAGCAACCGGAGCATCAGCAGCGGGTGATTCTTCAACAACAGGTGCTTCTTCAGCAACCGGAGCTTCTTCAGCAGCAGGCGCTTCTTCAGCAACCGGAGCTTCTTCAGCAACTGGAGCTTCTTCAGCAACCGGAGCTTCTTCAGCAACCGGAGCTTCTTCAGCAGCAGGAGCCTCTTCTTCTATAACAGGGTTTAGTTTAGCTTCAAGAGCCGCTGCTTTGGCTGCATTCGCCTCCATTTCAGCTTTCAATCGGCTTGCTTTTTCATGATCTGTTGCCTTCGACAAACCGTCTTTCTTCGCTTGTATTTTATTTTCTTTTTCCAACAACCACAAACCGAACTTTTTATCCGCCTCTTCATGGGTTAATGCCCCTTTAGCCACTCCTTTTAAAAGGTGGTTTTTGTATAAAATTCCTTTATAGGATAAAATTGCACGCGCTGTATCGGTCATTTCTGCACCAACACCAACCCAATACAAAGTTCTATCAAAATCAATATCGATCGTTGCTGGATTAGAAACTGGATTATAGGTTCCTAATTTCTCGATGAATTTTCCGTCACGTTTAGCTCGGCTATCTGCCGCTACTAGATGAAAAAATGCTTTTCCTTTTTTACCGTGCCGTTGTAAACGAATTTTTGTTGCCATGATTGGTTATTTTTTGAGGTACAAAACCTCGGTTAATAATGAATTTAAGGGTGCAAAGATAGGAGAAATAATTCGATTACCAAGAAATTCTAACTGAACTTCATGGTATATTGAAGCATGATGCTTCTTGGAGGTTCAATTTTTAACGGCCGTAATGAATAACTGCGGTTCAAAACATTGGACCCAACGAGGGCAATTTTGTGGTTTTCGTTAAAATGATAAGCAACTCGAGCATCGAAAATGGTGTTTCCGAAACGATGGGAATTAAAATAATCCATGTATCGAATGTTTTGTTTATCCCCTCCTGATGCTGCAGTCGTTTCCTCAAAATCCTTAATAATCGCATCCATGTTGACGATTTTACTGAAATATTTCATGCTTAAACCAACGGAGAATTTCTCTCTTAAGGTCCACTCTGCATCGAATTTGACATTGTGCAAAAACCGATATTTGAGTATTCCACTTGCCGAATCCATGGAGGTAGTATTATAGCTGTACTTGCGGTTAATATCATCAATTGCGTAAACGTAATCCGGGTTGAGTGTTTTAGGAACGATATAATTGTACCCCGTTAAGAAGGTAATTTCTGAAAGTTTACCCAACTTACTTTTTCCTGCGAAGGAAATATCCAAACCTAGGACCCTTGATCTGCCTGTATTCAGGAATTTAAACCCTGCGAAAGAGGCAGGTGCATTGGCAACGTCCCAAATCCCAAACATATATTCTATGGTGTTTTGGTATTCCTGCCAAAAAGCTGCAGCATCAAAATATGCGTAAACACCCCCAATTTTCAACCCTTGCTTGAGCCCCACCTCGGCATTCCAACTGCTCTCTGGAAGCAATTGTGGGTTAGGAAAAACCCCAAAATTACCAACGCCCGTTTTAATAAAACGCTCGGTAATCGTAGGAAACCGAAACCCTTGTCCAAAGGAAGCTCTTAAATACGTTTCTTGATAAAGTTTCAAATTGGCACCACATCTAAAGATCGGTTTTAAGGCGGTTACGGTATCGTTCAATTGAAAATACTCCATTCGGGCGCCAGCAGAGACATTCAATACTTTGTGAAACGACTTCTCCATTTGTGTGTAAGCCGAGAGGTTTAATAATTGATTGTTGGGATTTCCGCTGCCCACGTACATGTTGGCGAAGGAATTTACAAAAGAACCCGTAAAACCTCCGATAAAATCTAAACCGCCTAATAAGGGATAAGATCTTTTAAACATATAATCTGCATAATACGTTGTTGCACGGTTATCTTGGTTGGCGGTCATTTGGTTATCGTTGTGCAAAATGCGCGTTCGCAAATAATGATTGCCACTGGTTTCTGTAATCAACTGCACAAAAGGGTCTAGGTTAAATATCGTTTGATCTTGCAAAAAGACCGCTCCAGGATAGGCTCTGTACAGCCCAGAGGTGTCGTCCAACCAGGCAAAAGAAAGGTTGGTTCGGGCTAACATCATGTTCCCGTTTAAACCGTAACTTAATCCTTTAATTTTCGAAGACCTTTTGCGCACATTAAAATTAATTCTCGCTCTTTTCATCGCCATTTGACGGTCGGTGAAATTGGATACCGTATCTATTACATATTGTCCCGGACGAGGCGCTCCAATGTATCCATGGTCGTAATTAACATTGCCACCAACCACCACATCCCAATTCTTATAGGACTTGGAATGAATGAAATTCGCCCCGGAAATGAGCGGAACCCCGGTCCACCATTTGGAGCCCTCCACCGAAGGAGCGGAATATACACCGCTGTAAACATTAATTTTGTTCAACGGTTTAGCTGTTGGATAGGCTGTCCGAATGTGGATAGAACCGGACAAAGCTGAACTTCCCGACAAAACACTGGCTGCTCCTTTAATGATCTCAATTTGGCTAATGTTCTCGACGGGAACAAACCCCCATTCAGGCCTTCCCGCATCTCCGGACAACATGGGCATATCATCGACAAGCACTGCGACTTTTGCACCGACACCAAAGGTAAAGCCGCTTCCACCACGAATTTGAGGCTCCCCGTCTAAGATATTCAACCCCGGGGTTTGATCCAACGCCGTTTCGATGCTCCTTGTGTTTTTGTTTTCAATCATGGTTGGTTTCATTACCACCATGGTCACTGTTTGCTCTTCAAGTGGCTTATCGAATTTACCGACGGAAACGGTTACTTGGCCTTTTTCAACGCTGTAGGGTTTTAACCGAACCGAAACAGATTGCACTTCATTTTCCGACAAATTCAGCACCAGGGTATCACTTCGCATACCCGTGTAGCGCACGATTAACAAGGCTTTACCCGCAGGAATGAACAAGGAAAAATTTCCATTTTTATCCGTTTGAGCGCCACGCGATACATCGTACCGATAAATTACATTGGCCCCTTCCAAGGGCGCATCGTTTTCACCGAGCACGACACCTTTGACCGTGGCCTCTTGACCAAAGGATGAAAAGGCAAGTAGGAATGTCCAGAAAGTAAGTAGAATCCGGTTCAACACTTTTTAATTGGCCGAAAATTTCACCGAAGTGGATTTACCATTCAATCCCTGCAATTGTGCTATATAAAAACCAGAAACCAATGAAAGCGGCAATACTTCTTGAGCATCACCTTCGAAAACGACTTGACCATTCAAAGCCAGAATGCGTAATTGACCTTTTACTGCTCCATGAAGGTACATTTTCCCTTCTGTGTAATTTACGGAAAAGTTAGCAGCCGATGGTTCATTTACCCCAGCTCCGCTTCCATTGTACACCAAACTTATATCATCCAACAAAACTTCATCGTTAGCTGCACCCCCACCCGGTGTAGAATTGGTAGCGAAAGTGGTTAAAATAAATGCAGGAACTAACCCCGTATTGGCGGTTGGAACAAAAGGCACCGAAAAACGAACCCATGATCCATTGGTTGGGGAATAATTCAATTCCGCCGTTGCAATTACATGGGATTGAGAATTCGCGTCGATTGGATCGTGCGCATCGTATGCGTCGTGTACAAGAGCATGAACTCTAGCCGTTTGATTTCCACCACCTGCTTGGGTATACTTAGCCCAAAAGACTAACGAATCCGGCAAGGTAGTACATACTTCCGAAAATTGATCGTCGTTGGTTTGCGAATAATTGTAGTTAGCTGGGTTGGAAGGAGTAGTGCTTCCCATGTTTACTCGACCACAAGTCATGGTTCCGTTGGCCACAATGCCTAACACACTGGTGGACCAAATTCTGGCGGCATAGGCACCAGTTGCACCTGCACGGACGTTGGAAGATCGTTCAATTTGCTTGTTTGCAAATCCCGCGAAATTTCCTGAACCGGTTTTAAAACTGCTCCAATTGTTGGGCTCTTCGGTAGGTGCCCCCACATTTTCCCAAAGTTCCATGTCACCGTTCCCGATCTGGGCGTGTGCACAGGTCAATACACTTAAAAAACAAGAAACAACAAGGGTAATTTTTTTCATAATATGTTAAATTAGTTTGAACAAATATAAAAATATCCTTTTAATCGTCGGATTTTTAGTCTTAATATCAAAGAAACTTACCTTTGTTACATGGAGCAAATGGGTTATCAAATCATGGAGCACTTCTCGACCTTGCAAGGAGAAGGTTTTCACAGCGGTCGTTCCGCCTATTTCCTAAGGCTTTCAGGATGCGACATTGGGTGCGTTTGGTGCGATGTAAAAGACAGCTGGGACAATGATGCAGGAGAATTTTACTCCTTGGAAAATGTTCAGGTACTTACAGAAAACCATGATTTTGTAGTAATTACCGGTGGTGAACCCGCGATGCACGACCTAGGACCGTTAACGGACCTGCTCCATCAACAAAACAAATACGTGGCTATCGAAACTTCGGGATGCTACCCTTTACACGGCGAAGTAGATTGGTATACGTTTTCTCCGAAAAAATTCAAAGCACCTTGTGCAGAAGCGTATTTGAAAGCAGACGAACTCAAAGTGGTCATTTACCATCCATCCGATCTTGAATGGGCTCAACTTCATGCGGAGAAAGTAACCGAAACTTGCCTTCTATACCTTCAACCAGAATGGAGTAAAAGAGCTTCCTTGCAGGATACTATAATTTCATTCATTCATCGTAACCCGCGGTGGAAACTCTCGTTACAGACTCATAAATACCTTGAAATCCCCTAATGAAGCATTTCTTACTCCTCCTAACTTTTTGTGTTGTCGCGATTCCTGTGTTTGGACAATTTTCCAGTAAAAACAAAAAAGCGGTAAAACTCTTTAAAGAAGCACAAATGGTGCCGGCCAATAAACTTGACCCCAGTACGGGATATCCTGATTTTCAAACAGCGGTTGAATTATTGGATAAATGCCTAACCAAAGATCCTAATTTTTGGGAAGCATACATTTTACGGGCAGAATTCAACCTCAACTTGCGAAAGCGTTCCGAAGCTCGGTCAGATTACGAAAACGCCTTGCGGATTAACCCAGAACATTCAAGAACAGGAATGACCTTTTATCAATTAGGAGACCTTTATTTGGACGCAGGAGAATACGCGAAAGCCCTCCATTATATTCAAAAGTTCATTAAGCATCCCAACGCAAATCAAGATTATATGAAAATGGCATATTTCATCTATGAAAGTGCTGCATTTTCCATTGATGCAATGAAAAATCCTAAAGCATTCAATCCTGTCAATGCTGGGCCGGGTGTCAATACGAGAAACGCGGAATACTACCCAACGTTAAGTGTTGATGGAAAGCAATTAATGTTTACTCGGGCTTTACCCAATGAAGCTGGAGAAATTCAAGAAGACTTTTTCGTTGCTTTCCAGCAAAACATGGAATGGCAAAAAGCCTTGGCAATGCCCGAAAATGTTAATACCGAAAGGAACGAAGGAGCTCCTACGATTTCCGCTGATGGACGTTTACTCGTCTTCGTAGCATGCGCTGACGAGACCGGCGACTACGGAGATAAGCGAAAAGGAAAAGGGAGCTGCGACTTATTTTATACCGTCCGAACGGGCAACAGCTGGACCAACCCAACCAACATTCCCGGTGATATCAACACCTTCCATTGGGAAACACAACCTTCATTATCAGCCGATGGAAAAACTCTCTACTTCATCAGAGGATTGCGAGGAAGGGGTGCGGATCAACGCAACAGCGATATATATGTCAGTCGATTAGGGGCTAACGGTAAATGGTCTCCAGCAGAACGCCTACCTGACATTATCAATACTCCTTATGCAGAGGAATCCGTTCATATTCACCCTGATGGACGAACGCTTTATTTTGCCTCAAGGGGACATGCTGGTCTTGGCGGGTCTGATTTATTTGTAAGTCACTTAGGTACCGATGGAAAATGGTCAAAACCTAAAAACTTGGGATATCCCATCAATACCTTGAATGATGAAAACTCATTGATTGTCGCCGCTGATGGAAAAATTGCTTTTTTTGCTTCAGATCGTGAAGGAGGCTATGGTGATTTAGACATCTACACCTTTGAGTTGCCCCAGGAATTTCAACCTACCGTGACCTATTATTTTGATGGCAAAGTGTTCGATGCTGATTCGAAGAAACCCCTCGGTGGTCATTTTACCTTAAAAGAGATTAGCTCAGGGGAAATTATGGTCATCAACGATGCAGATCCCTTAACAGGGGTATTTACTGTTCCGCTACCTAGCAACCAACATTATGTTATCAATGTCTCCTTTCCAGGGTATGCCCCGACTTCGTTAGGCTTTGATTTAACGTACAATGAAAATCAAACCACGTATCACTTGGATATTCCAATGAATCCTGTTACCAGCGGCAACGAGAACGTATTACAAAACATTTATTTCGACCTCAACAGCGCGAAACTTCGAAAAGAATCGTTTGTTGAACTTAACAATTTGGCGAACTTCCTTCGGGAAAATCCAAGCCTACGTATTGAATTAGGAGGACATACCGACACAAGAGGTGACGTAAATGATAACCTTAAGTTATCCACCGATAGGGCAAAATCCGTTTACAATTACTTAATCGATACAGAGAAAATTGATGGTAAACGTCTTACGTTTAAAGGGTATGGGGAATCCAATCCGCTTGTATCAGATCAAGAAATCAACCAACTATCCTCTGAGAAAGCGAAAGAAACAGCCCATCAAAAAAACCGACGTACCGTATACAAAATTCTAAAATAATGGCATTTCTAAGGTTAATACGAATACAAAACATCCTCATCATCGCATTAACCATGTGGGCCGTTCGTTATTTCATCGGTTGGAATGTCCTTCATGGTGAAGAAAACCTTGATTACTTCTTATTTATTTTAGCCACTTGCCTAATAGCCGCCGGTGGAAATGCTATCAACGATTATTTTGATGTAAAAGCAGACCGCATTAATAAACCCAATGAACTTATCGTTACACGGCATATCAAAAAAAGATGGGTCATCGTATCTCATTGGATATTAAGTGCGATAGGCTTAGCCATCTATTCGTATTTTTCTTGGAAATTCCACACTTTTTTTTACCTTTTTATCGCCCTCTTCTCCATTGGGTTGCTATTATTTTACTCCTTGTCCTTTAAGAAAAAGTTGTTTTGGTCTAATTTTATTGTGGCCTTTTTAATAGGCCTTATTCCTTTAATTTCTATCAGGTTTCTCGCTTTTAAAAATCCTTCGGAGAACCAAGTCATGATTGTTTGTTTTTATGCTCTGTTTGCCTTCATTGCCAACTTTTGTCGCGAGGTGGTAAAAGACATTCAAGACATGGAGGGTGATCTTAAGATAGGAGTGCGCTCCTTCGCGATCGTATGGGATATTAAAAAAACGCAGATCCTTATTTCCGTTAGCACATTGGTATTACTCGTAGTATTTTATATTGGAACCACTACGGTCAGCGTTCCACAAAAGGATGTTTTTCAACTGTTCATGGCGCTGGCAATTTCTTTAGCCAGCATAGTAAACATGATATTTGTACTTTTAAAACGATGGAATCTGAGCAATTTGACCCTTAAACTCAGTATGATTCTCGGAACCATATCTTTGTTCTTTCCATGAAAATTATTTTAGCTTCGAAATCCCCGAGGAGGGTTGAATTACTCTCTCAAATGGGATTTGCGTTCGAACAACGAACCGTAGAAATCCCAGAAACCATCGATTACGCTCTCCCACTTGAGCAAATTCCTATGGTGATTGCAGAACAAAAATTGGATGCAATCATGCCATATATTGAGCAGGACACCTTAGTTATTTCCGCTGACACCTTGGTCTTTATTGGCCAAGAAATCTTGGGTAAACCCCGCGATTTGGACGAAGCCTTTCAAATGTTACGAAAGCTCTCCAACAATACCCACACCGTAATCACAGGGGTTTGCGTATGGTGCAAGGGAAAAAAGGTATCATTCTTCGACCAAACAGAGGTGCGTTTTTCGGAATTAACGGATTACGAAATAATGACGTATTTAACCGACGACAAAGTACTCGACAGGGCAGGTGCTTATGGAGTCCAAGACTGGATAGGGACTGTTGGCATAGCCTCCATCCATGGGTCTTACACCAACGTAATGGGACTGCCTACACAAAAACTTTATGAAGTAATGAGACGTTTTGGACTACAGGCCGACGTATAAATTACTTTATTATAAAAGTTACTCTTCGATCGCGTGCTAAACGAGTATCCTCATCATCTTCATCTTGATAAAGATCTTTGTTAGGTTCTTCGCTGTGCTTGTCGTCAATATCAATGCGAGAAGTTGAAATGTTAAAATCTTCAACCAAACGATCTTTAATCCAATTAGCTCGTTGAGATGAAAGGTCGGTTAATTGCTCTTTTTCATCTTCCAATTCCAAGGCTAAAGAATCTTCAACGCGATCGTTATGGGCCACAATGGTCACGCTGGCATTAGGATTTTCGTTAAGATACTTAACCAAAAAGGATAAGCATTTTTTGCCCGCAGGGGATAATTTTTTCTCACCTTGCGCATAGAAAATGACTTGGGCTTCAACGTTTTCCTTTGGCGATAATTTTTCCGATTCAACAGGTTCTGTTGCAATTTCCGTAGGAGAGGGAACCCAACGAGAGGTAGAGTCTTTCTTTATGCAATAGCATTTGTCCTTGCTATCCACTTCTTTGATACGAATATTATCGATGTAATAATAGGCCATTGGCATCACCGTTGCTGCATCTGCACCTTCCTCGAGCTTAACAATTTTCTTTTGAACCTCCGCTTTTGTTTGGTCATTAATGTAAAAATTACCTATTACTATACCTTTCTCATCCCCTCTTGCCTTGTAAACATTACAAACTTTATCCCAACCAGAGTAAGCGTTGTATACTTTGTTTTTCGTGTTGAAGAGTATCCGTCCTTCTTCCGCGTTAATTGGTCCACCTTCTTCTTCTACGTTGTCTGTTTGATATTCTTCTACTTTTTTAACGAACATCATACCGATGTTGTTGGTAGCATATTTAGAGGCTTCAGCAAGTGAAATACTGAATTCGATGCAGTACATTTTGTCTTTAATCATGTTGACATTCTTTCCGCTTTTGTCCGTGAAAGGAATGGTGATAAAGCTCTTTTCTTTTTGGGCTTTTCCGGGTTTGTAGGTTATAATTCCAGCATATCCCTCGTTTTTACCTTCATCGGAAGCAAAAAGTTTGTCATCGCCTCCTTGAAAACGTTCGTTTTTAAAGTCAATTGGATTTGCGAAGCCGTACATATTATTCCCAACTCCAAAATCTCCTGAACCATAAAACGCATCAGCTGGAAAGGACGTGGAGGGTTTTAATCCTTTAAAAAGACCAATTTGTCCCGGGTCGGAAATCTCGATGTCTTTTGAGTTGAACTTTTCAAACGTATAGTTAAGAAACAAGGCGGATTTATCTCCTTTTTTTTGCGCAAAGGCATTCGAGGTCAAACAAAAAATAAATCCCAACAAGGCTAGATTAATTGTACTTAATTTCATAATCTTTAACGGTTTTAATTAAAATTTTTACTTTTTCTGGATCCACATCAGGGTAAACACCGTGACCCAAATTTACAATATGTCGCTGACTTTTAAAGGAATCCAACAATTTATTTGTTTCTTTAACTATTATTGAATCTTTCGCGTACAACAAACATGGGTCCAAATTACCCTGTAGCGTTCGAGTTTCGCCAACCAAATTTCTAGTTTCTTGAATATCCATGTTCCAATCCAATCCGATGGCTGTGCTTTCGATTTTAGCAATTTCTGGAAGCGATGCAACGGCCCCTTTTGAAAATATAGTGAACGGAAAACCTCGAAACGCACTGGCAATCTTGTGAACATACTTTAAGCCAAATTCCGTGTATTGATCATGGCCAAGAATACCTGCCCAAGAATCGAACAATTGCAATGCATCTACTCCAGAAAGTTGTTGTTGCCTCATGTATTCAATGGTGAAATCCGTGATGCGTTCTAACAACTCATGTGCCAATTGTGGATTTGTGTAGAGAAGCTTTCTTGATTCAGAAAAGGTTTTAGATCCCTTACCTTCGACCATGTAGCAAAAGATGGTCCACGGTGCCCCCGCAAAACCTATCAATGGAACACGATTGTTGAGTTCTTTTTTAGTCAACTTAATGGCTTCAAATACATACGAAAGGCGATCTAAAACATCGGGGTTTTCATCAAGCAGGGTCAATTGTTGTTCACTCCTGATGGTTTGAGGAAAAAAGGGGCCACGTTGCTCAATCATTTCGTACGTAAGTCCCATGGCATCCGGTACCACTAAAATATCTGAAAAAAGAATAGCCGCATCTACCCCCAAAATATCCACTGGCTGAAGGGTTACTTCGGCTGCTAAAGAAGGGGTTTCTACCAATTCTTTAAACCCGCTAAGTTTTTGACGCACTGCTCGGTATTCGGGTAATATGCGTCCTGCTTGACGCATGAGCCAAACGGGATATCGCGGTATGGATTCACCGTAATGGGCTTTAATGTATAAATCGTTCCTCATTCTCTGCGTTCAAAGATACGATAAAACTACCATTGGATTGGGGCTTTGCCTTGTTTTACCAAAAATTGATTCGCTTTACTGAAATGCTTGCAACCGAAAAATCCCTGGTATGCCGAAAGCGGTGAAGGATGTGGAGCATGTAGCACCAAATGTTTGGATGCATCGATTTGATCACCTACCATTTTCGCTTTATTTCCCCACAGCATAAACACGACTGATTGATGATTTTGGTTGATGACCTCAATTACGGGATCGGTGAAATGATGCCATCCCAAATGAGCGTGACTTCCCGGCAAACCTTCTTCAACGGTAAGCACCGTATTTATTAATAATACTCCTTGCTTTGCCCAATGGGACAAATCGCCTTGTATTGGCATTTCGCAATGCACATCAGCGCACAACTCTTTAAAAATGTTCCTCAAACTACGTGGCAGATTAATAACAGACGAATCTACGGAGAAACTCAACCCGTGCGCATGACCTCGCGTTGGGTAAGGGTCCTGCCCTATAATTACCACTTTTACGTTAGTAAAAGGGCATAATTCAAAGGCTTTGAAAAGGTTTTCGCGGGATGGGAAAACCGTTTTTTGGTTGTGTTCATAGACTTCTTCAACGCTCCGAAAAAGTCGAACCATCTTGTCGCTTTTCAGCCTATTTCCAAGCGCTTTCGCCCAAGACGATTCAATGGTCATAGTTAAAATTAGGAATGATACGAAGCATTTTTTCTTGAATTCTAAGGTAATCTTTTTTGATTTCGTCGCGATTGATTTTTCGTAGTTCAGCCCTCCTAATCCTTTGAGTAACGAAATCGTATATCTTTAAATACGCGAAAGCAAAAAAACCAATGGACAGGTAGTATAGTCCTAAAATTACCCATTTATATGAAAGATCGTGCGGCAAGAAACAACCCACCAACAGCGTTAATGGAATATTGAGTAACATCAATGCATAAAGTCCCACGGCTAATTTTGTGGAACCCCAAAAAACTTTCCGTTTGAAGGCTTTCTCTACCCATCTTTTAACGAAAAAATGGATAAAACCAAAATGCAATAACCCTAAAAATGCGAAAGGAAAAAGGAAGGCTAATTTTAGAACGTTCCTATAGCTCATCCTATCTTTTTCCAAGGCATATTGCTCCTTTTCAGAAATACCTAAATCCTTCAGTTTTTGCTGGTATTGTTCAAAATCTTCTTGCAATTCGCTTAACTTAAGTGACTCTTCGTGCGATGCGCTGTTCATCCATTCAGCGAGGTGTTTTGCATAATCCCAACGCAATGGTAAAGAATCTCTTGAATTTTGTGCATCGAAGGCCAATCCCTTCCGAGCGAATATCATAATATTTTCATGCAAATCACACTTGGTGGCATCTTGAACGTGCGGCAATAAACCACGGATGTCATTTTCAAGTAACTTGGTTACCACAGAGATCGTTTTTGAAGGGTTTTGCTCAAAATCTTCACGGTAATCGTTGAGGCAAATTCGTTGTCCGCTGAGAAGCAACACCTCACTTCCTCGGGAATTGAAATCCGTGTAGTTCAAACCAATCCCTTCAAGATATATGGTTTTCGACCAAGCACATGCCTGGAGGGCGGAAAAACCGATTCTTGCCGCACCCTTCTTTAAAGGATGTAGCCTTCTTTGAATTTGATCTGAGGTAAAACCTTCACCAAAAATCAGTATATTTTTATTGTTGGCGAGGAGCTTATTGGTCCGTTGAAAAACTTGCTGATTTTTTTCTAAGTTTTCGACACCGTCACGCTGACGGTATATTGGAAGCATATTAAAGGCCGTAAAAATGGGGGTTGTAAATCGGTTGAATACATCCGCACGAACCAAGAAAAAAACGAAAGGGCGTCGGGCCGTTCCAACAATGATTGGATCCATAAAAGAACCAACATGATTGCTTACATAAATCGTAGCGCTCTCTGGCTTTTGGTCCCCACCTACTGCAACGATTTTTTTAAAATAAACTCGAGTAGCTATGCCGAAAACCAACTTGTGGAAAAGGTAAATAAGAAGCATGGACGAAATTAACTAATAAAAGGTTAAAATTTAAATTAACAGCCGAGGTTTAATAAAGAGGAGAATCATGCCTATGGATTGTAGGATAAATGCGTAGTTTTCGGCGATGAAAAAAATCGGATTATTCTGCGGCGGCTACTCTTCGGAGTTTGAAATTTCCATTAAAAGCGCCAACACCATCCTTGAACATTTTCCCGAAAACTATCAAGGAATTAAGATCATCGTTAAAGAAGGCCCGTGGGAAGCAATCCACTCCGATTTTAATGGGATATTTGACCGAAATACCGGAGCAATTATTACCCAAGACCAGCGGATTCCATTGGATGGGGCGATTGTATACATTCACGGTGATCCTGGCGAAAATGGAAAAATACAAGCGGTCTTGGATTTGCTTCACATTCCATATGTCAATTCGAAAGTTCTTCCTTCTGCGTTATCCTTCGATAAATGGTATTGTAATCAATTTCTCAACCAATTCGGTATTCCTGTAGCTAAATCCCTTAGGCTACTTCCCGGCGATCAAGTTGAGTACGCAGAAATTGCCCAGCAGATTGGATTTCCGATGTTTGTTAAACCAACAGGATCTGGTTCGAGTTATGGAATTAGTAAAGTTAAACGCTTGGAGGACCTGGATAAAGCGATTGTGGAAGCATTTAAAGAAGGTGGAATGGTGATCATAGAATCGTTTCTTCCGGGAACAGAAGTGACATGCGGGGTCTACCGAACGAAAAATGGCCTAGTTGCGCTGCCCTTGACCGAAATTGTATCCGAAAATGAATTTTTTGACTACGAGGCAAAATACATGGGAAAATCACAGGAAATTACCCCCGCTCGCATTTCCGCATCGAGTACGGAATTAATTCAACAAAAAGCCCAAGAAATTTACAGCTTATTAAACTTAAAATCCGTAGCAAGAATTGATTTCATGCTAGTTGATGAAACACCTTATGTCATTGAAGTGAACACCACTCCGGGATTTTCAACGGAAAGTATCGTGCCGAAAATGCTGCAGGAGGCACAGTTACCCATCACGCTGTTTTGGCATCAAATTTTAAGCACCGAATTATAGCCCTGCTAATCCGTTAAAGATGGACTCCATGTAGGTTTTCACAACGCTTTGCGAGCAAGAATAATCGCTAGCTACTAATGAAAATGCAATTTTTTTTCCGGATACGGCATCGATGTAACCGGCATAGGATTTTATGCCTGTCATGGTTCCACTTTTAGCGTAAACCCTGCCCTCCCCTATTTGACCAACACACAAATCTCGAATCGTTCCAGTTTTTCCTGCAACTGGCAGTGTTTGTTTGAAATCTTGTGCAAAAGAACTGCCGTTGATGTAGCGCAAAAGCTCGAACATGTGGGATGCTGAGATACGGTTCATTCTTGATAAACCGCTTCCATCGTAAAGTACTAAACCCGAGGTATCAATGCGTTGCGATAAATACTGTCGATATACTTGAATACCGTTCTCATGAGTACCCTTACCGGTTAATTTGAAGGCCACTCCTTTCAACAAACCTTCGGCAAAAAAATTAACACTTTTCAGGTTAGTCCATTCGATGATTTCTTTAACACTTCTGCCAGCAACTGAATAAAGGATTTTAAGATTATCGTAATCAGGAGGATTAACCTTGGCTGTTCTGAAGGGAATAACTTCCCCAGACAATTCTATGCCTTTTTCCTTAATATATCCTGAGAAAAGGTCTGCTACATTCTTTTCAGGATCAGGGACAGAACCACGTACCATGTAACTGGATTGATATGCAGGCAACTTTCCTGTTCCGGTGCGCCTCCAATCGTACGGAAGCCCTTGTAAATTCGAATGATCTTGAGACACCTTAGCGCTCACGATTTTATTTGTAAAAACCAAAGAATTTTGGGGAGGTACCATCGACAAAAGTTTTGCCTTGGCTCCAGGTTTACCGGTGGAAAAAAAGTACTTTGTCACATTATCAAAAACGTTGATTCCTGCGGGAACAGCCCCGTAATAATTCCCAGCATCCCAAGCGGACCAACCTTTTGGAGCACCCTCATAGCCAAAAGAAGAACCATCAATGTACACATTACCTTTAATGCATTTAATACCAAGGCCAAGCAGGGTATCAACCCACTCCTTTATTCCGTCAAATTCTCTTCCTTCGGCGTTAAAATAGCGGCTTCCAAACGATACATCACCACCACCTTGCACCCATAAATCGCCCACAATAACGGTATCTTTTCGGGAACCGGCTTGAAATATTTTGGTCTCGAACCGATAATCCAATCCTAAAACCTCCATGGCCATGGCCGTTGAAAAAAGTTTAGTGGTAGAAGCTGTAACAAGGGGCTGATTTGGATTAACGCTCAGTATGGTATCCCCTGTTGTCAGATCAATGGCCAAAAAACTAAACTTAGCGTTGGAAAGTTTAGGATCATGGGTAAAGGCATCCGCCAAAACCTTTAAATCCTGCGAGAAAGCCAACGAGGCTTGGGAAAATATGAAAAAAACCAAGTATCTTTGAAAACCATTTAGCATCTGAAACAAAAGTCATTAAAATATTACGGTTAAGGTCCACTTGACAACCAGTTTTTTTCAACAACTCCATGCAAAGCAGTAAAAAAATTAAAGTATTGCGCATCCTGAATCGTTTCAATTTAGGTGGACCTATATACAATGTAGCCATGTTGACGGAGCATCTGCCCAAAGAATTTGAAACAAAACTTGTTGGAGGAAAAGCAATGGCAACCGAAATGGATGCAACGTTTATATTAACCCAACAAAACATTGAGTTCGAGCTCATCGAAAGTATGGGACGTAAAATCAGCCTTTTCGATGATATTCGAACATTCTTCCGGTTGCGGAAAATCATTAAGGAATATCGTCCTCAAATCGTTCATACCCACGCATCTAAAGCTGGATTTCTAGGTAGATTAGCTGCAATTTCAACCGGGACTCCTCTTTTGATCCACACCTTTCATGGAAATGTGTTTCATGGTTATTTTAACCGGTTTAAGACCTTTTTGGTGAAACAAGTTGAGTTGAGATTGGCCAAAAGAACTCATGCGCTGATTGCCATTGCTCCATCACAAGCGACGGAACTTCAATTCTTGAACCCTCAAGGACACAAAAATAAAATCCATATAATACCTCTTGGATTTGATTTATCAAAATTTTCGGATACTGCACCTATTCGAGAGGACTTAAGGCTTAAAATGAACATCGCGACGGATGAAATTGCCGTTGGAATCGTGGGGAGATTGGTCCCCATAAAAAACCACCAAATGTTTATAGAAGCAGCTTCAGAATGCCTTAAAAACGAGGGCTTACGTTTTAAATTCTATATCGTCGGAGATGGCGAGGAGCGAGTTAATCTGGAACGTTTAATTGCGAAAGACTACCCAATCTTAAAAGATCGAATCACCTTTACGTCGTGGATAAAGGAAATGGAACAGTTCTATCCAGCCATGGATCTTATTTGCTTAACCTCATTGAACGAGGGCACACCCGTTTCCTTAATAGAGGCGCAAGCTGCAGGCATTCCGGTTATTAGCACTTCTGTAGGAGGGGTAAAAGACGTTATTTCACATTTAGAAACAGGCTATATTTTGTCGAGTCACTCGGCACAAGAGCTTGCCTCAGTGATCGTTGAATTATCGATGAATAGCCCTTTGCGTTTAAAAATGTCGAAAAATGCACGTAATTTTGTTTTGGACTTATTTAGTTACCAAAGACTGGTGCGCGAAATGTCCCAATTATATAAGCAACTATTAAACGATGAAAAGCCATAGTATTTTTCGTGCCGTCATTGGGTTAATTTGTTGTAGCACCTTGTTGTCTTGTCGCACTTTAAATTCCAACAGGATCTTATTCTACGACAAAGACTCAAAAACGACGTTCGATACACTACCTCCCGTAATCCATACGCAGAAGATTGTTCCTGGTGATCGTTTAACGATACATTTTTATCCCAACGAAGGTGAGTCACTTTTGTTAGCAAAAACATCCTCAAGCGAAGAAAACGTCTCGATCAACAATACGCAAGAATACGAGGTAAATTCCAAGGGTGCCATCAACTTCCCCATGGTTGGTGAATTCATGGTAGGCAATAAAACTTGCCAAGAGGTTCAAGAATTACTCCAAGTTGAATTATCAAAAAAAATAAAAAAACCCTTTGTAGTCGTTGAAATTAGCAATCAACGGGTCATCCTGTTTTGTGGGAGTAACGATGGAAAGAGTTTACCTTTGAAAAACAACAATACTACGGTACTTGAGGTGATCGCCATGGGGGGAGGACTCAAGGAAAAAGCGAAATCGAACGAAGTGCATTTATTGAGAACTATCGATGGAAAACGCCATGTATATCAATTGGATTTATCCAACATTGATCAAATCCGTGTTGGCGAAACACTGGTTCAAAATCATGATATTATCGTGGTAAATTACCATCCTCGAAAACTTCAAACTGCACTTAAAGAAGTTACCCCTTGGCTGAATCTTTTTTCCATTGGATTCACCGTATTTAATATTGTATTAAGGTATTAGCAATGGAAGGAAAATCTCGCAGGATTAATGACCATTTCAACCCGATAATTCTAAGGAATGTTTTAACAAGGAATTGGTACAAACCCATCATAGTATTCCTTGCCGTTTTTGGAACGACCTTCTTATACCTTCGTTACAAAAAGCCTATTTACGAGAGCAAGGCCGTTCTTCAGTTACTTTCCGAGAATAAAACGCAAAAAATCCTAGAACAACCCTCTAATATCGTAGAAGGCCCAAATTTATCTGAACAAATTGAATTACTAAAATCCCCAGTACTTTTAGATCAAGCGATTCAACGGTTGTACTTAAACACAAGCATCTTCAACGATGGCCAATTGCTGACAGAGAATTTATACGGGGTTACGCCATTCTCAATTATCACCTATGAACTCAAGGATTCCAGTTTTTGCGGCTCAAAGGTATTCTTTAAAAAAACGAATTCTACGAGTTTCGAATTGAGTTACTCCTACAAAGGTCAAAAAAGAACTTTGAGTGGCATATTAGGTAAGGAGCTTCAAAACACTTTGTTTCACATAAAGATTAACAGCCGTGATGCCGCTGCATTTTCAAAATTAATCGAAGATGGAAACATATATTTTGTTTTCAATAACCCAAGGCAACTTCTCAAGGAATTTCAAGCTGGGCTTACGATTAAGCCTATTGATGAGAACGCTAAAACCATCGAAATTTCATTTCGCAATGAAAATCGAAAACTCACCTTTGACCTCATTCAATCGATTATCACTAGCTATTTCACCTTTGAAAAAACCAAACATCAGGAGGAAAACCTAAAAACGCTCAGTTTTATTAATTCTCAACTGGATTCATTATCAGGTGTTCTGGGAGGATCTAAAGACAGTCTGAGTTTGTTTCAACGTCGTGAAGGATTGCCAAGTATCGAATACGAAGAGAACAATATTACCACCAATTTGAACGGTTATTCATTAAAGCTCGCTGAGATCAACGAGGAAATATACACCATAGGTTATTTGAAAAGCCTTATAAACAACCAATTAACGCGACCCGACCTTTACAAGATTTTACCTCAAATTATTGGAAAGAGAAGTTTTGAAGGGGCCTTTACGCGTCAGGTAGAAGAATTGAATAAACTTTTGGAAACCAAAGAAGATATTTCACAGGATATTTCCTACGAAAGCAATAAGGTTCAGCTGATAAATCGAAGGATTGAAAACAACTTACAGTTAATTCACAAAAGCCTCAATATAATACGTGAGCGCTTGTTTACAGAGAAAAAACAATTGAGTGAGCAAGTGGATTTTTATCAAGCGAAACTCATGGGATTGCCGGACAAAAAAATCGAATTTAACCGTTTAAAATACATGGAGGAGTTAAACCGCGGTTATTTCAATAAATTCATTGAACGAAAAATTGAGTTTCAGCTCCTCAATGCTGGGTATTCAACGAGTACTCAATTATTGAGTCGTCCTGAACTTCCATTTCAACCCATAAGTCCCAATAAAAGACTAACCTATATCATTGCAGGAATCCTTGCTATGCTCATCGGATTCGGCTTTCTTTTCCTTAAGTACTTATTTTACAATGAAATTACTTCCCTTCAAGATCTCAAATCCTTGCTGCCTGAAAATGCGACCGTTTTGGGAACGGTTCCATTGCATAAAAACAAAATGAAATACTCGGAAGTAGTGGTTAACGAATCTCCAAAATCTCGATTAGCCGAATCCATTAGAAACGTTAAGTCCAACATGAATTTCATTAATAGTGAAGTCCGAACAGTGGCTGTATCCTCGTCGGTTTCTGGAGAAGGCAAAACGTTCGTTATATTAAACTTGGCGTCTACGTTTGCTTTAAGCGGAAAACGTTGTATACTGCTTGACTTAGATTTAAGAAAACCAAAAGTACACCACGGTTTTAAAGTGGAGAATGAAATGGGAATGAGTCAAGTACTTTCTGGACTTATACCCTTGGAAAGTGCAATTCAAACGTCCAATATCCCCAATTTGGATTTTATTACGGCTGGCCCCATACCCCCTAATCCTTCTGACCTTATTCAAAGCCAAGAATTCTACGCGTGTCTTGATCGTCTCAAAAATGACTACGATGTTATATTCATCGATAATCCACCAATTGGTGTGGTTTCCGATGGTATCAAAATCCTAACACAAGTAGATATTCCCATTTATGTTTTTAAAGCCAACTATTCCAAACGCGCCTTTGCAGACCAAATTTTGAACCTTTTCAACATTCAAAAAATCCACAAAATAAATGTTATCCTAAACGCGGTACCTACCAATGCTGGAATCTACGGATACGGGTATGGGTACGGGTATGGATATGGCTATGGCTATGGCTATGGTTACGGATATGGAGGGTATTACTCGGACGATCAGAAGGAGGGCTTGCTTACTCGGGTGCGCAAATTACTTTTCACTAAAAGGAAAAAATCTCACACAAAAAAGGGAGCATGAGGGAAGAACGTTTCGACATCGAAGGATTAATTTGCCTTCATCCGAAAAGGTATGCGGACGAGAGAGGTTACTTTTTCGAGTACTTCCACCAGGATAATTACACCTCCTTGCTTGGTCGAAAATTCTTGCAAGACAATGTTTCATTATCCCGCAAAGGGGTGCTTCGCGGATTACATTTTCAAACACCTCCTTTTGCACAAGGCAAATTAGTACAGGTTCTTTCAGGAAGTGTATTGGATGTTGCGGTAGATTTACGAAAGGAATCATCTACCTACGGCAAATTTGTGCTCATTGAATTATCCGCGGAAAACGGCAAACAATTTTATATTCCTCCGGGATTTGCTCACGGGTTTTTGACCTTAGAAGAAAACACTCTTTTCAGTTATAAGTGCACGGAATATTACGCCCCTACCAATGAAGAAACCCTTCTTTGGAACGATCCACACTTGAAAATTCCATGGCCAATAAATCACCCTTTAATTTCTGATAAAGATCAAAAAGGAATCCTATTCGCGAACTATAATAGCCCGTTTTAATTATGAATCCTATAATTAAACTGGTTTGTATTTTTATACTAATTTTTATAGTTTCTATCGGGTTAAATCAACTCGTTTTGAAATTCGCATCGAACCTCGGAATCCGAGGTAAAAACAACATCCTTTCCCGATGGAATCAACAACAAAAACCGTCCTTAGGAGGTATTACACTTTTTATAAGTATCACATTAGCAGTTTTCATTTATTTGGTCACTCATTCTCATGAAAACGTTTTCGGTCAACAAGTATTTTTAATGTTTTTCCTCGGGTTGTTGCTTTCCTTTACTATGGGCCTCTTAGACGATGCCTACGATACTTTTCCTTTTTTCAAACTAATCGCTCAAGCAGCATGTGGGGTGTTAATTGTGATGTCCAATAACACCATTTCACTTACTCCATATTTTGAGTTGAATGCCTTTTTAACGGTAGTTTGGACTGTTGGATTGATGAACTCCATCAACATGCTTGATAATATGGATGGGATTGCAGCTGGTACTTCGCTTTCCTTTTTTATGGGTATTTTTTGCATTGACGTTTTTGTACATGGTTCGGGTTTTACCGTCTTTCATTTTCTATTGATTGGATTCATGGCTGCCTTGTTTGGTTTTTTATGGTTCAATAAGCCCCCTTCAAAGATGTTCATGGGAGATTCAGGAAGCCAACTCGTTGGCTATATCGTAGCCTTTTTCTCCGTCCACATGGTTTGGGATGATTCTTCAGGATTTACTGAGGCTTTTTGGATAAAATTTCTAACCATGTCTTTGCTATTAGCTCTTCCACTAATTGATACGTTTACGGTTATTTTCAACAGAATTAAAGCTCGTAAATCACCGTTTAAAGGAGGCAAGGACCACACAACCCATCACTTGGCATATTTTGGATATTCTGAAAAACACGTTTTTAAATTTTTTCTTGTCAATTCAGCTTTTTTTTCGGGGTTAGGATTTTTAACTTTTTACCTCGATAAAAAAGGATACTATTACGAATTGCTCATATTGTTCCTTCCTTTGCTGATACTGTTCTATTTTTTGTTCCAAAAAACGCACCTTCAAAATGGTCGAAAAATTCCATAAAACACTTTATTTTCTTCGTTTCATTCCGCTCCTTTTTGCTCTTGCTTGTCGACAAGAATCTCCCTCCACTGCGGATAACGCAATTGCCCCGAAAAATGCAAAGGTTATTCCATTAACCCCCACTACCGTTTCATTTTTTAATCAAAAAATTAACCTTCAAGAACTTGATTTAGTCGAACGTTTAGACCGTGAGATTTTGGTCAATATGTACTTTCAAAGCAGCACCCACTTGGCCCTTAAAAAATCGCGCCGGTATTTCCCATTAATCGAACGCATTTTAAAAGAGGAAAAGGTACCCGACGATTTCAAGTATTTATGTGTGATAGAAAGTAATTTATCCAATGCAACTAGTCCTGTAGGAGCTGCTGGTTTTTGGCAATTCATGCCATTCACAGCCCCGGAATATGGCCTCAAGATTACGGCTGAAATCGATGAACGCTTGAACGTCGAAAAAAGTACCCGTGCTGCCTGCAAGCTCATCAAAGAAAACCACGATAAATTTGGAGATTGGATTAACGCGTGTGCTGCTTACAATCGAGGCGCGGGCGGGTTGGCACAGGATATGCGAATTCAGGGTGTAACCCATTTTTTTGACACGGAAATGAACAACGAGACAGCCCGTTATGTTTTCAGAATTATGGCAATGAAGCTTATAATGGAAAACCCAAAGGCCTATGGATATTACCTTGCCCCCAATGCGGGTTATCCACCCTACGAAACGCGAAAAATCACGGTGAGCGAACCCATTGATAATTTGGCGCTATGGTCGAAAAAACAAGGGACGAATCGAAAAACCATTCGCCTACTCAACCCTTGGATTCTGGGAAATAAACTAAGTCGAACCTCCGTGCCATGCGAGGTTGAACTTCCCAATAGCTCCTCGCAATTTACCCCCTTTCGTCCATGAACGACATTATGACGGAGCATAAAAAGATTGCTATTTACGGTGCTAGAACGCACAATCTTAAGAACTTCGACCTAACCTTGAACAGGAATGAACTCATCGTTTTCACTGGCCTCAGCGGTAGCGGTAAGAGTTCTTTGGCCTTCGATACCATTTTTGCAGAAGGACAAAGGCGGTACATTGAAACTTTCTCATCCTATGTTAGGCAATTTATCGGAGGTCTGGAACGACCTGATGTCGATAAGATTGACGGTTTAAGCCCAGTAATTGCAATAGAGCAAAAAACAACCGGTCGATCTCCGCGGTCTACCGTTGGAACCATAACAGAATTGAATGACTTTCTAAGACTCCTTTTTGCCCGAGTGGCGGATGCTTATTCCTTGAACACCCGAGAACTGATGGTAAAATATACGGACCATCAAATCTGCGAAATCATCCTTGAAAAATACCAAACAAAGAATGTCGCAATACTGGCCCCGAAAATCCGTGCTCGAAAAGGTCACTACAAAGAACTCTTAGAACAAATCGTACGTCAAGGATATTCAAAAGCGAGAATTGACGGGAAAATTATTAACCTAACCCCAGGTCTTAAACTGGACCGTTACAAAACCCACGACATTGAAATTGTGGTGGACCGATTCAAAAAAGGTTCGCTGGAAGAGGGACGACTACTCAGTGCCCTTCAAATTTCCATGAAATTAGGTGGAGGAACTCTGATGGTGGTGGATATGGACAACGAGGACCTCGCTTTTTTTAGCCGAAGCCTAATGTGTCCAACCACGGGTATTTCCTATCCGGAACCTGAGCCTAATCTTTTTTCATTCAACTCTCCGTATGGAGCATGTTCCAAATGCAACGGACTGGGTGAAATAAGTGCCGTTGATGTCCAAAAAATCATTCCTGATCGTGGCAAATCGATCAAAGGTGGAGCGCTGGCTCCATTAGGGAGCTTTAAAAACAATTGGTTTTTTGAAAAACTCAACCGGGTCGTAAGTTCCTTGAATCATTCGCTTAACACCCCTTTGAATGATTTTTTAGAACATGAAATCAATTTGATTCTTTACGGCAATGAGGATATGGAACTCAGCGCAAAACAGCCGGAAGAACGTTTTGAAGGATTGATTCCGTTCATACTGAAGTATAAAGACGACGGCGACCCTACCATGATGCAGTGGATTAAACAATTCATGGAAAAAACAACTTGTCCGGAATGCGGCGGTTTTCGTTTGAAGCAAGAAGCATTACATTACCGGATTGGCACGAAAAATATCGGTGAATTAGGTCAAATGGATTTGGAAGATTTAGCCTCATGGGTTAGTAATATTGATCAGTATTTATCTGCCGACAAAAGGTTGATTGCACGCGAAATCATCAAAGAAATTCAAGCACGTCTCTCATTCATCCTCGATGTGGGACTTGGTTATTTGAATCTGAGTAGACCCACCCGAAGTTTATCGGGCGGCGAAGCGCAGCGCATCCGACTCGCCACACAGATCGGCAGTGAATTAATTAATGTACTGTATATTTTGGATGAACCTTCCATTGGATTGCATCAAAGCGACAACCAAAGGTTAATTCAGGCATTGCTGAAACTCAAAGATTCAGGCAATACGGTATTAGTCGTTGAACATGATCGAGACATGATGGAATCAGCTGATTGCGTAGTAGATATAGGTCCCAAGGCTGGAGTACTTGGCGGTTCGATATGTTATGCAGGAACGTATAATGGCTTACTGGATTCCAACACCCTAACTGCCGAGTATTTGAGTGGACGAAAAAGCATAGACTATTCCCCTCATCGCCGTTCGGGAAATGGGCAATGGCTGCAACTAAAAAACGCCACGGGGAACACCCTGAAATCCGTAAATCTTTCCATTCCGCTTGGAACCCTAACGTGCATAACAGGGGTTTCTGGCTCCGGGAAATCTACGTTAATCAATCAAACGCTTTACCCCCTTTTGATGCGCCATATTTACGGCGGATCCTATTTCCCCCTTCCATTTGACCGCATTGAAGGGCTCGAGCACATTGATAAAGTTATCAACATCGATCAAAGCCCGATAGGCAGAACACCCAGGTCGAATCCTGTAACCTACACCAAAGTATTTGATGAAATAAGGAGCTTATTTGCCTCGCTTCCCGAGGCTCAAATTCGTGGATATAAACCCGGTAGGTTTTCTTTCAATGTAGCCGGTGGAAAATGTGAAACCTGCAACGGCGGAGGTTTGCGTCTTGTTGAAATGAATTTTTTGCCTGATGTTTATGTAACGTGCGAAGTATGCCAAGGAAAAAGGTATAACGACGAAACCTTGCAAGTTAAATTTAAAGGTAAGAGCATATCCGATGTACTGAACCTACCCATTGAAGAAGCCGTTTCCTTTTTTGAGTCCGTACCTAAAATTCAAAAAATACTTGCCACCCTTAAAAGTGTTGGGCTTGGATACTTAACCTTAGGCCAACCCTCCACCACCCTATCGGGAGGTGAAGCACAACGGATCAAATTAGCGGCTGAATTGTGTAAAAAAGCGACCGGAAAAACGATCTATCTGTTAGACGAACCTTCTACAGGCTTGCATTTTGAAGACATCAAAATGTTGCTTGATGTATTGCAGCGATTAGTCAACGAGGGCAACACCGTATTGGTAATAGAGCATAATATGGACATCATTAAATGCGCAGATTACCTGGTGGATATGGGCCCAGAGGGAGGAAAAAAAGGAGGAAAAATCATTGCGAAGGGGAGTCCGGAACAATTGATTGAGGAATTCAAGGACAGCTCATTAACTGCAAAATTTCTCAAAGAACAAATTGATCTGGACAAAGCGTTAAAAAAAAATGTACTTTTGCAGTGAATAAAATCATAAACCATGGCAGTAGAAATCAACGACAATAATTTCGAAGAACTAGTAATGAATTCTGACAAACCGGTCCTAGTGGATTTTTGGGCGGAATGGTGCGGACCTTGCAGAATGATCGGTCCAGTAGTGGATGAACTTCATACCGAATATGCAAACCGCGCAATTATAGGAAAAGTAAACGTTGATGAAAATGCAGGAATCGCCACGAAGTTTGGTGTTCGAAATATTCCCACCATTCTTTTCATTAAAAAAGGTGAAGTGGTAGATAAATCGGTTGGTGCCGTTCCGAAAGCAACCCTTGTATCTAAGCTGGACGCAATACTTTAGGATACCATTCTTTCATGTCTAGTTTCCTAAGGCGGCTGAAATATTATGGAATCGGCTTTGCAATAGGTCTTATTTTCGTTGTAGTCATTTTTCAACAGAAAGGTTGTTCCTGGACTCCTAGCAACCGAGTGAAATCGGCGGTATTGGATCGAATTATTTTTGTAGATTCTCTCGACTCTTTGTATCTGATCCAACACCGCATTAGCCCAATTCAATTGAAAGAATTCATAGAAGGAGCCAGCATTTCCTTCAGCGATAGCCAGCGTGAAGGAAACGAAAAAATCTATGTTTTTTACAATGCCTTTCCTCAGCAGGAAAACATCAATTGTTTGATTGCACTTCGTGAAAAGAGTTTTGTTGTCGATATTGATTTTGAAAATTCCGACATCCATTCGTACCGGCGTTTAAAAGGAAAAGCGCGTCCCTTTCTTTACAAAAAGGATAAAAATTGGTTTTCAGGCTCATGGGAGAACTATACTTTAAAAGGCATTGATGCACAGAAAGCTCCGGAAATAATAACCGAATTATTTTTTAAAACCGGTATACTGTATGCAGATTCCAGTAGTTTAAATGCCGACAAACCTCTTCATAAAATTTCCATTACCAACACCTTTTCCCCTACTAAAAAAGCTCAAATTCGGCTTACGGGAAGTTGGTATCAAGAGAAAATAGAAATCGAAAAACTCAGCTCCGACAACTGAGTTTCATGTACTACGCAAGGTAATGTTGATAATTAAGGCCAATCCATCACAGACGCACCATATAATTATTTACTTTTGATGCATGGAGTTTAGCGCCAAACAGATTGCTGAATTGTTGCAAGGAACCGTTGAAGGCGATGAAAACGTTTGTGTCAATCAATTAGCAAAAATCGAGGAAGGACAAACGGGCAGTCTTTCATTTTTAGCTAACCCAAAATATGAAGCGCATATTTACAGCACCTTATCCAGTATTTGCATCGTTAATCATTCTTTTCGACCCACACAAAGTCTCCCACTGACATTGACGTTAATACGGGTTAATGATGCCTATAGCAGTTTTGCTCGTTTGCTTGAATTGTATGCACAATTTCAAAAAAAACAAGCGACAGTTGAACAACCTAGTTTTGTTCATCCTACGGCTCAAGTGGGCGAAAATTGTTACATCGGTGCCTTTGTATACTTAGGCGCAAATGTCGTTATTGGGAAGAACTGCACCATTTACCCAGGAACTCACATCGGAGATTTTAGTAGGATTGGTGAAGATACCACCTTGTTTTCGGGAGTTCAGATTTACGATAACATGCATATTGGAAAACGATGCATTATTCACTCGGGAACCGTGATCGGGAGTGACGGTTTTGGATTTGCACCAGATGACCAAGGCGTCTACAGTAAGGTTCCTCAAATCGGAAATGTGGTAATCTCAGACGACGTTGAAATTGGCTCCAACTGTACCATTGATCGAGCCACGATGGGGTCGACCCGAATTGGCCGAGGGGTAAAAATCGATAACCTTTGCCAAATTGCTCACAACGTTGAAATTGGTGATCATACGGCCATTGCTTCGCAAGCTGGTATTGCAGGTTCTGCAAAGTTGGGTAAACACATTATGGTGGGAGGTCAAACAGGAATCAATGGGCATTTAACGGTAGCAGATCATACTAAAATCGTAGCTCAGTCCGGAATCCCGTCCTCGGTTAAATCCGCGGAAACCCTCATGGGTTCTCCTGCAATTTCCTTAAACGATTTCAAGCGCTCGTTCATCGGCTTTCGCCGTTTGCCTGAGCTTATGGATGAGCTAAGAGCTTTGCGCAAAGAACTAAACGAATTAAAAGAAAACAAGGATAAGTAATGGTAGAAATGCAATGCACCTTAGCTGCTCCTCTTCAATTCATCGGAGTTGGATTGCACACCGGTGAAAAAGTTAGCTTAGAAATTTGCCCGGCCAACGAAAACCAAGGGTATAAATTTCAACGAATCGATGTGGAAGGTTCGCCTATTATTCCGGCAGATGTTGATTATGTCGTGGCAACAGATCGTGGTACGACCTTGGAGTTTAAAGGGGTGCGGGTGTATACCACAGAACACGTATTAGCCGCCTTAGTGGGTTGTGGAATTGATAACGCCTTGATAAAATTGAGCGGCCCCGAAATTCCTATCCTAGATGGAAGCGCCCTTCCTTATGTACATGCCATTGAAAAGACCGGTAAAGTAGAACAAGAAGCAGAACGCGTTTATCTAGAGTTGGATGAAATCATTCCGTGGGAAGATCTTGAGAAAAACATTGAATTTTTAGCCGTTCCAAATCCCGTTTACCGCATTACGGTAATGGTAGATTATAATTCACCAGTTCTGGGAACACAACATGCGAGCATGTACCATTTGGGAGAATTCAACAAAGAAATTGCACCGTGCAGAACGTTTTGCTTCCTACGTGAATTAGAATTTCTTGCAAAAAACAACTTAATCAAAGGCGGTGATTTAGACAATGCCATTGTTTTAGTGGACCGAACCGATATCTCCAAAGAAGAGCTGGATCGTTTAGCCCAACTTTTAGGAAAAGAAAGTTTGGACGTCAACATCGAAGGCATCGGGGTCCTGAACAGCACCAAGTTGCAATTTGAAAATGAACCCGCCAGACATAAACTATTGGATATTGTAGGAGATTTAGCGCTGGTAGGACGCCCCATAAAGGCTCATATTTTAGCCGCTCGACCAGGGCATTTTGGGAATGTTGCCTTTGCTAGAATACTCAAGAACCAAATCAAAAAACAACAGTCTAAAGGACGTTTCTTTGACCTAAGCCAAGATCCGCTCTACAACATTCAGGACATCGAACGCATGTTGCCGCACCGATATCCTTTTTTATTAGTGGATAAAATACTTTCTATTTCCGAGGATTCCATTGTGGGTGTAAAAAACATCACGATGAACGAGCCCATGTTCACAGGCCATTTCCCTGGAAACCCTGTTTTTCCTGGCGTTCTACAAATTGAAGCGATGGCGCAAGTTGGTGGAATATTCGCTTTGAGTAAGGTGGACGAACCCCACCTTTACACGACCTATTTCATGAAAATCGATAAGGTCAAGTTCAAATCTAAAATTATTCCAGGCGACACCGTAGTCTTTGAATTAAAGCTAATTTCACCCATTCGACGTGGTTTAGTGGAAATGTCAGGCATTGCTTATGTTAATGGAAAAGCGGTCATGGAAGCAGAAATGTTAGCTCAAGTTGTAAAAGACAAAATCGCATGATTTCACCCCTCGCTTGCATCCACCCTAAGGCACAATTAGACAAAAACGTTCAGGTTGCGCCTTTCGCCATGATACATGAAGACGTGATCATTGGTGAAGGGACAATCGTACATAGCAACGTTCATTTATACCCAGGAACTCGCATTGGGAAATTTTGTGAAATATTTCCTGGAGCAGTGATCGGGGTCGTGCCGCAAGATCTGAAATTCGACGGCGAATATACCACGGTAGAAATCGGTGATTACACAAAAATTCGCGAATGCGTCACCATTCACCGAGGAACCAAGGATCAATGGAAAACTTCGATTGGATCTCATTGTCTGCTGATGACCTACGTTCACGTTGCCCACGACTGCCAGATAGGAAACCATGTGATACTCGCCAGCTATACCGGACTCTCTGGACATGTTATGATCGATGACCACGCCATTCTTGAGGGTAAGGTTGCCGCACAGCAATTTGTGCACATCGGCAAACACGCTTTTATCGGAGGTGCTTCTCTGGTTCGAAAAGATGTGCCACCCTATATTAAAGCGGCACGTGAGCCTTTAACTTTTGCTGGGGTAAATTCCGTTGGCTTGAGGCGAAGAGGATTCAGCGATGAGGACGTGCGCCAGATCGAGGATATTTACCGCTGTCTGTACGTTCAAAATAGCAACATGACCAAAGGCATTCAATCCACCCTAGAAACGGTTCCAGCGTCCGAACTTCGCGACGAAATCCTTGGGTTTATCCAAGCATCGGATAAGGGGGTAATTCGCGGAATGATTTAAGCATGTTTCATCGAGGAGAGATTGTTGAGCTAACCATTGACGGTTACGCCTTCGGCGGACGAGGAATCGCTAAAATACCTGTTGAGGGCTCCCATTTTATTGTCTTTGTCGACAATGCCTTTCCGGGTCAAATTGTTAAAGCCAAAATAGACGTCAAAAGGAAACAGCACGCGGAGGCAAAATTAGTGGAAGTTGTTCAAAGAGCTGCCTGCGAAGTAATGACTGATTTTCAAGAAATTTCAGGCGCGCCTTATCTCTTCATTCCCGAAGAACTTCAGCGAACCGTAAAAACCGAATCTACCCTAAGCACCTTTGCAAAAATAAGCGGCGACCGAAAAATTCACGAGAAGCTTGATGAGTACATTGAATCGCCGTCCACCTATTTCTATCGCAACAAAATGGAATACAGTTTTTCGAGCATTGAACATGTGCTTGAAACTGGAGAAGAAAAAGACGACGCATTCGCATTGGGTTTTAAGCGACGAGGTACTTGGTGGAAAGTCGAGAACTTAAACCGCCCGAGCGGATTATTCGATAAATCCTGGGAAGAAAAACTTCCCGTATTGCGTTCCTATCTTGAAAACAGCCAATTACCCGCTTGGCATCCGCCGAAAAAAACAGGATTTTTCCGCCACATTGTAGTTCGAAAATCCTTTAAAGACGACCAACTTTTAGTTCATTTGGTCACCTCATCCGAAGGAATAAAATCGTTTAACGTTCAAGGTTTTGTTGCTAAAGTTCTTGAATTACACGGGCCGAGAATTGCTGGCATCCAACACACCATAAACGATGATGTTGCGGACCGTTCCAAAATTGAAAACGGTAGAACCAAGGTATTGTATGGAGTACCAATGGTGGAAGAAAGCCTGTTAGGTTTAACTTTTCAAATGAGGATGGAAAGCTTTTTCCAAACCAACCCTCAATGTGCAGAACTGCTTTATCAAAAAGCCATTGATTACTTATTAGAGGATCTTGATGAAAGCGTGGAAATTCTCGACTTATTTTGCGGAACAGGGACGATTGCCCAACTGGTGGCTAAAAGGAGGGGCTTTGGAAAAATAACAGGAGTGGACATTGTTCAGGAGGCCATTGAGGATGCCAAAGAAAATGCGCTAAAAAATGGACTTTCCAATGTGGAATTTTATGCCGCAGATGTCGGTAAGTTTTTAAAAGAACATCCAGAATATGAAGGGAAAATTGGAGCGCTTATCCTGGACCCACCACGTGCCGGAATTGCTCCAAAAACATTATTAAAAACCATAGCTCTTGGGGCAAAAAGAATTGTGTACATTTCCTGCAACCCCTCGACACAAGCGAGGGATGCTTCCACCTTATTCGATGCGGGTTATGTCCTTGAGAAATTCAGTTTAGTAGATCAATTTCCCCATACAGGTCATATTGAATCGATTGCAAAATTTGTAAAAGCATGAGGGTAACCCTTATTTCAATCGGAGATGAATTATTAATTGGCCAAACCGTCAATACCAATGCTTCATGGCTTGGAAAAGAGTTGTCCTTGCTCGGTGCCAGAATTCAAGAAGTTCTCACCATCTCGGATGATGCGGATCACATTCGACGTGCCATTGAAGTTACTGAAGCTGATCTAATCCTTGTAACGGGAGGTCTGGGTCCGACCAAAGACGACCGGACCAAAAAGGTATTGGCAAAGTATTTTGAAATGCCTCTGGTACTTCACGAACCCACCTTGAAACACATCGAAGATTTTTTTGCCCGACGCAACCGCCCCATGTTGCAAGTGAATATTGAACAAGCACACCTGCCTGATGGATGCGAAATTCTACCCAACCGATGGGGAACGGCGGCGGGAATGTGGTTTCAAGCCAAGGGAAAATCCGTCATCAGCCTTCCGGGGGTGCCTTATGAAATGAAAGGAATATTTAGCGAAGAAATTTTACCAAGAATTGTAGAAAGATATTCTTTGAATGCCTTATATCATCGGACAGTTGTTACCCAAGGACTAGGGGAAAGTTTTTTAGCAGAACGCATTGCTCCCTGGGAAGAATCATTGGAGAAATTAGATCTAAGCCTGGCCTACCTACCTGCACCTGGATTGGTGAAATTACGCATTGGATCTTTCCGGGGTAAAAAGGATCACGATATCATTGAAACCAAAATTCAAGAATTGCAATCCATCATACCTAGCTTAATTATCGGGTATGAGGATGATACCATTGCTCTAGTTGTTGGGAAACTTCTATTGAAGAACAAGGCGACTGTAGGAACCGTTGAAAGTTGTACCGCAGGAACTTTGGCTTCGGCTTTGGTGGAGATTCCAGGATCATCCGGCTATTTTCGTGGGAGTTTACTCACGTATCACACGGCTTTAAAAAGCGAACTCTTAGGTATTCCCCTTTCTTTCATTGAACAACATGACGTTGTCAGCGAAGAAGTTTCCTTGCGAATGGCGGAGGAAGGTAGAAAACGCCTTAAAACCGATTATTGTTTAAGTACCACCGGAATCATGGGGCCTTCCAAAGGAGATTCCAAAGATGAAGTTGGTACGGTTTGGATTGGTCTCTCCGGCCCGAAAGGCAGTTATGCTAAGCGTTTTACCTTTGGGGACAATCGTGGAAGAAACATTGAAATGACGACCCTTGCCGCCTTGAATTTATTGAGGTTATCTATGCTGGATTCATGATTTGAAGGGTTGTTAGGTAATATTTGAGTAAAAAATAATATTCACTTGTTTATATAGGAAAAATATCGTTTCTTTGCACCCGCTTTAATTAAAAGTAAAACACAAGAATCATGTCACGCATTTGTCAACTTACTGGGAAATCTGTTATGGTAGGAAACAATGTTTCCCACTCAAACCGTAAAACCAAGCGACGTTTCCTTCCGAATTTGTTAACCAAAAAGTTCTATGTTCCGGAAGAGGACAACTACATTACTTTAAAAGTTTCTGCTGCCGCATTACGCACAGTAAACAAGAAAGGTATTTCTGCTTGTCTCAAGGATGCAAGGGCGAAAGGTTTTTTGAAATAATTAAAGTAATCGAGTAAAAGAACGAACATGGCAAAGAAAGCTAAAGGGAATAGAATTCAAGTGATACTTCAGTGCACTGAGCATAAAGAGTCAGGAATGGCCGGTATGTCGCGGTATATTACCACGAAAAACAGAAAAAATACGCCCGATCGTATGGAATTGAAAAAATTCAATCCGGTATTAAAGCGTTACACCGTACATAAAGAAATTAAATAAGTAGAACATGGCTAAGAAAGTAGTTGCATCCTTGCAGAAAGGTGGAGGAAAAGAACACACCAAGGTAATTAAGATGACTAAATCCGCGAAATCAGGTTCATACACCACTAAAGAAGAGATCGTTCACAACGATAAGGTAAAGGAGTGGTTCTCTAAATAAGTAGAATTTACAAAAAGTTAGTCCCGGTCTTTCCGGGATTTTTTTTTCACTATGGGTTTATTTGACTTTTTTTCACGCGGTAAAAACGAAAATCTTGACAAAGGAGTTGAGAAAACGAAACAGTCGTTTCTATCGAAAATTTCCCGAGCAATCTTGGGAAAATCAACCGTTGACGATGAGGTATTAGACAATTTAGAAGAACTGTTGATTGCTTCGGATGTTGGGGTTGCCACGACATTAAAAATCATTGAGCGCATTGAAATACGTGTTAAACGTGATAAGGTACTCAACACCGATGAACTCAATACCATTTTAAAAGAAGAAATTTCCACGCTGCTGGCGGAGAGCAGCATCTCGTTGGAAAATAATTTATCAACGAACCCAGGGGAACCTTACGTCATCATGGTGGTGGGAGTTAACGGTGTTGGAAAAACAACCACCATTGGAAAGTTAGCACATCAATTTAAGGCAGGAGGCAAAAAAGTAGTTTTAGGTGCCGCAGACACCTTCCGAGCTGCAGCGGTGGACCAATTAATCATTTGGTCACAACGGGTTGGGGTCGATATTGTTCAACAAGGCATGAATGCAGACCCAGCCAGTGTGGCCTATGATACCCTTCAATCAGCGAAAGCAAATAATGCCGATGTAGTCATTATTGATACGGCAGGTAGGCTTCACAACAAGGTGAATTTGATGAACGAATTAAGTAAAATCAAAAGGGTCATGAGCAAGGTATATCCCAATGCTCCTCACGAAGTATTATTGGTTCTAGACGGTTCAACTGGACAGAACGCCTACGAACAAGCGAAGCAATTTGCCCAAGCCACGGATATTAATGCACTGGCCATAACGAAATTAGATGGCACCGCCAAAGGTGGCGTCGTAATAGGCATCTCCGACCAAATGCAAATACCCGTAAAATATATTGGAGTTGGTGAAAAAATGGAAGATTTGCAATTGTTTGAAAAATCGGCATTCGTCGAGGCCTTGTTCAACGAAAACAGATAAACCAGACACTCAACGACCGACAATAAGCTGTTTTAGCCATAAATTACGTAACTTCGGGCAAATTATATTTATGCTCAGGTCTCTCCTCATTTTTCTCCTGTTTTTTCTGACCTTACAAGGTGCTTTGGCTCAGCAATACAATGTTCGTGGTTTTGTTAGCAATGAAAAAACGGGTGAAGCGGTAAGCAACGAAAAAGTAACCTTATTATCAGAGGATAGTGCGCTAGTCGCTGGCGCTATGACGGATCAAAACGGATTATTTTCCATTCCAAAACTGAACCCAGGAAGCTACATTTTGCGCCTTCGAGTTTCAGGATACAAAAAAACCTTCATACCCATCAAGTTACAAGGCGACAAGAAAATTGTTGATGTAAGCATTCTCCTAACCCCCTCTGATTTAATTTTTGACGATGTAGTCGTAACCGCTGAGTCAAAAACGAAAAAAACAAAGCCCGATGTTGGCATTGTTAAATTTGATAAAGCAGCGGTCGAACGAATTCCAGTATATGGAGCAGAGAGCGATGTTTTGGGTGCTGTTTCGGTAACCCCAGGGGTTACTACTACCGGTGACCAAGGAGGACAATTCTACGTTCGTGGTGGTACACCCATTCAAAATAAAACCTTGTTGGACGGAATGACTATTTATAACCCTTTTCATTCCATCGGTTTTTTCTCGATTTTCGAAACAGAATTAGTTAAATCCGTTGACATCTACACAGGAGGTTTCGAATCGAAATACGGTGGCAGGGTGTCTTCCATTATGGATATTTCCTACCGAGATGGCGATCGTGGATCTTTTGGCGGTAAAGCTTCGGTTTCTCCATTCTTGGCAAAACTCGTATTGGAAGGTCCTTTGAGTAAAGCTAAAAACGGAAGGCTTTCTCCTGGATCCTATGTGTTCACTGCCAAACATAGCCTGCTGGATTACACCTCTAAATCCTTGTACCCACGGGTTAATGAAGGCGATGGATTGCCTTTTAATTTTACCGATTTATACGGTAAAGTAACGTTTACCGGTGATGGAGGATCAAAAATGAGCGTGTTCGGCTTTCACAACCAGGACAGCGTCAATTATCAAATCGCAGATTTAAATTGGCAAGCATCAGGAGGAGGCATAAACTTTTTGCTCATCCCTTCAGGCTCCCCTGTTTTTGTTCGAGGGCACGTCAATGGGTCAAATTTTGAAACTACCTTCAGCGAATCGCAGGTAGAACCTCGCTATTCCAAAATCGGTGGTTTTGATTTAGGTTTTGATTTTTCGTACTTTTTAAAGAACGAAGGTGAAATGAATTATGGGTTCAACTTTTCCGGATTTAACACCGAATTCGTTACCTTCAATGAAGCGAAACGACGCATCGAACTCTTTAATTTTAATACGGAAATTGGGGCATATTACAATTACCGAAGGGTCTCGAAAAACCTTCGTTGGGTCATGCAAGCAGGTTTCCGTGTTCAAGCCTATGCTTCCCTGAGTACCGTATCACCCGAACCTCGCTTGGGACTTAAGTACAACGCCACCGAAAAATTAAGGGTGAAATTCTCGGGAGGCCGTTATTCACAAAATTTCACCTCCGCTTCGAGCGATAAAGATATTGTTAACTTATTCAACGGATTGTTATCGGCTCCAACCAACGTGCAAGAGGAATTTGTCAACGAATATGGAAATACCAAGAAAATTAAAAACGGACTTCAGTACGCGTGGCACGGCATTTTAGGTTTAGAGTACGATCTTAACAAAAGCAATTTCATCAATGTTGAAGGCTACTATAAATATTTTTCGCAGTTAAGTAATATCAACCAAAATAAACTCTACGACGATTTAGCCCAATTTGCTAATGTAGCAGATGTGTTCAAAAAAGACTTCATCATTGAATCTGGAACAACCTATGGAATCGATGTTTTGTACAAGCTATCCCTTGACCGTTTTTTCTTATGGGGGGTATACTCCTACAGTTATTCTACCCGATGGGATGGCTTCACAGAGTATTTTCCCGTATTCGACCGACGGCATAATGTAAACGTGGTTGGGTCTTATCAATTCGGGAAAAAGAAAGACCTTGAACTCAACGTTCGATGGAATTTGGGCTCGGGTCTTCCTTTTACGCCCACTGCAGGGTTTTACCAAGCAGAGAATTTTTCAGGAGGCGTTACAACGGATTATGTTACGAATAATCCATCTACCATCAGCACTTTACTCGGAACCTTCAATAGCCGTAGGCTACCTTCGTATCACCGATTGGATATAACCGTGAAAAAACAATTCAGATTCAAAAATAAAACGCATATGGAGGTTACAGGCAGCGTTACCAATGCGTACAACCGCAACAATATTTTTTACGTAAACCGAATTACCTCCAAGATTATTTATCAATTTCCCATCCTACCAAGCTTAGGAGTCAGTTATAAATTCTAACCATGGCAATTCTCCACCCATTCCGAGCTATTCGTCCGGTAAGGGACAAGGTGCATTTAGTGGCAACAAGACCTTATTACTCCTACAAAAGCAATGTGTTAAAAGCGAAAATTGAGGACAATCCCTTCACGCTCTTACACATTATCAATCCCGAGTTTAATAAAGCATTAAAATCCAAGGCAAATTCACCCGAGCGCTTTGCGCTGGTTAAAAAAGGATATGAATCATTTCAAGAAAAAGGCATTTTAATTCAAGACGCAGAACCCCATTTATACCTTTACCGGCAAACGAGCAGCGACCGTAGTTACACGGGAATCATTGGCGGAGCAGATGCCGAAGACTACCTGAACGATGTTATCAAAAAACACGAAGCTACGCTCACTGCACGTGAAGCGGTTTTTACCGAATACCTCGAAGTCGTAGGATTAAACGCCGAACCGGTATTAATGTCATACCAAGGCAATGAACGCATCAATGCACTGATTGCTGCGGTATTGGTGGATCGTCCTGAATATGAATTTTCTACTACCGATCTAAACAAACATGAGCTTTGGATCATCGACCAAGCAAAAACCGAGGCACTCATTCAATGCTTCCTACAAATTCCTGCCACCTATATTGCAGATGGTCACCACCGGAGCGCCTCTTCCGTAGCGTATTATCTACAAGAAAAATCTAAAGGAGCGAAGGAGAAAGGACGAAAGTTCTTGAGCTATTATGTGCAGGAAGAAGACTTAAAAATTCTTGAATTTCAGCGGCTTGTTCGGCATCTTAACGGTCAATCGAGTGAGGTCTTTTTAAAGCAGCTTGAAAAATGGGGAACCCTAGAAGAACTTCGTACACCACGAAAGCCTCAAAGAAAGCACGAAATCACGATTTACCTGAACAAAACATGTTATAGCCTCATCTTCTATGATTCCTTGATACAAAAAGATCACCCAACATTAAGCCTGGATGCGGAACTTCTTACTCAATGGATTTTACAACCCATTTTAAAGATCAAAGACCTTAAGACCTCTCAAGACATCTCCTTTGTTCCCGGCAACACGCCCTTCAATGAGGTGTTAAACCAAGTTAACGATGGAACATTTTCGGTGGCTTTCTTCCTGTACCCTCTCACGATGGACGAGGTCAAAAAAGTAGCCGATCATGGCATGTACATGCCTCCAAAATCCACGTGGGTAGAACCCAAATTACGCAGCGGACTTACCATAATGAACCTCAATGATTAGCGAAACGATTCATCAAATCAACGCCTCGCTTCCCGTAATGACCAAGCTCATCGCCGTATCCAAAACGCAGGGCATGGACAAAATCATGGAGGCCTATGAAGCTGGACAACGGGATTTTGGCGAAAACAAAGTACAAGAATTGGTAGCGAAATACGAAGCGCTTCCCAAGGATATCCGATGGCATATGATCGGTCACCTTCAGAGTAACAAGGTTAAATACATTGCCCCATTTGTGCATTTAATTCATGGAGTTGATAGCATAAAACTGCTCCAAGAAATCGATAAACAGGGACAAAAAATCGGACGAAAAATACCGTGTTTACTGCAATTTCATATCGCACAAGAGGAAAGTAAATTTGGTTTTTTGATGGAGGAAGCGAACGTATTCCTTACACCTAAGGTCCTCGACTCCCTAAATAACATACAACTTTGCGGAGTCATGGGTATGGCGACGTTTACCGACAACACAACACAAATTCGCCAAGAATTTAAGGCCTTGGCCTCGACCTTCAAAACCTTAAAACAACATCATTTTTCCTCCGTTGAAAGCTTCCAAGAAATTTCCATGGGCATGAGCGATGACTATCCTATTGCCGTCGAAGAAGGCAGCACCTTTATTCGGGTAGGCAGTAAAATTTTTGGTGACCGCAGGTAAGTGATTTACTTTTTATCGTACACCAATTCACAAACGTTTTCGGGAGAAAAGTACTTGGTCGCTACGGCATTAATTTCTTCCAATTTTACGGCTTGGATTTTACGAAAGGTTTCCGAAAGAGCATCGATTCGATCATAGACCAACAAGGTTTTTCCATTCGCCATACACCGTGCATTGTTGCTTTCTGATGCAATGGACAGCTGACCTAAAAACTGCACCTTAAGTTTTTGCAATTGGGCTTTGGAAAGGCCTTGGATATTGAGCTTGCTCAGTTCTTTTTTGGCCAACTCCATGGATTTGTCAATGTTTTTTTGCTCTGCCGAAAGCAGTATCCCCCAATAACCGGAATCCTCCAACGCCGTGTAATTCGCCTCTACATGGTAAGCCAAACCGTACTTTTCACGAATTACGACATTCAATCGAGCATTCATCGCTGGACCTCCAAGGTAATTGATTAGGAGGTTCATCATTAAACGGTCATCGTCGCGAAAAGAAGGGGCATAAGCCCCGAGAATGGCATGGGATTGATGGTTCGATTCCTTTTTACGAAGGCGAAACACTTGGGCTTTTTCGGGAACTTCGAACTGTAAATTTTGGGCCTTTAATGGTAATTCCGGCAAACATTCATGGATCAGGTTCACTAACCGTTGTTGGGATTCTTTTCCTACATAGGAAATCACTAAATTATCCGCGGTGAAGTTGGACTGAATAAACTGCAACAAATCGTCTTGCTGCAATCCTTTGACAGACTTCTTTGTTCCTAAAATTGGATTTCCAAGGGTACTTCCCGGAAATAACAAAGCGTCAAATTCATCCATTAAACGGTCGACAGGACTGTCTTTGTAGGAATTAATTTCATCGATGATCACCTCTTTTTCCTTTTCAATTTCCTCCAGTGGAAAGGTGGAATTCATCACCAAATCCGACATTAATTCAAAGGTTCGCTTGGTATATTTGTTCAAGAAAGTGGCATGTACACAGATTTCTTCCTTGGCGGTAAAGGCATTCAACTCCCCTCCTACCTCATCAAGTCGGGATAAAATCCACATAGGACCGTGTTGCTTGGTTCCTTTGAAAATACAGTGTTCGAGATAATGCGCTAAACCCATTTTCTCCATGGGTTCACTCCTGCTCCCTCCTTTGAAATAAAAAGCCAAGTGGCCCACGGGACTGTTCGACTTCAAGTAGACCAATCGGATTCCCGAGGGCAAAACGATGATTTCCGTTGGTTGTTCCTTCATATCATTACGGATTCAAACGAAATTTATCCCATGTATTGGAACTCCCTTCGAACACCAAACGTTCGTGCAAGCGAGAAGGTTTTCCTTGCCAAAATTCAAACTTGCTTGGAACCAAAGCCATGCCTCCCCAATGCGCTGGACGGGGAACTTCGTTCGGGTACTTTGCCGAAAACTCCTGAAACCTTGCTGTTATTTCCTCCATGGAATTTAAGTGTTCCGATTGAAACGAGGCCCAAGCACCGAGTTGACTTTCCCTAGGTCGTGAAGCAAAATAAGCATCGCTGATGACCTCATCGATATTATGCACTATTCCTTGAATGCGAATTTGTCGTTCCAATCCTGGCCAAAAAAACAACAAGCTTGCCTTGGGATTCAAGCTCAAATCCCGTCCTTTTTCCGAAAGGTAATTAGTATAGAAAACAAACGATTCTTCGAAAATTTCTTTCAAATAAACAACTCGAGCGCTGGGCATTCCCTCCGAATTAACGGTAGCAATAACCATCGCGTTAGCCTCAAGCTCCCCCTGATGCACGGCTTCGTTGAACCACGCATGGAAACCATCCCATGGATTATCAAAGGTTAAAGCCTTCGTGTTTCTTGTAAAATCGCTGTGGTCGTTACGTAAGTCTTCAATGGGATTACTCATGATCTTCGTCAAAGTGATCTTCCAAGGAGCTGTCCGATGCAGCATCCTCTTCCTCCAATTCATCCAAGTCTGACCCTGAAGCACTGAACACTACTCCCTTAGAACTGGGTTCTGGTTCTTCATTTACTAGAACTTTTTTCCCAGGGGATTGCACTTCTTCATCTCGGTAAGGAAAAATTTCAAGGATGGGAGAAGAAACAATTGAGAGTACTTGGTAATCGATCATCAAACCTGCAAGGCTTTCCTCCATGCGGCTGTAAGCTTCTTTAACATCCGGGGCCGAAACGAGAAAATTTTGAGCGACTTTTTTCTTCTTGTCGCCATCCTCCTCCTCGATTCCATAGGTGATTTTACATTTAAACCACGTGGCAGAATCCTCGTATTGAAAAATATCGGACAAATCCGTTCGAGCAATTCCGACCACCATGAATTCGCCACGTATGTAGGATCCAAGTTCTTCATAAATCCGAGCTTCAGCATCGGTAAAGGTCATTGCGGCCAGTAAATAAGGTTCTGTAACCCTTTTGAGGGTGCCATTTTCCAACTGCTTCGTGTATTTTACTCTAACGGTAAACCAACTGTTCATGGTGCTAATAATTTATCCCACAAAAATACAGCATGTTTTGTGGAAAAACGCCCCATGTTAATAAGTAATTATGGTAAGAAAAGGAATTATTTTCCGAAACCAAACGGCAGTAAATCCTTCACTCGATGCACGATCATGGTTCGTTGGTCTTGGTTAACTAAAATAACGCGTATCGGAGTATCTTGACGGTTTTCAGACTCCAACATAACCTGTCTGCAACCTCCACAAGGTGAAAGCAACTGCTCGTTGGGCATGAGTTCCCCTTTTGCTACTATGCACAAGGTATCAATAACCAACCCCGGAAAATTGGCGCCAACGTAATTCAAAGCCACCCGTTCAGCGCACAAACCCGACGGGAACGCAATATTTTCTTGATTAGAACCGCAAATGACTTGACCCGTAGCTAATAAAACTGAGGCCCCTACTTTAAACTTGCTGTAGGGGGCATAGGCTTTTTCCATAGCCTCCAGAGCTTGATGAACTAAGGTTTGATCTGATTCCGAAAGGTGATTCCAGTGAGGGAGTAATTCGTATGAGAATTGAAATTGGTTTTTTGACATGCACCTCCTTACGCTTATATCCCATCAAGGTTACGCTAATTGAGGCGATGCGTCACTAAATTCTCTACTTTTTGCAGTAAATGATGAGGTTTGAATGTGCGCCACTCAAGGTCGTCCAGCTCTCCCCCCATGGCTATATAAGAATCCACGTGAATACGCTGCATTTCCTTGGCTACATGAGGATGCACATTTACGGCTGCAATCCAACCATGTTCAATATCGTCGAACCACTCCTCGTAATAGCAATCGTCGGAAAAATGAAAATTCAAGACGTTCTCCAAAATGAGTACGAATTGCGTAATACCCTCCTCCACCAAAGGGTTAATAACGTTCGACTTGAGGGTCATGATATCATTTTCAATGGCATCGTTCCATTCGCCGATAAGTTCCAGGATACAGCTCCCTGCATCGTAATCCACAAATAAGATTTTAAGATACAAGGTAGTGGAACCAAATTCGTCCCATTGCGGGTGGATTAGGAAATTATAAATCCGGTGCTCAAATTCAAACTCGCTATACTCCCGCTCATAGAAAGGGGATTTGGGGTCCTCCGAGGCAATGTACTCACCCCTCCAACGGAAAAACGGTTCGATGTAATGCATGACCTTGCAAAATTAATTGCATTCTTTCATTGACAAAAAAAAGCTTGAAATGTGTACCTTCGCACCTGCAATGGCTAAAGATAAATTGGCGCGTTTTGCTGCCATCAAAACCTTTTCGAACGTACTGGAACACCACTACCAAGCATCCTTTCCTATGAAGGGTCATTGGCACCGTGATTTTTTCAAGAACGATCATCCCATCGTGTTGGAATTGGGATGCGGTAAGGGAGAATACTCCGTGGGTATGTCACGCTTGTTTCCGGAGAAAAACTTCCTCGGTTTGGACATCAAAGGCAACCGCATGTTCATAGGTGCGCGACAAGCGCTCAAAGAAAACCTCAACAACGTGGGTTTTTTGAGAACCCGCATCGATTTTGTCGAATCCTTGTTCGGTCCCGACGAAGTGGATGAAATCTGGCTCACCTTTTCCGATCCACAACCCCAAAAACCCAAAAAAAGGTTGAGCTCGTCACTTTTCATCAACCGCTATCGTTCGTTTTTGAAACCTGGAGGAACGATTCACGTGAAAACTGACAACGACCTGCTATTTGATTTCACAATGGAAGAAATCGAGCTGCACGGTTATACCATCATCGATTACCGCCCGGACCTGTACGCTACGCTAAACGGTGCCGAAGACTCCGTTGAAAACACCATCTTTCGGATCAAAACGCATTATGAAACCTTGTTCCATGCAAAAGGTCACGTGATCAAGTACGTGAGTTTTAAGGTGCACTAATGCCATGCAGCGAATTACCAACGGAATTTATCAAGGTGCTGATGGTCGCGAGAGCTTGTATGACCTCTTCCTACCTGAAGATTGGCAAGGGGATTTGATCCTATTTGTCCATGGATTCATGGGGTTTAAAGATTGGGGTGCTTGGAACTTAGTAGCAACCTATTTTGCAGAACAGGGCTTTGCATTTGCAAAACTCAACCTCAGCCACAATGGTGGAACCGTGGAAAACCCTTTGGATTTTCCGGACCTGGAAGCCTTTTCGAACAACACGTACTCCAAAGAAGTGGAAGACCTGAGCTTATTCCGAAAGCACCTTGCCACGAAAATACACGCAAAGAGGCTTTACCTCATCGGTCATTCAAGAGGTGGCGCAGCGGTAATCCTGAACTCGAAGGACCAGCGCGTCGATAAAATCGTACTTTGGGCCTCCATTTGCGATATAGCAAAGCGATTACCCGAAGGTCAGGAGCTAAATGAATGGAAAAACCAGGGGCACCGCACGGTACTCAACGGTCGAACTCGGCAGAATCTTCCGCAGAAATTTAGTCTGTATGAAGATTTTCAAAAAAATGCATCCAAGCTCAACCTCGAAGCGGCCGTAAAATCGATGAGCACACCGATGCTCGTGATTCATGGTGACCAAGACCGATCGGTGGAACTTGCGGAAGGAGAAGCCTTAGCGACTTGGAGCCAAACGAAGCCTTCGGTAATACCTGGAGCAGATCACGTGTTCGGGGCTAGTCACCCGTGGACCAAAGATGAACTACCGCAAGACCTTCTGGAGGTTTGTAAACGAACTAGTGAATTTATCAAGTAATAAATCAACTTTTCTATTTAGAAAATCTGACTATCTTTGCAGCCGGGGTAAGTCTTTTACGACCAGCTCCCTCTGAATCCTCCAGGACGGGAACGTAGCAAAGGTATGAGGTTGTAGCGGTGCGATAAAAGTAGCTTACCCTCTTTTTTTTGGACGTTAGGATGTTAAGCATTTCATCTTCTCCCCTTTCGCTAGCGCCGAAGCTTTCGCTTGCGCCGAAGCTTCAGCGAAGGCACACAGCGAAGGCACTGTGGGGAGATTGAGAGGGGTGACATCGGTCGAGAATATAAAGAGGCCATCTCTAGGAATAACTGTTCTTCTGTTAAGTTAAGTTATTTTCTCATACGCACCCTTCGATACCTCCTTCGGACTACTCAGGGTGCGGTTAAGAATTCAAAGGCCATAAATCCTAAAATCCTTAATCCTTTTGTCCTTGAATCATTAATTCCTTCAATCATTTTTCATTACCTTTAAACTATGAAATGGTTTTTTGTTTTTTCGTTAGTGCTATTAGTCGGTTGTTCAAAAAGCACCTCATGCCAAAACGCACTTCAAGGTCGCATTAAAAACCTCAGCGGTCTCGATGGATGTGGCTGGGTGATTGAGGCCAACGGTAAAACTTTTGAACCCTTAAATCTCAACGACTTCGACTCCACCCTCAAGAAAAACAATCAGAAAATTTACTTCACCTACCAGTCCTCTCCTGCGGGGTCCATTTGCATGGTAGGTGAAACCATTCAACTAACGTGTCTAACTAAACGATAAATTGAAAACTTGGGTGATATTTCTCGCGTCCACGTTGTGTCTTTCGTCTTGTCAGGGCCAAAAAACGTCGGATGTGGCAAACCATCGTCCCTACAGCGTAACGGATATAAAAGATGGTTGGATTAATCCTGAAGGAAACCTTATTGCTACTCGCTTCCGATTGCCAGACGGCTTTAGCTCGGCACCAATGAATCCTAAATCATGGGGCAACTATTTAAGGAATCTGCCATTGAAACCTGATGGTAGCGACGTATTGACGTTTTCTGGAGCGGCTAAAGCAAACCATCAAACCTACCTTGCTGTCGTTAATTTACCGATTGGCACCAAAGATTTACACCAATGTGCGGATGCCGTCATGCGACTTCGAGCTGAATACCTTTTTAGTCAAACAAAATTCAACGAAATAACCTTTCGACAAGCAAGCGGTAAAACCATCTCTTACACCACGTGGTTGACAGGGAAAACACCGGATAAAACGAATCTTTGGACGTATTTAGAAACCGTTTTTAATACCTGTAACACCACTTCCTTAAATCAACAGTTAAAGAGTAAACCCCTTGAAAAGATGACGATAGGCGATGTATTTATTACAGGACCACCACCTGGACATTCCTATGGCCACGCCATTATTATTGTAGATAAATGTGTAGATAAAAATGGTAAGGTAAAATTCATGCTAGCCCAAAGTTATATGCCAGCCCAAGAAATTCAAATCCTCGATAATCCCTCCAACCCAGGTTGCCCTTGGTACGACCTTGATTTTGGAACTACATTGCATACACCGGAATGGGATTTTACCGCTAGTCACCTGAAATCTTTCGAATGAGAACACTTCTTTTCTTCGCAACCAGCATCGCTTTAATTTCCCTCAACGGGTGCAGCAAAGGAGGCTGTACGGAACACGCAAAACTGCCCTGTGATGTGATCGACATCAACCCCAACTATTACGATCCCGTCTGCGATTGCCAAGGTAACACGTATCAAAACGAAGCAGTCATTCAATGCCTCGAAGGAAAAACAAAGTACAAAAAAGGGAAGTGCAAATAGACCATACCTTACGCTAGAATCCCTACCTTTGCAGGGATGAAAATTTCAGCTTCCATTTACAGCGATGTGCGCAATGACTTGTCAGCCACCATAGCGGATTTGGACGCTCATCAAGTCGACCTCTTGCACGTGGATTGCAACGACAATCTTTCGGTTTTTGACGACATTATCACTTTGCGAAAAATCACCAACATTCCGGTGGATTTACACATCATTACTCCTACTCCCTCCAAGTTTTATGCTCGGTTGTTAGAAGTTCCCGTGGAGTACATTACATTCCAATTAGAACCCCTGCAGGAACCCCTAAATTGGCCACCAGCCTTTAAAGGATCTAAAGGAGTAGCTATTACCACCGACACTTCGATTGATGCTTTTGAAGCACACAAAACCTGTGATTTTATTTTGATCATGGCGACCGTTCCCGGCCAATCCGGCGGGACATTTAACAAGGATAATTTCAGGAAAATACGCACCTTTCGCAAGCGGTATCCCAACAAATCCATCCACGTGGACGGTGGCGTTAACGGCGAGGTTTCCTTCATCTTACGGAACATGGGCGTAAGTACGGCCGTTTCAGGTTCCTACCTTTTTAAAGGACCAAGCATCGGACATGCTCTCATGAATCTCACTGCTCGATCGCACAATTCTACCTATTGCGTAGAGGACTTTATGATACCGTTGGAGGAATGTCCCGTTGCCTCCATTGACAGCGCAAGCACCGAAATACTAGAAATCATCGAAAACGGTAAACTCGGTTTTTGCCTTATAAAGAATCGCGAAAGCCAACTTAAAGGCATTGTTTCCAGTGCTGACATCCGTAAAGCCTTGCTGCGACAACTGAAATCCAATACCCCATTAACGCCTGAATCGTTAATCAACCAACAACCTTTGACGGTTCAAGCTACCGACTCCGTGGTGGAACTCTTGAAATTGCTCAAACGTGCCTCCTTCCCTGTTATGTACCTTCCAGTAGTTGATCGGAACCAACAGGCCATGGGAATCGTTAATTTTGTTAACCTTATTAAAGGAGAATTATGATCCTACGTTTAAACCCACAAATCACCTCCAGCGAAGCCCAGTCCTTGGCTGAACAACACCATGCTATTTACCTTTTCGACGGTGGGCATATCTTGGTGACAGGTTCAGGTGTCAAGGAAGTTCCGGAAAGTTTAAAAGCTGTTACGGAAAAATCCTGGGTATTTCCCAACGACATGCAGCTGGCTAGTAAAAATTATCAAGCAGAAACTCGAAGTATTTCTTTCGGAAAAACCACCATTGGTGGTAATAGCCAAAACACCGTGCTCATTGGCGGACCTTGTTCCGTGGAATCGGAAGAACAACTGGAAAGCGCTGCGCAATTGTTGGTTAACTTGGGTTTAAACACCTTGCGAGGCGGTGCGTACAAGCCACGTACAAGTCCTTACTCCTTTCAAGGGATGGGATTGGACGGCCTAAAATTGCTCGCCAAAATGCGCGAAAAGTATGGTTTAACCGTCATTACTGAGGCCAGAGATGCAACGCACATTGAGGAAATCATCGAACATACGGATATTATACAAATCGGTGCAAAAGCCATGTACGATCAAGGTATTTTAAGGGCTTGTGCCAAAATAACCAAACCTGTTCTAATAAAACGGGGCTTCGGGACTACCCTTCAAGAACTGGTGCAAGCCGCGGAATTTATTTTATCCGGAGGTAATCAAAATGTGATGGTTTGTGAACGTGGAATCCGAACCTTTGAAACGGGAACGCGTTTCACCTTGGACTTGTGCGGCGTGGCTTGGTTAAAAGAACACACCAATTTACCCGTCATTCTCGATCCATCGCATGCCATGGGATATGCTTATGGTGTTCCCTCGTTGGCCAAAGCTTGCGTAGCCATGGGAATCGACGGATTGTTAATTGAAACGCACCCTAACCCTAAAGTGGCTAAATCGGACGCATCACAACAGTTGACGTATGAAGCCTTTGAACAATTGTACCGAGAACTTCAACCCGTGGCCGCTGCCGTTGGATACCGCATTGTATGATACATTTAGAACAAAACATCCGAGGATTGTGCGCCAAACATGGTTTGCACTACAACGACTTTCTTGCTGATCTCGAAGTGGACGAAGTCCGTGAGCTTACGCTGTATGATTTAGAAGCAATTGCGGAAGAATATTCCTTGGATCTCATGGGTCTTTTATTCAAGCCCTTGTTCCATGAAGAAAACTTAGCAAAAAAATTGAAAGGCATTAAACTACTGATGTTGGACGTGGACGGTGTCATGACGGATGGCGGCATGTATTGGACCGAATCCGGGGATCAAATGAAGAAATTCAACACCAAGGACGGATTAGGGATCATGGATCTTACGAAAAAAGGATTTTCAGTAGGAATCATTTCTTCCGGATTCACCCATACCATGGTGCAAAAACGTGCAGAATTATTGGGTATTACTCGTTGTTACGTAGGGCAAGAACCAAAAATTGATGTGCTAAAATCCTGGTGTGTTGAACTGGGTATTACCTTGCAAAATGTGGCGATCATTGGCGATGATCTCAACGATTTGGAAACGATGCGCAACGTAGGTTTGGCAGTTTGTCCGTCCGATGCCGTGAACGAAGTGAAATCGATTTGCTCGCTGATTCTTTCAAAACGGGGAGGAGAAGGTTGTGTACGGGAGTTTATTGACGCTTATTTGACTAAATACCTGTAACATGGAAAAAACGCGCATTGGTATCATCCGAGAAGGCAAAGTTCCGCCAGATTTCAGAACACCTTTAACACCTCAGCAATGCAAGATGCTTCAAAATCAGTACCCCTTTGTGGAGGTGCAGGTCGAAACCAGCCCAATACGAACTTTTTCCGACGAGGCATATCAAGCGCAAGGCATTCAAGTGGTGGATAATGTGAGTTCGTGTGATATTCTATTAGGCGTTAAGGAGGTTCCAATTGACCAGTTGATCCCCAATAAAACCTACCTCTTCTTTTCTCACACGCTCAAAAAACAGCCTTACAACCGCGAATTATTGGCCGCGATTTTACAGCGCAAGATTCGATTGGTGGACTATGAGGCGATTCGCGACAAGTACCGAAACCGCTTAATTGGCTTCGGAAGATATGCGGGAATTGTGGGGTGCTACAACGGCTTTTTGACCTACGGTCTCAAACATGGATTGTATACTTTAAAGCCGGCTCACCAATGTGCCGACCGAAACGAAGTAGAGCATGAATTAAGCAAAGTTCAACTTCCTAAAAATTTCAAATGCTTGCTGACAGGATTCGGACGAGTTGGCCACGGTGCTGCAGAAATCATGCAATTATTGCCCCTTAAAGAGGTTAGTCCAGAGGAATACTTAACTCAAACCTTTGATGAGCCAGTTTACGCACAATTGGAGGTAGAAGATTATTATCAAAAAAGCGATGGAACCTTCGATAAGTCCGAATTTTATGCAAACCCGGAGGGATATCATTGTGTATTAAACCAATACACCCCTTCGACGGACTTGTACATGCCTTGCCACTATTGGGACAACCGTGCTTCGGTAATGTTAAGTCGAGAAGATTTAATCAACAGTCCACGTCTGCAAGTGATCGCTGATATTTCCTGCGATGTAAACGGCCCAATCGCGAGTACGATAAGGCCTTCGAAAATTGGGGCTGCGATATATGGCTTTGATCCAACAACGGGAGAAGAAACGGATTACCAAAACGAAGGAGCCATTGCTGTAATGGCCGTGGATAATTTGCCTTGTGAATTGCCCAAGGATGCCTCGGAAGATTTCGGGAATGAATTGTTGAAGCACGTATTTCCAAGGTTATTGGTCGATGATCCCGACAACATCATCCATAACGCTTCTGAAACAACCTTCCAGGGAACCTTGAATGCTCCATTTATGTACCTTAGCGACTACGTTAATGGAAAATAAATCTTAAGGAAGAAATCATAAGGGAATATCTGCTGCATTGAATTCATTTTTTTGGAGTTGGACTCGGTAAAGAAAAAACCAAAAAAGGGCTGCCAAAAGAAAAGCTCCGGGGAGTATGAGCATTCCTATCCGTAGGTTTCCTGCTCCGTCAGAAACCCTACCTACCAACTCGGGCGACCATAAATCGCCAAACGCATGGATTAAAAAGATGCAAATTGCCATGGCGGTAGCGCGCATGGTGTAAGGAACACTTTCCAAAATAACGGTATTGATAGGCCCGGTAGATTGGAATAAAAACACCAAAGAAATTACAATGCAAATCATACTAAGAAGGGTGTTCTCTGTTAAAAACGAAACAAAGGAAAAGGGAACCGCAAAGAGCATTGAGATTACCAGTAATTTCGCATATCCAGCCGGCGATTTTGACCGCCATCGGTTGGCCAAAGCGCCACCTATCAGCGTACCAACAATCCCTCCTACTACCAAGCTAGGACCTAAAAACAAGGAGGCATCTGCCTCGTTCATTCCATGTATCCGATGTAAAAAGGCGGGACCCCAAAACGAAAACGCCCCCATGGCGAAAGTATAAAAGATGTATCCTAAATTAACGTAGACGTACTCTTTATTTTTTAAAAGTGAAGCGATGCTCTTAAATGAAACTTTATCCTTTTTTTCTTGCACATCGTTCATTCCACGTTCGGGCTCAGGTATGAAAAACAGTAAAAGGGCCAACAAAAAACCGGGAATCCCCGTAATGAAAAAAGCGCTTCTCCATCCCAAGTGGGCCGAAATTATCCCTCCTAAGGCAAAACCAAAGGCAGCACCGAGGGGAATTGCTAAAGAAAAGAAGGTTACCGCCTTGTTCCTTTTCGAGGATGGAAAAGCATCGGAAATTACCGCTGGAGCTATAGCACCAAAACTCGCCTCGCCCAAACCAACCATGATTCTGCAAAACATCATAAATGAAAAACCTTGGGCAATTCCTGTAAGGCAGGTTCCAAGACTCCAGCCTACAATACCAATGGCCATGAGTTTCCTGCGGGACAATTTATCGCCTAAGAATCCAAAAATAGGGGACGTTAAAAAATAACCCAGCATAAAACCTGTTGCCAACCTGCCCATATCGGCATCGCTTTCGATTCCAAAATCGGCTTTAATCGGTTCAAGTACTGCTGAAAGCACATACCTATCCAAGAAATTAAACAGGTTTATCACCGTAAGTAAAAGCAGCATCTTTGTGCCAAATCGATAGGTGCTTGCAGGTGAATTTAACGGTTCCATGGATGCAAACATACCGATATTATCCTATCCTTCTCAATGCTTTCAGTATTTCCGATAACTTTGCATCATGGAAACAAAGGAAATCATTGAATTGGCTTGGGACAACCGCGAAATGTTAACCCAGACCACTGCCCAAGAAGCTATCAACGAAGTTATTGAGGCATTGGACAAAGGTCATTTGCGTGTGGCTGAACCCATAATGGACGGAACGTGGCAGGTCAATGAATGGGTTAAAAAAGCCGTGGTCATGTATTTCCCAATCCGTAAAATGGAAACGCTCGAGGCAGGTCCTTTTGAATTTCATGATAAAATGGCCCTTAAAAATTCCTATGCTGACTTAGGAGTTCGTGTTGTACCCGGGGCAAGTGCTCGCTACGGTTCATTCCTTGCCTCCGGCGTGATCATGATGCCTTCGTATGTGAATATTGGGGCTTATGTCGATGCAGGAACCATGGTCGATACATGGGCAACCGTGGGAAGTTGTGCACAAATAGGGAAAAATGTGCACCTCAGCGGTGGCGTTGGTATAGGAGGTGTATTAGAACCCTTGCAAGCATCTCCAGTGATTATCGAAGATGACGCGTTTATTGGATCACGTTGTATAGTGGTAGAAGGAGTTCGGGTGGGTAAAGCAGCCGTTCTTGGCGCGAATGTCGTCTTAACTAAGAGCACTAAAATACTCGATGTGACTGGAGCGGAAGTTCAAGAATTCAAAGGCTATGTCCCAGAACGCAGCGTTGTAATACCAGGATCTTACGAGAAATCCTTCCCTGCTGGCACGTTCCAAGTTCCTTGTGCTTTAATCATTGGAAAACGCTCCGCATCAACGGATTTAAAAACATCCCTCAACGACGTGCTACGGCAGTATTCCATAGCTGTATAATTTTCAGTACCTTTGGTTTTTGAGTACCCATGGAATTGTCCTCTTTAACCGCCATATCTCCCATTGATGGCAGATATCGTTCAAAAACCGAAGCCTTAGGGGCTTACTTTTCTGAATTCGCACTGATAAAATACCGTGTTCGCATTGAAATCGAGTATTTTTTAGCCCTCATGGATCGCGGGATTTTGCCTTCGAAACTTTCACCCTCTCGAGAAGAACTTCAAAATATCTACTTGAACTTCAGTCTTAACGACGCAGAGGCCATTAAAATCCTGGAGAAAACGACCAACCATGATGTAAAAGCGGTAGAGTACTTCATCAAAGAACGTCTAAAGGTTTTGGAATGCAGTGAAGCCTTAGAATTTGTTCATTTTGGTTTAACATCGCAGGACATTAACAATACAGCAATTCCACTTTCGATAAAAGAGGCGCTCCAACAAGTTTTGTTTCCAGCCTTTGAAGCGCTTTTGCTTCAATTGAATGACTTGTCGGCTGCCTGGGAATCCATTCCAATGCTGGCACGAACCCACGGTCAACCCGCTTCCCCTACGCGATTAGGAAAAGAAATTCAGGTATTTGCGGAACGCTTAAGCCTGCAGCTATCGGAAGCTAAACGCATTCCTCATGCTGCAAAGTTTGGAGGAGCAACCGGTAATTTCAACGCCCATCATGTTGCCTATCCCAACATCGACTGGGTAACATTTGCCAACCAATTCGTCAGCGATCTAGGCTTACAACGCAGCCAAACTACCACCCAAATTGAACACTACGATTTCCTGGCAGCGTTGTGCGATGCGCTCAAGCGATTGAATACGATTTTGATTGATTTGAACCGCGATTTTTGGACCTATATTTCCATGGATTATTTCAAACAGCAATTAAAAGCAGGTGAAATTGGTTCGAGCGCTATGCCGCATAAGGTCAATCCCATTGATTTTGAAAATTCCGAAGGAAACCTGGGATTAGCCAATGCACAACTTGAATTTTTTGCTGCCAAACTGCCCATATCAAGGCTTCAACGCGACTTGACCGATTCTACCGTTCTACGCAATATCGGTGTTCCTTTAGCCCACACCTTGATTGCCTTGCAATCCACAGGTAAAGGCCTAGGTAAGCTGCTTCTTAATTCGGAGAAAATGCAGGCAGATCTGGAAGAAAATTGGATGGTTGTAGCGGAGGCCATTCAGACCATTTTAAGACGTGAAAATTATCCAGAACCCTATGAAGCATTGAAAAATCTTACGCGAACTAACGCAAAAATCGAGCAAGGAGCCATTCATTCATTCATTGATGGATTAGCAATAAACGCATCGATTAAAGAAGAACTCAAAAGCATTACCCCATGGAATTATACCGGTATTTAAGCACGGTTTGTGTTATTTGGCTTGGTCAATTTTTCCAACAAATCAACGCTCAAACACTTCCCATCAACTGGGGACCGTTGGAATCAAAAAGAGGAGCGCTCTTAGACATTCTTCCCATACGGTCTGCAGACTTTTATGCCTTGCGCTACAATAATTCGTTGTTTGGTTCTTACCGTGTTAACACCTACAATCAGCTTGCCTACGTGAGCCAACAACGTATTAAACCGGTAACAGAAACAGGCTTCGCCAACATCGAAACTTCGGCCTTTTTTGCCGGAAAATTTCAAGTTTTTTTAAGCGATCGCTCAGGTACTTCAATGGCTCTTTACAGTCAGTCGATCATTGAAGGCGAAAGCAATGCTCCTTCCGAATTACGATGCAGTTATGAAGACGTACGAATGGGAGCACGTCCCAATTTTAAGATGCTCATTTCTCAAAACCAGCAATTTCTGGCTGTAACTTACGAAATACCTGGCCGACGAGCCAACCGTGACTTGCACGGGTATGTTCTATTCGATTCAACTTTTACCGAAATCGAACGCGGTGAATACGTACTTCCCTATGATGGAAATATGTCAACCATTAGTCAGAATCACATAACCAATCGAGGCGAGTATCTAATTGCAGTGACCGAACACAAGGATCGAAATGATCGGTTTTTTGGAAGATCTTGGGAAAACTTCAAGGCATTGCATGTTTTCAAAATCAAAAACGATAGTTTAAGTGAATACAGTTTGCAATTGGCTGATAAACGCATCGATGATTTAACGATGAGCTCGAACAATGCAGGAATTGTTTCCATTACCGGGTTATACGGCCGAGGCATTAATAGCGGTATTGAAGGGGTTTTTTCTCTGAATTTAGACACTCGATTAGATACCATTTCAAGCTACAAATATTCACCATTCGATTTAGAAGTATTGCGCGAATCACGCTCTGCTAACCAAGTAAATAACATGATTCGCAGAAGTCAACAGCGTGGCGAAGACCCCCAAGTTTTTTCGTATAAACTCCGAAATCTTCAAGCCTTAGAGGACAATTCCCAGGTGGGGTATCTAGAGCAAGCATACGAAAGACAATATACTAATTACGATTCGAGAACTGGCGTTACAACGGTAAACACCTATTATTACTACATGGATATCATCGTTTTTAAATTAGCTCCAGATGGCACCTATCTTTGGGGAAGAAGAATTCCCAAAAATCAAATCACCATGAACGACCACGGCCCCTTTAGTTCGTTCATTGGCTTTAACAACTCAGTCAATGCTTACGTATTATTCAACGACAACAAACGCAATTATGACGATGAAGGAATTTTTGCACGTGACAACAACAACCTCTTTGGTTTGAATTTAAGTCCTTGGAGAAACGTTGTTGCACTTGCTACCATAGATTTATCCACCGGACAAGTATCAAGAACAACCCTTTTCTCGCGTAAAGATTTATCCGCAATAGCGGTCCCTAAAACCATGAAAGTTGATTGGAAAAACAAAGAAGTTTTGATGTATGCAATAAACCGAAACCGTGAAAAATTTGGCCTTATTTCGTTTAAATAGGTGGTTGATTTTCACGCTTGTAGTCACTTTAATTGGCTGCAAAAGTGAGGGTCCAGTTAAATCTTCCGTAACAGAGACCATCGATGTAACGGCTTTGGATCCTCATTCATACGCTAATTTTAACGAAGTACATACCCAACACCTCGACCTGGAATTAGAGGTTAATTTTACAAATCAAAAGATTTATGGAGTTGCCCGTCATACCCTCATCAATCGAAAAGCAACGAAAGCCATTTTTGACATCAATGGTCCTGTGATACAAAAAGTAACTTTAGGACCCAAAGGAAAAGAAGTGGAAGCCGATTTCGTGATTGGTAAAATGGATAAAGATTCTATTTTGGGTCAGCCATTAATTGTTACCATAGCACCGTCGACTAAATATGTGAACATCTATTATCAAACAGGTGACGAATGCGCAGCCTTAGAATGGAGTTCACAAGAGGAAAAGGATCGACCTTTTGTCTATTCCCAAGGGCAAGCAATTTTAACCAGATCATGGATACCATTGCAAGACTCGCCGAATGTTCGCATTACCTACCAAGCGAAAGTAACTGTTCCGAAAGGGTTGATGGCGTTAATGAGCGCTGAAAACCCCAAAAAAACGAACGAACAGGGCCTCTACAACTTTTCAATGAAACAACCGATACCTTCGTACCTAATCGCGTTAACCATTGGCAAATATTCTTATCATTCGTATAACGAACGATGCGGGGTGTATGCCGATAGTGAGTTGCTACCGAAGGCAGCTGAAGAATTTTCAGAGTTACCTGAAATGATGGCAGCGGCTGAAAATTTATATGGACCCTATGCCTGGGGACGCTATGATTTAATGGTACAACATCCATCGTTTCCCTTCGGAGGAATGGAAAATCCGCGTTTGACCTTTGTTAGTCCGAGCATCATTTCGGGTGATAAAAGCCTTGTCTCTGTTATTGCTCATGAATTAGCCCATTCTTGGTCGGGAAATTTGGTAACCAATGCCTCTTGGAATGACTTCTGGTTAAACGAAGGGTTTACGGTGTATTTAGAGCACCGTATCATGGAATACTTAAAAGGCCAAGAATACAGCAATATATTATGCGAAATAGAATTCGATGAGTTAAACCAAGAACTTAAGGAAATAAAAGCGTCGGAACATCCGGAAGATGCTCGATTAAAGCTGAATTTAACGAATAGAAATCCAGACGATGGAATGACTTCGGTAGCCTATGTCAAAGGAGCCTATTTTTTGAAGACCTTGGAAGCGAAAATTGGAAGGACCAAAATGGATGCCTTTTTGAAGGGATACTTTAAGAAATTCGCATTTCAAAACATCACTACCGAAACCTTCTACGATTACTTACATTCGCAGTTATTAACCGTTCAAGGAATATCATTCAATACGGACGAGTGGCTTTACCTGAATGAACTTCCAAAGAACATGGTTAAGATTCAATCCAAGGATCTTGATACCATGCGATTATTGGCCAAAAAAACCAATCAGGGCGAGAACATATTTGCACCGGTAAAAAAATTCAAATGGGTTGAGAAAAAATATAAAAAGAAACGGAAGCGTAAGAGTTTTAAAAAGGTGTATTTCACGGTCCAACTCGACCCTAAAAAATACAACACACAAATGTGGCAAACGTATTTGCGTAGTTTAGATTCAACCTTAAGCACCGCCACATTAAACACCATAGATGAATCCGTAGGTTTTAGCCATGCCAACAATGAAATTCGTTTCGAATGGTACATGGTATGCCTTAAAAACAATCATTGGGCGATCAAAGAAGGCCTTTCTGAGTTTTTGAGGAATATAGGAAGAAGGAAATACGTACTCCCACTATTCAAGGAACTTTTACGACATCCAAAAGAGCGAAATTGGACTGCAGAGCTCTACCGAAACGCCAAAGCGAATTACCATTCTGTTACGCGAAAGTCCGTGGAGCATTGGATGAAATAAAGGATCTTTAATTGGCGATTTCGCTCATATATCGCAACCTGACAAGCCTCAATTCTTCTTCGGAATATAACCCATCAAATTCACGGTATGCCGTTTCAATATCATCTGTTTCAGCAGAATTGAAATAATCAAAAATCTCTTCTTGTTCCGTTACATCAATGCGTTGGTTGATGTAATAGGTAAGGTTAACACGGGTGCCGGAGGAAACAATGGTTTCAATTTCATGTAAAATTTCATCAAACGACTTTCCTTGATTAGCAGCAAAATCTTCCAAGGAAAGTTGACGGTCAATGTTTTGTATTAACTGAACCTTTAATCCTGATTTATTAACCAAGGACTTGAACACAAAATCTTGTGGACGGTCAATATCGTTATCCAGAACATAGTTCTCAATTAAAGCGATAAACGGTTCTCCAAAACGTTGCGCCTTACCTACACCAACCCCTTGAACGTGCGTCAATTCCTCCAAGGTAATCGGGTATTGAAGGCACATGTCCTTTAAGGATGGATCTTGAAAAACCACGAAAGGAGGAACCCCCATTTCTTTCGCAACAGATTTTCTTAAATCCAACAATAAATCGTACAATTGAGCATCAAATGCCGTTTCTCTACCAGAGGCAACAAAATGCTCTGAATCATCCGTATTGGAAAAATCATGCTCCTTGAGAAGTAAGAAAGAGGATGGTTGAGCTATAAAATGTTTGCCTTCTGCGGTTAAACGCAACAGGCCAAAACTTTCGACATCTTTATCCAACAAACCACCGATAATCGATTGCCGTATGACCGCATTCCAAAAATGTTCGTCTTTTTCTTTACCGATACCGAAATTTGGTAGTTGCTCATGCTTAAAGGCTTTAATTTCTGCCGTTACTTGCCCTGAAAGAAAGGAACAATAATGCTTTGATTTAAATTGCTCTTCCAATAGCTGGACCGTTCGTAAAAGGGTTTGAACATATTCAATTCCTTCTATTCTTTCCCGAGGAAATTTGCAATTATCACACAACTCGGAGCAACGGGTCTCATCGAACTGCTCCCCGAAATAATGGAGAATATATTTCCTTCGGCACACCGAGGTTTCGGCGTACGAAACGATTTCATGCAACAACTGACGGCCAATTTCTTGTTCTGTAAGAGGCTTATTGGCCAAAAACTTGTCTAATTTTTCTATGTCTTTGTAGGAATAAAAAGCAATACACTCTCCTACGCCTCCATCTCGTCCTGCTCGTCCGGTCTCCTGGTAATAACTTTCGATGCTTTTGGGGATGTCATGATGGATAACAAAGCGAACGTCTGGCTTATCGATTCCCATTCCAAACGCAATGGTGGCAACAATTACATTCACCTCCTCCATCAGAAACATATCCTGGTGCTTTGCCCGCGATTCGGCATCCAATCCCGCATGATATGGTAGAGCCTTGATTCCGTTAACTTGTAAAAGCTCCGCAATTTCCTCCACCTTCTTACGGCTTAGGCAATATATGATTCCGCTTTGCCCCTCTTTCGATCGAACGTATTTGATAATCTCCTTCTCTACCTCGCGTTTTGGTCGAATTTCGTAGTAAAGATTCGATCGATTGAACGAATCTTTAAATACCTTGGCGTCGAGCATATTCAAATTTTTCTGAATATCCAACTGAACTTTCGGAGTAGCCGTTGCGGTCAGGGCAATAATGGGCACATGCGAAATTTTCTCAAAAATTTCGCGCAACCTACGGTATTCAGGCCTAAAATCATGCCCCCATTCAGAGATGCAATGCGCCTCATCAATAGCAAAAAATGAAACATTAACATTCGATAAAAAGTCAATGTTTTCCTGTTTTGTTAAAGACTCTGGAGCAACATAAAGCATTTTTGTCGTACCATGAACGATGTCTTTTTTTACTTGGTTAATTTCATTTTTCGACAGGGATGAATTCAAAAAGTGGGCAATATTCCCTTGGTCGCTCACGTAGCGAATGGCATCCACTTGGTTTTTCATTAAAGCAATCAATGGCGAGACGATTACAGCCGTCCCTTCCAACATTAACGCAGGCAATTGGTAGCAAAGGGACTTTCCCCCACCGGTGGGCATGATGACAAAGGTATTGTCGCCATTCAATATGTTTTGTACGATTTGCTGTTGCTCTCCTTTAAACGCATCAAAACCAAAATAATGATGCAAGGCCTCCTTGAGGTTTAATTCCGACACGTGAAGTTCTTCCATTTTCAAAGCTTACCGCTCTTATTTCGATTGTTACTCAAATATACGTCTTAACAGCCGACCTCACAAGATGTTTTTACGGTTTCTTTATTTTTTTTTACAATACCTTAACCGTTATAGGCCTCTACTTTCTCAACCTCAGGCAGATGTTGCTTGAGCAAGGTTTCGATACCCCCTTTTAAGGTTGCAGTACTAGAAGGACAACCAGAACAAGATCCTTTTAAAATTAAATTAACGGTGCCCTCTTTAAATCCTACATAATCAATGGCTCCCCCATCGTTTTCAACAGCTGGACGAACATATTGATCCAGTAAGGCTAAAATCGGCTCATCCAATTCGCTCGGTTGGGCAATTTCCGGACGATCCTTCGCCACTTGTTTTTCGGCCGCTACAGGCATTTGAATCAATACCTCTTTACCACTGAAGATGAATTCGCGAATAAACTCCCGCAATTCCATGGTAATAAAGTCCCAAGGAACATTATCGGTTTTAGTCACCGTTACAAAATTCGCTGTTATAAAAACACTTTTGACAAAAGGAAAGATAAACAGTGCTTCTGCCAGTGGAGAATAGCCGACAGCATCCTTTCGTTGGTTAAACTCCACAGAATCTCCTGCCGTTAATAAATACTTATTGACCACAAATTTCATCGTGGTTGGATTGGGGGTCATTTCAGCGTAAACAGTTACAGGTACACTCATCTTGTTTTGTTAATGTGTTTAGGAGTTTAAAAAAGAAATGGCGTAAAAGTTCATTTTCGTTTATGGATCACTAGTTCGCTGCGTTTATTTGTTCTTAAGTTCCATGGCAAAAAGGGTGTTCATCATCAATGAGGCGATCGTCATGGGACCTACTCCACCGGGCACAGGCGTAATCATAGAACATTTTGGAGCAACGTTTTCAAAATCTACGTCGCCAACCAAGCGCCAACCTTTCGGAGCTTTTGGATCTTCCACGCGGGTCGTTCCTACATCAATGACCACAGCACCTTCTTTAACCATATCGGCCGTAACAAAACCAGGCTGTCCCGCTGCTGCAATGATAATATCTGCCTGTCGGCATATTTCCGCAAGATGGTTGGTTTTAGAATGCGCTAAGGTTACCGTACAATTTCCAGGATTGGAATTCCCACTAAGCATGATCGACAGGGGCATTCCAACGATGTTACTTCGGCCAATGATGACGCAATTTTTACCCTCAGTAACAATATTTTTTCTTCGAATTAATTCTAAAATTCCTGCAGGAGTGGCAGGAAGAAACCCGGGTAAATGCACCACCATATTCCCCAAATTGCGTGGATGAAACCCGTCAATATCTTTGAGTGGATCGATGGCTTGCGTCACCTTCAATTCATCGATGTGTTTGGGTAGCGGAAGTTGCACGATAAATCCATCGATGCTTCGATCTTGATTCAAGGACTCAACCTTGGACAACAAGATATCCTCCGGCACCGAATCGTCGTAACGAATCAAGGTGCTTTCAAATCCGATTTCTTCGCAGGCCCTTACTTTGTTTTGCACATAGGTCATCGAAGCGGCATCGGTACCTACCAATATCGCTGCTAGATGAGGGATTTTCTTGCCCTCGGATTTTCGAGTTTGAACAGCCTCTTTGAGTTCTGCCTTAATTTGCTGTGATATTGCTTTTCCATCAATGATTTCCATAAGGCAAAGATAGGTAATTATCGTCAGTTGTCGAGCGGCAAATTGCTCAGATTTCTGTATCTTTGTACAAAATGAAGCGATGAAAAAACTCGTATTACTTTGGTTCTTATTGCCTTTTTTGGGCAGTGCTCAAACTGCATTCAACGGATCTGAAATTGGCTTGGAAATCTTTGCAGGCGCTTCCAATCTTGGGGGTTCTGTTGGCGGTGATCTCAAGTATGCTGCCATATTGAATGAACAGTGGGCTGTTGGTCCTTCTTTCCGCTACCAGCGCACTTGGTCCAACAATTTTGGGCAAAAAATGGGATTTTCGGTTTACGGCGGTGGAGTTTACGCACATTACCGCATTCAAAACTCTCTGTTTTTAGGAGGCGAATTTGAAATGCTCCGCAGTCCCTTCAATTTCATCCTTTTAAATTACACCACAAGAACGTGGGCACCAACCTTTTTTCTTGGAGGAGGTTTTTCCAGGGATTTTAACGGAAAGATTCGGGTCAACGGAGGAGTTTTCTACGATGTCATCAACGCCGAAAATAGCCCTTTCCGGTCCAGCTATTCCATTCGCTTGAAAAATGAGCAAGGTCAAGTGGTCAGAATATTACCCATTATCTACCGCATCACATTTTTCTTTCCGTTGGGTGGGTCAAAAGCATGAAAATAGGCATTGTTCTATACCCAACCTTCGGTGGAAGCGGTGTTGTAGCTACCGAACTTGGAAAAGAGTTAGCTCGAAAAGGTCATCAAATCCATTTCATTACCTATTCTCAGCCTGTTCGATTGGGTAGATTTCAAGAGAATATTTTCTACCATGAAGTGGCAGTCTCCGATTATCCTCTTTTTGAATTTCAACCCTACGAAACTACATTGGCTTCGAAAATCGTGGATGTGGTAAAATACGAACGCTTGGATTTGTTGCACGTGCATTATGCCATTCCTCACGCTTCTGCAGCGTACATGGCCCAAAAAATTCTCGCTGAGGAAGGCATCAACATTCCCTTTGTAACGACCCTTCATGGAACCGACATTACCCTCATTGGCAAAGATCCTTCCTTTGTTCCAGTGGTGCAGTTCTGTATCAATGCTTCCGACGCGGTAACCGCAGTCTCTGAAAGCTTGAAAGCTGATACCCATGCTCATTTTCGCATTCAGAAAGACATTCAAGTGGTGCCGAATTTTATTCAAATTGAGAAGGAATTGCCGACCCCCAACCCTTCCCTTCGACAAGCCTACGCCGATCCTTCAGAGCCCATCCTATGCCATATTTCGAATTTTCGCAAAGTAAAACGTGTTGAAGATGTTATCCGTATTTTTCACCAAGTCAATGATCAGATCCCCTCTAAACTCTTATTAGTTGGGGACGGTCCGGACCGTTACGCATGCGAACAACTGTGTAGAACCCTAGGACTTTGCGACCGCATTATTTTCTTGGGTAAACTTCGAGAAACACGTCAAGTACTTGAATTGGCGGATATTTTTCTGTTACCTTCGGAAAGCGAGAGTTTTGGATTAGCAGCCCTTGAGGCTTTGGCGGTAGGGGTACCCGTAATTTCCAGCAACACCGGGGGAATTCCCGAAGTAAATCTTGATGGATTTTCAGGATACTTATCCGAAGTGGGCGATGTAGAAGAAATGGCCTCAAACGCCCTTAAACTGCTGGAGCCTTCGATGCGATTAAAGTTCCGTAAACAAGCTCTAGAACAAGCTCAAACGTTTAGCATTGAGCGAATTGTTCCTCAATACGAAACAATTTACACAACCTTAGTTTCAACGTAAATCCTATGAAAATTGGCGTCTTACTTTCAGGCAACGGCGTATACGATGGTGCCGAAATTCACGAAGCAGTACTCACCATGCTCGCCATTGAGGAGATGGGTTGGAAATCCGTTTGCATTTCCATTGATCGCCCACAGCACCATGTCATCAATCACATAACAGGCGAACCCATGGAAGAATCCCGTAACATGCTGGTTGAGGCCGCGCGCATTGCACGGGGAAACATCCAAAATATCACCGAAATTCAACCAGCAGATATCGATGCATTAGTTATTCCTGGAGGGTTTGGAAGTGCTAAGAATTTTTCCACATGGGCTTTCGAAGGACCGGCTGGATCCATTCTGCCGGAAGTTAAATTATTATTGGTAAACCTGGTCAATGTTGGCAAACCCATTGTTGCCTTGTGCGTTAGCCCCGTAGTTGTGGCCCTAGCTTTTCAGGGCTCAGGTATCCATGTACATCTCTCTTTGGGAAGCACCCAAGAACTCTCTCCTTATGATATCTCCGCTTTTAATTCAGGAATAAACCAAACAGGAGCAATTACCGAGGAAAAAACCATTCGAGAAGTACTTGTGGATGCACATAACCGCATTGTTTGTGCCCCTTGCTACATGATGAACGCCACGCTATCGGAAGTTCGAGCGAACATTGTACAAGCCATGCAAGCCTTGAACGATTTGTTGTGAACCAAGACGATCCAAAATATCACGCATGGGCAGCACGCCGCAAAGAACGTTTAGATAGCTTAAAAGCTGAGCTACTCTTAAAAAAAATCCTGGAAAAGGACCGCGTGGCATTAGCCAACGCCATAACCCTTATTGAAAGCAATAAACCTGAACACCGAAAAGAAGCCAATAAGCTGATTAACTTATGCATACCCCACAGCGGTAAATCTTGGCGCATTGGCATTACCGGTGTTCCGGGAGTTGGGAAAAGTACCTTCATTGAAGCCATTGGAGAAATACTCGTAAAGAGCGGTCATCGCCTTGCGGTTATGGCCATCGACCCGAGTTCAAGTGTTAGCGGTGGAAGTATTCTTGGTGATAAAACACGGATGGAAAAACTTGCTCCGATGGACGAGGTTTTTATCCGGCCAACGGCTTCTGGAAAAACCCTAGGCGGGGTAGCGCAACACACACGCGAAACCGTCATTTTATGTGAAGCCGCCGGATATGATATCATTTTTATCGAAACCGTGGGGGTAGGTCAAAGTGAGACCGTGGTTCATTCGATGGTTGATTTTTTCCTACTATTGATGCTCTCAGGGGCCGGGGATGAATTGCAAGGCATCAAGCGTGGAATTATGGAAATGGCGGACGGAATATTAATCACAAAAGCGGATCAAGGCAACGAATCTGCAGCCTTGCGTGCCAAAAGAACGTATGAAAATGCGTTGCATTTATTTCAAGCTAAAGCCAGCGGTTGGGTTCCAAAAGTTGCCCCTATTTCCAGTATTAACGGCAAAGATTTAGCTATTCCCATGCAATGGTGGGAGAATTACTTCGCACAAGTTATCGAATCAGGACATTTAGAAGCGAAACGTAAACACCAAGACTTGCGGTTCTTTGAGGAGAGTTTTCAATTCCAAATGGCCCAATTTATTGCAGAAGACCCACACATTAGCAACAAATACGCAGCTCTTCAACAACAGATCTCCAAGGGTAAAACTTCTTCCTATGAAGCTGCTAATGAGTTACTTCAATTAATCCTCCATCATGGAAAACTTTAAAATAAAAGACGAATACATCGAATTAATCGCACTGCTGAAGGCCGTTGGAATTGCAGAAACCGGTGGTCATGCCAAAAGGATGGTAGATAGCGGCGAAGTACTCAGAAACGGCGCCCCAGAAACCCGCAAGAGAGCGAAGTTAATTCCCGGAGACCTCATTGAAATAAATGGATTTAAAATAAGCGTAACGAAATGAAAACTATCCTTTTTACCCTTGCCTTGATCCCCGTCATTAACCAAAATGAATGCTGGAGTCAATCCGAAAGTAAGACGACAGAAACTTGTATTTATATTCCGAATAACCTCAGCGTGCGTTGCGACGATTACAACAAGGACTTTACCCTGGATGTTTCCGTTATATCCCCCTGCACGATTCATAAAATGGAAGTATTTACGCGTTGGGGAAACCCCGTTTTCACCGCTACTACCGCTCCGTGGTCGTGGTATGGCGGGAGGGAATCCGCCGGAGTTTACAACGTTGTACTGACCTATTCGAGGGGACAAAATCCCGCAACGGTAGGCAAGACGATGGAGACCTTGCAACAATCGGTAAATCTTATTAAATAAAGCTACAACTCAACGCATTCGAAATCTCTTCCTTTTGAATAACTTAACCGTATGAAAAGAAAAATTTTACAAGTTCTCGCGATAGCTTTACTTTGCTCAACTGCCTGCAATGAAAAGCAAGATCAAACAAAAAGTAGTGTAAGGAAGGAAAAAGATACTACCGCTGTATTAACGGAAAAGTCAAAACCCGAAAAACCCCAAACAAAAGAGGAAAGGATCCGAGAAATTAAGGCTTGGTATACTAAGATTCAACAAATAGGATTAAAAAATTGCTCTACAAAAAAGCGAACCAAATACGATAGTTTTAGTCCTGAATCGGAGGCAATTCCTTTTGAACAAGAAGCTTCTATTTGCAAACTTAACAACGATTTCGAGGTTATCTCAGGTACTTTTTATGGGTATGAATCAGGAAGCATTGTACGAATTTACCGAAAGAACGGCACTATCTTTTTTGTGCTTATTCAAGCGGGTGGAGAGGGATACACTCAAGAAACTCGATTATACTGCGATGCCGACGAACGCATAATTCTTCACTTGCAACGCGAAGCAGACAATGGTGACGCGCCCAGCGGAGAACACCATGAAGTTCGTATCGAACCCGGAAAGCGTTCTGTTCGCCGTTTCTTGAGAGAAGAAATCAAAGAAATCCAATGGGTTTTAGGAAGAAGAATCTAAGCCCTCCGAAGTATTTTTACCATCCATAATCTTTGATTCGAGGTTTCCCATTGGATGGATAGATAATTATCAAAGGCTGAATTTTTGTAACTTTAAATGAACTTTGAATTTCTTTAAAATGAAAACACTTTTCTACATAGTCTTAATTTTATGCGCCTCGCAATTTTATGGCCAAAAATCCAACGATACAGTGGCCCTAAGCGACCTAAAACGACACCTAAACATTCTTGCTAGTGACGCAATGGAGGGTCGAGAAACCGGTACTCCAGGCATTGAAAAAGCCGCCGTTTATTTGGAAACGGAGTTCAAACGTTTAGGACTTCGACCAGGGAATGGTGAGAATTTTCGTCAAGAATACGTCACTCCTGAAGAAAACCTCAACGCGTGCAACATTATTGCCCAAATTGAAGGCAATACGCATCCCAACGAATACGTCGTGGTTTCTGCGCATTACGACCATTTGGGCATGTACAATGGAATTATTTACAATGGGGCGGACGACGACGGCAGCGGCACCACTGCCTTATTAGCTATTGCTGAGTCGCTTATGCGCTTAAAAAAAATGGGGAAAGGTCCTGAAAGAACCGTTGTTTTTATAGCCTTCAGTGGAGAAGAAAAAGGCCTTTGGGGAAGCAGTTATTTTTCGGACCATCCAACCCTACCGCTGGATAAAGTGAGTTGCGACATCAACATCGATATGATTGGTCGAATAGACCCGGATCGAACGACTCCCGATCGGAACCACTATGTTTTCATCGTAGGCCAAAGTCGATTAAGTTCTGAAACATCAAAAATATTGAACACCCTGAACAGCAAAACTCAACGCTTAACGCTGGACGAAAAATTCGACCATAAAAAAGACCCAAACCGTATTTATTATCGCAGTGATCATTATAATTTTGCGAAAAAAGGAGTTCCTGTTGTGTTTTTTTACGACGGAATGCTTGGTGGAGATTACCATGAACCCACCGATGACATTGAGTTGATTGATTGGGAAATTTACCATAAGCGCTGTAACTTTATTTTAGACTTTACGATGTCTTTGGCGAACAGGGAAAATTTATTGAAGCGCGATTTGAAAGAATAATCACATAAGTGCATTAAGCGGGTGATTTATATTTTGTAATTTCGTAAGAAATAGTTTGTATTTCATGCGCTGCCTAACCCTTCTTTCACTGCTGCTATTTTTCCAATGTGGCATATTCAGTCAAAACAACACGTTCTACCGAAAGTACAACCTTTCAGGTATGCAGGGTGCCTTGCAAATGGAGGTAACCAATGACGGTGGTTTCATTGCAACGGGTCAACACGAAGGAAACGGGTCCAACGGCGACTGCGACATTTACGTTTACAAATTAGACATTTGCGGTAATATCGATTGGTTTAAAATTTACGGAACGGGAGCACAAGAGGGCGGCAAAAGTATTTTTCAGATGAACGATGGAACCTATTTGGTATCGGGACTTTATTCGGGATCCCCTTCAACCTATCGGGCCTTCAACATGAAATTAGATGCCAACGGAAACGTCCTTTGGATACGCCGGTATAATTTTGAATGGATGATGTATTCCGTTGAAGCAGCCAATGGCGACATCATTGCTTTAGGAAGAAACAGCGGCGTTCTTTTCCTCATGCGCACAGACAACACCGGCCTTCCTATTTGGACGCGTCAAATCAATGGGATGGGCGACATGGGTCTTTGGCTCGATGAGCTTTCGAATGGAGATATTGTCATGTCGAGTGTAGGCGCAGGAATCGGAAAAGACATTACAGCTGCTCGCTTGGATGCCAACGGTAATTTTATTTGGAACAAAACCTACGGTGGAAACGGTTGGTCTGACCAAGACCACACCACCTGGTCTTGCAAGGGAGTCGTGGATACTACAGATAATACGGTAATTGTCACCTCTCCAACGTATTTGGGCGGCATGGCCAGTGAAAACATTTTAGTTGCGAAGTTGTCCCTTACCGATGGTTCCGTAGTTTGGAGTAAAGCTTATGGCGGTGCAGTTCGGGATCAATCGCGCGATATTGCGTTGCATCCGGGAGGATATGCCATCCTTGGAAACACGAACTCGTTCAGTACGGGAGCCAATCCAGCGGCGAATATTTTTGAGGCCTTGGGTGAAAAAGACATTTTGTTGTTTTCCATTGCTACGAATGGTGCTTTAGAATGGTCAAGAACGTATGGTGGTCAAGATCGGGACAAAGGCATTGGGGTAAAATACAACACCGACAATGGATTTTCCATTTCTGCTTTTACAACATCGCCCTATTTTGGCAACGTGGATGCGAGTTTTGATCCACTTTTCATAAAAACTGACAGCATTGGTGTCGTAAGTTGTCAAATGCACTCTCCGCAGCTCAACGAAGTTCCTATTGCCCTCACGGCGACCACTGCTGGAACCAATCAACCCATTAATATGGTACATGACGTGCCCAATATTAACCCAGTCAATTACACCCCCAACGATCAATACGTTTGCCAGGCCTGTACCAGCATCCCAAGCTTTAGTTTATCGGATTCCACCGTGTGCGTGAACGACAGCGTTTATTTAACCAACATTACAGTCACTGGGCTTACTTGTTTTCAGCAATGGAACATTGACACCTCTTATTTCGAAGGCTCAACGAATCCGGTGGTTTCCTTTTCTGAACCCGGTGTTTATCCGATTTACTTATATTCTACCTGTGGCTTGGCCGCTGACACCATGGTTCGCAACATTTACGTCATTGATCCTCAAACAACGGTTCCCGATTTAATATGCAGCAGTTCAGGACCGGTCAATTTTTCTGGAAACCCTGCAGGTGGTACGTGGAGCGGAACCAATGTTTCTAATGTTGGCGTTTTTGTTCCCACCGGCTTGGACGACGGACTTTATTACACTACCTACGACGTTCCAGAGTATTGCGCGGTATCGGATTCTTTTACGATTGGACGTCCTGATGTTTTTGCGGGCAACGATACCTTAGTTTGTATTGGGAACAGCGTTAACTTAAGCGCCAGTTCAAACTCCCCCGTGACCTATAGTTGGAATGGAAATCCTGGTAACAACGCAACTTATACACCTCCAGCCATTGGCACCTATGCTGCCATCGTGGAGGTGACTGATACCAACGGTTGCATTAACACTGATACCTTGGCGGTTCAGACCCACCCTATTCCCAACGCGAATTTCACCTATGTTGTGGATTGTTACTCTACCACCGTTGATTTTACGAGTACTAGCAGCGTAAATCCGATGTTTAACGACCAATTGTCCTATCAATGGCTCGTAAATGGTGTTCCACTTGCGGGTCAGAATGGAACTATTTCTTACGATTACAATCAATCTGGCCCTGGGTCAATGACCTTGATTGTAACGTCGCAGATAGGTCAATGCCTTGACACTCTTACCCAGACCTTGGAAGTACCAACGAATCCTAGTCCATCGTTTACCTATGTCCAGCTTTGCGACTACATTGCCACATTGACTGGACAGTTTCCTGCCAATGAAAATATTCTTGACATTACTTGGTCGATCAACAATCAAAATTTAGGGGATGATTCCTTGGTATATCCGTACCAATTCCCGAGTTCCGGAACGTTTCCAGTGACGTTTATTGTTACCAACGATTACCCTTGCGTGTACTCGGTGACTCAAAACATTGATTTGATTCCTGAAGAAACCCTAGAGGAACAAACCATTCCCAACGTCCTTACCGCGGACGGTGATGGGGTTAACGATGCCTTGGAGTTGGATATTTTGTTGGATGAATGTCTTGAATATACCATGTGGATCTACAACCGTTGGGGTAATTTGGTATACCGCTTCTCGAGAAACGACGCGCCTTTCACAGGCGTGGATATATCCTCAAAGGAGCTAACGGCTGGCGTTTATTTTTACAAAATTGAAAGTGGAATGACGATTCGTCATGGACATATAACAATCATTCGATAATTAATACCCTATGAGAACTTTACTATTTTCCTTTTTGATGGCTTTTGGATTGGGCGCAGTAGCTCAAACAAAAATTCAATACACCGTTACCGCGGAAGCTCACGCGTTGATGTGCCCCTTTCTGTCTCCAAAATTCATGGATTTACTAACCAAAAAGGGTGCTGAAGGAATTTACAAGGACGAACAATTAGCAGTGCATTTTACCACTTCAAAAGACGCACCATTATCCGATGAACTTATCTTGACGTTGGTGGATGAAATTGGATATGACCCGCGCTTGTTTAAAGTAGCACGAAAAGAAGAATAAACCATGCAGTACAGCACAGAACAAGAAGCCTTTTGGGCTGGAACCTTCGGAGACGAGTACATTCAGCGAAATCGAAGCCAAGAGTATTTAGCAGCCAACTTAAACTTTTTTTCTAAAGCCTTAAAACAAGTCGGAAAACCGTCCTCCATTTTAGAATTCGGCGCCAATATTGGTATGAATTTGAGGGCAATAAAACTCCTTTTTCCGAATATTGAGGCAAGTGGAATCGAACTTAACGAAACAGCAGCCTCCCAGCTTTCCGAATTTCTTGGCGCTGAATATGTTTTCAACGGATCCATTTTTCAATACCCCGTAACTAAAACCTTCGACGTTGCCTTAATCAAAGGCGTACTGATTCACATCCATCCGGAAATGTTGCCGTTAGTATATGAAAAGTTATACAATGCTAGCCATAAATACATCCTGGTCTGTGAATATTACAACCCTTCTCCGGTAAGCATCCCCTATCGCGGGCATAGCGATCGACTTTTCAAACGCGACTTTGCCGGTGAAATGCTCGATACCTACTCCGATTTACGCTTAGTGGAATACGGATTCGCATACAAACGAGACACCTCGTTTCCGCAAGACGATATCACTTGGTTTTTGATGGAAAAAAAGTAAAATCTGCTTGAGATGTTATTTCGAGTAGTATTACACGTAATCACCGACGACCTTTTAAATCTTTTTATCCATGAAAGACATAGTTTGTCCTAAATGCCAATCGGTTTTTAATTTAGACCAAGCCGGATTTGCCGAAATCCTTAAACAAGTGCGCAACAACGAATTCGAACAAGACCTCAAAGAGAGGCTCGACGTTGCCGAAAACGAAAAAAAAGCAGCCTTGGCCTTGGCGAACGCTGAATTAAAAAACCATTACGAAGCGCAACTATCACAAAAAGAACAAGAAAATGCCTTACTAAGAGCAGAAGCAGAAAAAAAGGTCAGGGAATCCTTGCTGGAGAAGGAAAAACAACTAATCATGCTTCAAGCTCAATTGAAAGCCGCGGAAACAGAGAAATCGTTGGCAGTCACACAAGCGATTAGCCAATTGGAAAAAGAACGTGATGCGTTAAAAAACACCTTAACGACCAAGGACTTAGAAAAACAAAACCTCGAGTCCAACTTGCGCCAACAAATGCAAGCAGAAGAAACACGTCTTCTAGGCATTATACAATACAAAGAAGAAGAAATCAAGCAGGTTAAGGACATGAAAATGAAAATGTCCACGAAAATGGTGGGAGAAAGCCTTGAATTGCACTGTGAAAATGAATTCAACAAAATTCGATCGGCCGCTTTTCCTAAAGCCGAATTCTCGAAAGACAACAATGCATCTTCGGGAAGTAAAGGAGACTACATTTATCGAGAATACGACGAAAACAAGGTTGAGATTCTTTCGATTATGTTTGAAATGAAAAACGAAAGCGAAGGAACTAGCAGCAAGAAGAAAAACGAAGAGTTTTTCAAGGAATTGGACAAAGACCGACGCGAAAAAAAGTGCGAATATGCCGTTTTGGTTACCATGCTCGAAGCGGACAGCGATTTATACAACGCCGGCATTGTCGATGTTTCCTACCGTTACGACAAAATGTATGTGATTCGCCCTCAGTTTTTTATCCCGATGATTACCCTCTTGCGAAATGCCGCCTTAAATTCCTTGTCGTATAGACAAGAACTAGCCAAGGTACGCAACCAAAACGTGGACATTACGGGCTTCGAAGAAAGGTTGAGTAATTTCCAAGAAGGATTCTCGAAAAATTACCTTTCGGCTTCGGCCCATTTTGAGCAAGCTATAAAAGAAATCGATGCCTCCATTGCGAAAATGAACAAAGTAAAATCGGAACTTTTAACCTCTGCAAACCAATTGCGCTTAGCGAACGATAAGGCACAAGATCTTACCATCAAAAAGTTAACCTACAATAACCCTACAATGAAGGCTAAATTTGAGGAGGAAAGAAATAGAAATAACTCTGAAAATGAATAACCGTTGAGATCGGCCCTCGTATTTATTTTTTCGCTTTGGCTAACGGTATCCTTTAGTCAAAGTACTTGGAAGAATAATTCCTACCTTATGGTCAAATGGAACCAGGGATGGCTCATTCCGGAATACAGCAACATTTCATATTTATCGCAATCCACCTTAAAATCTGCCGAAATCACATGGTTGAAGCGCACCTTAGGTAAAACTCCTACGGAACAGTTATACCGTTATCCTGAATACGGTTTTACCCTTTTTTACAGCTCGCTTGGAAACCGCAAAGTATTCGGTCAAGAACTTGCCCTTTATCCCTTCTTTCGAACCTATTTCTTTCGAAGGAAAAGCTGCGCTTTTTATCATCAATTTGGCTTCGGTTTTGGGTATACCAACCGACGATTTGACATCGAATCTAACCCCACCAATATCGCAGTAGGTTCTCATTTTAATATGCATTTCGACTACCAACTTGGATATAAATTCAACTTGAGTACCAAGCTACAAGCCGAAACAGGTGTTCGGTTCAGCCACTTTTCCAATGCCAACATGGCGGAACCTAATTTAGGATTGAACATGCTCTATCTGCACGCGGGTATTGCGAAGAGCATCGGTAAACAAGAGGATTTCATCCGATCTGAAATCCCCAAACTACGACCTTCGCATGAATTTGCCTTCATTTATGCCGTCGGGGGAAAACACACTCGAGCACTGCAAAGCACTATCTACTTTACCTCATCGCTGAGTGCAGAATATACCTACAGAGCACTGCATCGGTTCTTTTTCGGAACCGGAATCGACTTATTTTACGATTCATCCACCAAAACAGAGCTAAGTGTGAAACCCAATAGTACTTTTCAACCAAGGGACAACTTCAGCAGTGGTATCCACTTGTCACAAGAAATTGCCTATGGAAACTTTAGTTTCATTCTTCAAGAAGGCTGGTATTTAGGCTTGAGGAATCGTTTGCATCCTTCAAAAATGTACAACCGAGGAATCATCCGCTGGCGTTGTACCCCAAACTTTCTGGTTCACATAACCATGAAGTCGCATTTACACATCTTGGATTATCCTGAACTTGGTTTCGGTTATTACTTTAAACGATGAAAAAAACCTCCCTTTTCCTGATTTTCATAGGTATTACGCTTTGTACCTCCTGTAAGAAAAAAGGGATCGTTAGCCATACCATGCTGTTTCAACAGAGTTTTGACACGCTCGTATTAGGAGACCCCTTTGAGGTTGAAATTATACAAGACTCTTTGGATAAAATTGAAATTGTTGGCCATGAACCCTTTGTTTCGAATATCAAGACTACGTACTCGAACAACACCTTGACCATTTCAAAAACCCCAGCAATGGGGTGGTTATTTCCGAATAAAAACAAAATTCAATTAAAAATTCATTTGAGCCACATCTCCAGGATCGTTGCTAATGAAACATGCTTTATTCGAAGCTCCGGCCCAATAATCGGGAATGAACTGGGATTGATTCTTAAAAGTAAACTAAACCAAGCCGACCTGAATATACAATGTAATACCTTCTATTTCTGGAACAATTTCCCCTGCGGTGGTAAACTCAACCTTAAAGGTTCATGTCAAGAGTTAAAGCTTTGGAACTATGCACTCATGCAAATTGATGCCACCTCGCTAATTTGCGGTAACGCGCGTGTTGAGAATTCTTCCAAAGGAGATATACGCTTTCAATGCAACGATAGCTTATTCTATAAAATTAAGGGCGAAGGGAATCTGCATCTCTACGGATTCCCCCCCAATATTTACAATCTTGGCTCCAATGGTTCAGGAAACTTGATATTTCATTAATCAAAGCGTAACCAATGAATCACCTCTCGTTACCGAGGCATGAAATACATCCTTCTTTTTCTCCTTTTTCCTCTTGCGTGCATTGCTCAAGACTCCCTTGTCGTTCACTTTGAGTTGAACAAGGACCAACTTAATCCACAAGAAGCGATCAAGCTCAAGAAATCGCTGGTGGGAAAAAATATTTCCATCGACCGTATCATTGGATCGACGGATTCTTTGGGACATCAATTTTACAACCTCGATTTATCCTTGCGAAGGGCGAGAAATATTAAAAGCCTGTTGGATTCATTGATGCCAAATTCAAGTAAAAATGCCGAATTTCAAGGTATAGGAGAACTTCCCACTGGAAATCTACTTGACCGAAAAGTCGTTATCTATTATCAACAAAAAGCGGATAACTTGGCCGCAAAAATAAATGCAGCAAAGGTTGGTGATAAAATAACCTTGAAAAACCTCAATTTTGAACCAGGACAGGATGTATTACTTCCCTCCTCCGAGGGCGCCATTCGAGAACTTCTTGAAATCATGAAAGCTAATCCGAAACTTAAAATCGCTATTGAAGGCCATATTTGCTGTTCGGAAGAAGATGACCGCAATTTATCGGGCCTTAGAGCAAAAGTGGTACACGACTATTTATTAAACAATCAAATTAAAAGCTCCAGAATAAGCTACAAAGGATATGGAAGTAAAAGACCCATTTATCCCTTACCTGAAAAAACGGAGGCGGAAAGAATTAGTAACCGTCGAGTCGAAGTGCGCATCTTATCGACCCAATAAAATTACTTTTGAAATCATTCGACATAACCTTAAAACGTACATTAAAATAAAACCAAATGATTGCTAAAACGATTTTACTATTAATAACGCCATGGGTCCTACTACATTTCCCTGAATCAAATTATTCAAAAATGGAAGATAAAACGATGACCGTTGGCCAAATCAATTTCTCAAATAACCCTGAAGGAAGCGAACGCATCGAAGATATGTCCAATGGTGAAGAGCTAAAAATGCTAGGTCTAATCAATGCTTTGAGAAAGAAAAAAGGACTCAATGCCTTGACCTTGAACACCTCACTGCAATATGCTTGCAGATACCACGCTGCTGATATGGCAAACGAAGGGTACTTTGAACACGACACCTACAACAGGATCGATGGTGATTTGGAACTTTCCCTCGGTGCGTTTGAACGCTGTAAACGCTTTTACCAAAAAGATGGCTATGTCAATTCAGAAAATATTGCTGCTGGTGATCATAAGGCTTCTGATGCCTTCGAACTTTGGTTGAATAGTCCAGGGCACTACCAAAACATGCTGAACAAGGAAGCAAAATCCATCGGACTAGGTTACTACCACAATGAGGATAGCGAATATGGAGATTATTGGGTGATGGAAACGGCCACTCAATAACCTCTGCATAACCATTAGCTGCTCAGTATTTCGATCGATCATTTCAAGTAAGATTTCATTATTAATTCCAAAAAGGAAGGAAACCTGAACCAATTGAAATAACCCTTAACTTCGTGGCAAATTCCCAACATTATGGCCACAACCCTTATCAAAAACGTTCGAATCATCAACGAAGGAATCGACCGAATAGGAGATGTTTTCCTACGCAACGAACGTATTGAACGGATCGATGGTACCATCGAGCTTGCAGCCGACTGCGTCATTGAAGGAAATGGTCGCTTACTGATCCCAGGAATGATCGATGACCAAGTCCATTTCCGTGAACCTGGTCTGACCCACAAAGCAAGCATTGCCTCCGAATCGCGAGCAGCGGTCGCGGGAGGTATCACCGGATTCATGGACATGCCGAATACGCTTCCAAATACCTTAAGTTTGGATTTATTGGAAGATAAATACCAGCTGGCACAGCAATCCTCTCTGGCCAATTACTCGTTTTTTATGGGCATCAGCCGTTCCAACATGGAAGAAGCGCTGAAAGTTGACAACGAGTGGGTTTGTGGTATCACCGACGATGGACTGTATTTTAACCAAGAAGGGAGCATTTTATGCAACCACCCCGATTTTCTCGACCAATTATTCCAACGTTGTTCGACACTGGTGGCGTTGCATTGTGAAAACGAACCGGAAATCCATCGCCAATTGGCGCATTATGCCTCGATTTATGGAGAAAACATCCCCTTCGAATTGCACCCTGTAATTCGCTCAGAGCAAGCATGTTACGACGCCACCAAAACGGTCGTTGAAATCGCAAAACGCCACGGAAACCGTTTGCACGTTTACCATGTATCTACCGAAAAAGAAACGCACCTGTTTGAAGCTTCCTTACCCCTTCGCAACAAACGCGTCACGGCGGAGGCTTGCGTTCATCACCTGACTTTTTCGGATGAAGAATACGCAACGAAAGGAGCTTTAATCAAATGGAATCCTGCGGTCAAAACGGCCCAAGATCGTATTGGACTCGTAAGAGCGCTCAAAGAAAATCGTTTGGATATTGTCGCAACAGACCATGCGCCGCATACCTTGGAAGAAAAACTTAAACCCTATCAAAAATCTATGTCCGGTGGTCCGTTGGTGCAGCATGCCCTTCCCGCATTGCTGGAGTGGTACCATCGTGGGGAATTGAGCCTTACGGAAATTGTAGCTAAAACCAGCCACAACGTGGCAGAATTGTACCGAATGGTCGATCGAGGCTACCTGCGTGAAGGGTATTTCGCGGACTTAGTGCTCATTGATTTGAACAACCCTTGGTCAGACAGCGATACCAACCTCTTGTATAAATGCGGTTGGTCGCCCTTCGAAGGAAGGAGCTTTAAGAGTAGAATATGCAAAACATGGGTGAACGGTAACTTGGTTTATGACGAAGGACGTTTCAATGACTCAATCAAAGGAAAACGATTACAGTTCGAAAAAGACCGGATCTAAGTGGTGTTAAATAGTAAATTTTACGAAGGTAAACGCTTGTGCATCGCTACGAAACATGCCAAGGAACGGGTTATTGCGCCTATCCTACAAACCGCTCTGGGGGTAAAATGCGAAGTGGTTGAGGGATTGGATACGGATTTACTTGGAACGTTTTCGGGAGAAATTGAAAGGACCTTATCCCCCTTAGAAGCAGCGAAAGAAAAATGCCGAAGAGCAGGTGAACTTTCATCATGCGATTTAATCGTAGCCAACGAAGGATCGTTTGGACCCCATCCCTCGTTCTTTTTTGCCCCTGCAGGCGATGAGATTATGGTGCTATGGGATCGATCCATGGACCATTTTGTGGTAGTTCGACACCTCACAACGGAAACGAATTTTGGAGGCATTGACTGCACGAATTTTCGACAGCTTAAGGACTTTGCCCTTAGTATTGGGTTTCCAGAACACGGTTTAATGCTTAAATCCACGAGCAATGACGGCTTAAAAATCACCAAGGATCTGAACCATCTTGCAGACCTGGAAACCGCTTTTGAAGAACACCTCAAACACTATGGAAATTGCTCCGTTGAAACAGATATGCGTGCCATGCGCAATCCAACTCGCATGAAATCTTTGGAAATACTAACCCAAAAACTGGCGATTACGGTGAATTCCTTGTGCCCAAAATGCCAAACACCGGGCTTTTCGGTTACGGGTTCAAAAGCAGGGCTTCCCTGCTCTTTATGCTCACAACCGACCGAAAATGTCCTCATTCACCTCGTTTCCTGCACCAAATGTCATTTCACCGAAGAACTTTGGTATCCGAACGAAGTAAAAACCGCGGATCCTATGCACTGTAATCACTGTAATCCTTAACTATGAATACTCAGTTATTGCTTGAAAACCTCACCAATCCTGCCCTGCTATTTTTTATCTTGGGAATCGTAGCTGTTGCCGTAAAAAGCGATTTAGAAATCCCCGCAAATTCATCGAGATTCATTGCTTTATATTTGTTGTTTGCCATCGGGTTCAAAGGAGGACAGGAATTATCGCAAGAGCATTTTACCGCTGAAATTGGGTGGAGTATGGTATTTGGTTTGTTTATGTCGGCCATTATTCCCGTTTATGCCTTTTATTTACTTCGTATAAAACTGAACGTATCCGATGCTGCTGCAACGGCCGCAGCCTATGGATCGGTAAGCGCGGTAACGTTTGTCACGGCAATCACTTTTCTAGAATTTCATAAACTTAACTCCAGCGGCCACATGGTCGCCGTAATGGCTTTGATGGAATCTCCTGCGATTATTGTTGGACTGATACTGCTTTCATTTTACAAAACCAACGAAAATAAAATCAATACCCAAGAAGTGGTTCGCCATGCCTTAACGAACGGCAGTGTTGTACTCATCCTAGGCAGCTTGCTCATCGGTTATATGGCTGATGCAAAACAAGCGGAAGGCATCAAACCGTTTACCAACGAACTTTTCAAGGGCTTCCTCGCTATTTTTCTTTTGGACATGGGGATTTCCAGTGGTAGAAAACTTAAAACCTTCTTTTCGTACGGTTGGTTTCCCATTGCATTTGCCATGATTTTTCCTCTGTTAAATGGAATGGCCGTAGCCTTATTGAGCGGATTAGTAACTTCTGATCCTGCCAACCGCTTTATTTTTGCCGTGCTTGCGGCCAGTGCTTCCTACATCGCTGTTCCTGCCGCCATGAAAATATCCGCGCCCGAGGCAAATTCAGGGCTGTTTTTACCCATGGCATTGGCGATTACCTTTCCAGTGAATATCACCATCGGTTTCCCCATTTATTTCAGTTTGATCCAATAAAAAAGGCCGGCATTCGCCGACCTTTACTTGATAGAAGACTCATTTATTGCTTGACTACCGACCACTGTGTGCTACCCACGTCGCTTTTCAACGAAACGCGGTACATTCCAGGAGCCCAGTCTTTCAGCGAAAGTTCGTGCTCCGAGGCATCCTTCAGCGTTTGAACTATCATTCTTTTTCCATCCATGGAGTAAACCTCAATGACTCCCTCTTTAACGCCCTCTTTTTCAAAAGAAAGGTAAACTTTGTCGTTCGTAGGATTGGGATAGAGCACCGCATTGGCAAGTCCTGTTTCATCCAATGAAACTTGAGAACCGACCACCACTTCCAAAGTATCGCCGCAACCGTTGGCATCCAATACCATCACCGTGTAGGTCCCTGCAGCTAGACCGCTGATTGAGGCAGTTGTTTGTCCTCCAGGCATCCAATAATAGGTGTAATTCGGTGTCCCACCCGATACGGTAACGGTAGCGGTACCGTCCATCCCCATCATTTCATCAGTGGATGAAGTAGTTACCGAAACGGCAGTGGGCTCCGTAATGTTAACGGTCGTAGAGGCGGTACAACCCGCGCCATCGGTAACGGTTATGGTGTAAACACCCGCCGCCAAGTTGGATATATCTTCCGAAGTACTTCCATTCGACCATGAATACATGTAAGGAGGGGTACCACCTGCAACGGTTAAATCGATGCTGCCGTTATTCATACCTGCGCAAAGGTTATTGGTGGTAGAAATTAAAGGGTTTAATGCGCTCGCTTGGGTAATGGTAACGCTTTGAGAAATAGTACACCCGTTGGCATCGGTAACGGTGACCGTATAGGTTCCAGCTGGCAAATTATTGACGCTTTGCGTGGAAGCGCCATTCGACCATGCATAGCTTAAGGGTGCCGTCCCGCCAACTACGTTGACGGTTGCGGTACCAGAGGCTGCTCCATTGCAATCGATGTTGGTGGCAGTTGCACTGGAACTCAGGTTGCATACCGGAACAGGAACACAACCATTAGCAGGTGCCTGCGTGTAATTGAACACTAAACTTGGGCAAGGAAACATCGTTGGAATGCCCCCGTTCATCACAAGGTTAACCCCAGGCTCATGATAAATCACGTGAATTCCACCGCTCATTACGATCGTGGCACCGGTTTTAGCATACACCGTGTCAATTCCTCCCCCAGTGATCATCGTGGCTCCTGACTCTAAATAAATTTTCATGATTCCTCCATCGGTGTAGAGCGTATCGTTTTGACAAACCTATTGGGGAATAAAACCACCATTCACCACTTGATAGCTGTTTACTACATTTGAATTCGCATACAGTATTGGTCCCGCTAGATTGGTTACACATGCAGTAGTAGTCGCTTGACAACCTGCAGCATCCACAACCACCACTGTGTAACATCCTGAAGGAAGCATTGATTGATTTTGAGTTGTACTTCCATTATTCCACATAAATGAATATGGCGGAGTTCCACCATTTACTGTTAAGTTAATCGTTCCATTAGGTCCGCCCCCCATGGCATTATTAACACTTGCCGTAGCGGTAAGGTTACACGATTGGACAGGCGTATACACGAAATCATCGATTCCTATAAAATCGGAATTATTACCGTTCGGCCCCCCGTTTGGAACGTAATAGCGAAAAGCGATTCGACCTGAAGTTGGTGCCGCCAAACCCGAAACGGTAATGGTGTATTGTGTCCAAGTGGAAGGATAACCCGCAGCCGTTAGGGCAGGATTTACTTCAAGCAACAAATTCGAAAAATCCCCCACGGAAGTGTTGGTCGCTCCAACGTTGGTACTCGAACCATTGGTACTCATACGAACTTGCAGGTTGTCGGGATAAATTCCACCTGTTGATCGGGTGTAAAAAGAAATAACATCGCCGTTACTTAAGTTGAGCGTTGGTGTGATTAACCAATTGCTAATCGTAGCTGCGCCAGCAACTGCATTAAAATTTGAAGCAATGTAGGAGTCCACCGGAGCTGAATTCTCAGGAAAAACTGCAGAACTTCCTTGTACCCAATTCGGATTACTTCCAATCGGGGTGCTCAGGTTTTGCTGATTCCATCCCGCGGCCGTTAGACCTGCGACGTTGGCAAAGCCCTCGTTAATTGCTTGGGAAAAAGATGACCCCAAAGTGAACAGGCATAAAACTGCCAAGAATAAACGTGTTTTCATAAAGTTAAGTTTAACCCAAAGTTAACTTAAAACAATGAAAAAATAGAAAACATCGAACTTTTTTCTTGCCTACTTCAAATAGCGAAAATCTTGTCCAGCTTTAATGGATTTCACCGTTTCAAAGATTAAGGCAATGCAGGACTCTACGTCTTCTTTTCGTACCATTTCTACCGTGGTATGCATGTAGCGCAGGGGCAAAGAAATCAGCGCACTGGTTACACCTTCATTGGAGTATGCAAACGCATCGGTATCAGTTCCGGTAGAGCGTGAAACGGCAGCCCGTTGAAACGGAATCTTGTTTTTCTCCGCTACTTTGATGATCTGTCGCAAGAAATTGTTTTGCACCGCGGGGCCATAGGTTAACACGGGTCCATCCCCCGACTTTTGGTCTCCGTTTTCAATTTTGCTTACCATGGGCGTTCCCGTGTCATGGCAAACATCGGTAATGAGGGCAACATCCGGCTTGATTCGATGGGCAATCATTTCTGCGCCGCGCAAGCCTATTTCCTCTTGTACGGCATTCACCACATACAAACTAAAGGGAAGGCTCACCTTTTTTTCCTTGAGCATTCGCGCTACTTCCGCGATCATAAAGCCCCCTACCCGGTTATCCAAAGCCCTTCCCACATAACGGTTTTTATTGAGGACCATGAATTCGTCCTCGAACGTGGCAACACAACCTACATGTACTCCAAGTTTTTCCACTTCTTCTTTGGTCGAACATCCGCAATCCAAAAAGATGTTTTTCAGGCTGGGTGCTTCGTCCTTCGTATGTCGCATGTGAATCGCAGGCCAACCGAAAACCGCACGAACAATGCCTTTATCCGTATGGATATTTACACGTTTCGACGGTGCAATCATGTGATCGGAACCGCCATTTCTTCGCAAATAGATGAAACCATCGCTGGTAATGTAATGTACGAACCAAGAAATCTCATCGGCATGCGCTTCGATGACAACCTTGTAGGGCATTCCGGGGTTAATAATGGCCGCCACGGAACCGTAATTATCCACGATGAATTCGTCGGCATAGGGCCGCATATAATCCATCCATAATTTCTGTCCGTGCGATTCAAAACCGGTGGGACTCGCGTTGTTGAGGTATTGTTCTAAAAATTTTTCTGATTTGGTAGTGATAATTTTTTTCATGGGTTATTTCATTAACGTAACGTTTCCTTTCGTGATTTTCTCCAGTCCACCGTAACAGGTAACCTGAAGGTAGTAGTCGTAGACATCCGGATCGAGTTTTCTTCCTTGGAAGATTCCATTCCACCCGTAATTTACATCGGTCGATTCAAACACCATTTCGCCCCAACGGTCAAAAACTCGAAACAGCATTTTTTCCACGAATAAGCCCCTCACGTAGAGCACGTCGTTATTACCATCGTTGTTGGGTGAGAAAGCATTCGGAACAAAAACATAAGGCAATTCGCAAATGATTTCATAGACCTTTACTTCAGCCGTATCGCTCACCGAACAAACCCCATCGGAAACAATCAGCGTAAATACTGTGCTTTCGTCCACGGTTGCTTCCGTCGTTTGAGCATTGGGATTTAGAACACCTGTGGAAGGAACCCACTGGTAAAAAGGAAAGCCGGAAGGGCTACCAGTTAAGGTAACCGTTGATCCCGGATTGACGATTGGAGGATCCACCGAAGCTTGAACCAAACTCGGATTGATATATGAGACAAAAACGAACATGGAATCCTCTACAACGCACCCGTTCGAACTCGTAGCCTGCAAATAGAGGTATTGGTTTGCGGAAGGCGTAATGCTCACCGAAGCCTGGTTGCTCGGGCCTTGAATGATGTTCGCGGGGGACCATTGATAGGTGAAGGACTCTTGCGAACTATTGACGGCGGTGTAAAGCGTGGGAGAATTCAAACAAACGGAATCAGGGCCGCTAATGCTGATCGACTCCGAGAAAACCTGAATTTCGATGGAATCCGAATAGAAACAATTCCCGTTATCGGCACTCAGGTAAAATACGGCATTTGTTGGAACCAATAATTCCAGCGAGGAATCAGCCACCGTTGCATTCAAAGTATCGCTAAACTGGTTGCTGCTTGACCAAATAAAATTATTAGCTCCTCCAAGGATATTCGAAGGTATAAGCACCAGCGAAGTGTCCGTACAGAGGTATATGTTATTCGGAAGGTTAAACGAAACGTTGGGATAAACAGTGATTACCACAGTACTCGTATCCGAGGCATTGCACACGGTATCGAGCACAATTAATTCCGTGATATATTGTCCAGGCTGCACGTAGGTCACCTGCGGTTCAAAATTCACAGAATCCACCGTTCCGTTCCCAAAATCCCAATAAAAATTGGTGGTAGCGGAAGAAGAATTGTTAAAATCTATGGTTACAGGACTGCACCCGTTTTGAGGACTGGGTTGATACGCAGCGACTACAGGAACGCCAAACTCCACAAATATACTATCCGTTTTTGAGCAATATCCGTTGGAAGCCGACGCATAGTACCAGCCCGGAGTATTGCTGGTTACCAGATAATTGGGATCGTTTGGCCCTGAATTAATCGGTGGCGTGAAAGCAGGGTTCGTGGACCAAAGGTATTGGCTTGGCGCTCCGTTGGTATTAATGGTTAACAAATAAGGATTGTTGGAACACAAAGCAGCGGTGTCCAATAGGGTAAAATTAATGGAATCCAACACCGTTATGGTTGTCATGGCGGTATCGGTCAATGCACATACGCTATCGGTAACGTACAAATAAACCTGGTAGACTCCAGGATTTTGATAGGTGATTGTTGGATTGAAAATACTGGAAGTGGTATTGTTGTTTCCAAAATCCCACAAATAATCGTCGTTGAGCGTGGAGAAATTATTGAAGGTTACCTGAAAATCTTCGCAGCCCACCGTTTGGTTCGCGATGAACTCGGCTGAAGGTATCAAGTCAAAATCAAATTTAAAGAGCAGGTTGTTGCAATTGCTGCTGTTATTAACGCTCGAATAAGCCCCTGGTGTAATGGGGAAATCACTGTGCCCTCCGCATCCACCGCAAACGGATTGATATACCACCCCATTTTTATCGAACCGGCTCGTACCTCCGTCAACGTGTTCGGTGGAAGTATTTCCGCCCATGTAAGAAGCATAGAGCAAACTTAAAAAGTCATGTTCCAATACCATCAAGTAGAAATCAAATCCTGTGGTATTGGGTTGATAGGCATTTCCCGAAATCGGCATTCCGGAAATTGGAACGTTCTGTAATATATTGGCGCCCCAACCGGAAATATAAATGTTTCCACAAATGTCTACCAAGAAAGCTGCCGGTGAGATATTGATTTGGCTGCTGCCGTTTCCAATCGTCGTTGAAGCCATGTTGGTCGACAAGTTATTCGACATCTTAATCACAAATTGACTGGAATTCGAATTCGTATAAGGAGCGTTCCATGTAGGAAAAACACCTCCTTCCGACTGCCCGAGCACGAAAACATTGTTGTTTCGATCCACTTCAACAAAAAAGGCTTGGTCGTATTGCGTCCTTCCGAGATATGATCCTGCGGTAATGGAAGTACCCGATGGATTCAATCGAATAACAAAACCGTCGGTTTTTCCTCCCTGATAATTGGCCCAAAGACCACCTACCGTACCCGGAAAATTGGAAGACGAAGTTCCGCCACAGGTTAAAATGTTGTTCAACGTGTCCACTTTCACGGAATAGCAAGCATCGTTCTGTGTCCCTCCTAGATAGGACGAAAATTGTACATTCGTCAAGCTCGGATTCATACGAAAAATAACGCCATCCTGCCCTCCTGCAAGGCTAGGCTGAAAGGCATTTTGCGTTGGAAAATTTAGGGATCGAGTGCAACTAGCTACCAAGACATTTCCGCTTTGATCCAAAGAAATTTCCCCGCGAAACTGGTCCCCATAATTCGTTGTAAGGGAGTCGTAGGAGGCAACGCTATTGTAGGGCAGTGAATTTACTTTATAATTCACCCCATCGTTACCAGTCCCACCAAAGTACGTTGAGGCAAGCAAGCTTTGACCATTTGAACTGATTTTGGAGACGAAAAGATCGGTGCCTTGGGTTAAGAAATAAACCCCATTGAATAAAAAATTGGCATTAGCTACTCCCCCGGCATGGTTACTTTGAAAGGCTCCTGCTGTCGTGGGAAAATCAACGCTGGAAGTTGCACCAAAAATTAAAATGTTGTTCAATGAATCACATATCATGCTATTGGCGGTTTCCGTTCCTTGCACCATATCGCCCCCTCCCAAAAAGGTCGACCAAAGCAAGGCGGTTCCCGTTGGGTTGAATTTGGTGATAAAAACATCGGTAATTCCGTAGTTTCCGCCGATTGCTGAAAAATTTCCAACGGGGTCGTAGGCACTCGGATTAGGTATGGGAAAAGCATTTCCGTAAACCATTCCCCCCGAATATGCCTCACCGTTTTGGCCGTAAGTCGCAGTCATTCCAAAGTTATCCGAAAAAGCACCGTTGTAGGTGGCAAACACTAAGGTAGGATCGATGATCAAGGGCAAGGATTTATCGTAATTCCCCAATTTTAGGGTTACCTCATCGCCTTTCACCTTGTAGGAACAAGCAATTGAAATGCGTTCTCCGTTTTTTTCTTGGTAGGCCATAAGCTGTTCCTCCGATATGGAACCCAAGGGTGTCTTAAGAATCAGGGATCCTTTACGATTCACGGAAATGGAGGTTTGACCTCGGTATTGCAGCTGAATGTCATCAGGATTTCCTTCAGGACGGACGATGAATCCGTACTCATGTTGTAGTCCATCATTCAGCAAGGTTAAATCAATGCCCGGATACAGACCCTTACGAATGACTTGGGTGTAACCATGCACATCGCTCGCCCAGCGAGCGGAATCTTTACCGATAAAATAGTTTTGATAATGATTGGTTTTACCGAGTACTTCAACCCCTTGAAATTCTTGAGCATTCACAAACTTCACCTCCACAATGTGCTGCTTTATTGTTGGCTCAACCGGTTGAGCGATTTTTTCATGGGCATGATTCATGGCGCTTAAATCCTGTAGATGATACCACATACGATCTTTCATGATCCACCATTTACCGCCCTCCTTTTCTGCCTTGAACAACACCTCGGACGGCCATTGACCTTTGTTTTCGTAAAATTCCAAAGCTTGCTGAGCCGGCATTGCCTTAAACTTCCCTTGTTCTCTTTGAGAGAAACCCGCCAGCGATGCAGCAACAAAAAGGAATGCTAAAAGGAATTTCATCGTCATAAAAATACTGAATAAAACACCAGCAAACAAACACGGTTTTAACGTCGTTGAATTTTATACTTTTGCAATGTACTCAAACGGAAACCTCCATGAACAGAATTTCTGCATTATTTGACATCCAATATCCTATCATTCAGGGAGGTATGATTTGGTGCTCCGGTTGGGAATTGGCTTCTGCCGTTTCCAATGCCGGAGGATTAGGTCTTCTGGGTTCGGGATCGATGTATCCCGAAATTCTGCGGGAACAAATTATACGCTGCAAAGCGTCCACAAATCGACCTTTCGGTGTGAATGTCCCCCTCCTCTATCCCAACATCGAAGAACATATCACTTCCATCATCGAACACAAAATACCCATCGTTTTTACCTCTGCAGGCAATCCGAAAACCTACACCGCTCGGTTGAAAGCGGAAGGCATCAAAGTGGTGCACGTAGTTTCGTCGCTTAAGTTTGCCCTCAAAGCCCAAGATGCAGGAGTTGATGCAGTAGTAGCCGAAGGTTTTGAGGCCGGTGGACATAACGGACGGGAAGAAACCACGACGCTGTGTTTAATCCCCTCGGTGAGTCAAGCATTGGAAATTCCGGTAATTGCCGCAGGAGGCATTGGTAGCGGAAAAGCCATGCTCGCGGCACGGATTTTAGGAGCCGAAGGCGTTCAAATCGGGAGTCGTTTCATTGCTACTCATGAATCCAGTGCGCATGAAGCGTTTAAGTCCATGATCCTAAATGCCGAGGAAGGCGACACCAAACTAACCCTGAAAGAGCTTACCCCTGTTCGGCTCCTGAACAATCCATTTTATCAAGAAATTGTGCGGCATTATGAAAACAATGCGAGCCCAGAAGAACTGGCAAAGCTGTTGGGGCGAGGTCGTGCCAAAAAAGGAATGTTCGAAGGCGACCTTGAACATGGCGAATTAGAGGTAGGACAAGTTTCCTCGATGATTCGAACCATACAACCTGCGGGAGACGTGGTTCGTGAAATATGGCAAGAATACCAAGACGCACTGAACAACCTTCAACGATTAACTTAACAAAAGATGCTCCACTTTCATCGATTTCAATTGGCAAACGGCTTAACGGTTATCTTTCATCAGGACAAGACGACTCCCATGGCGGTTGTCAACACTTTGTACGACGTGGGTGCCCGCGACGAGGACCCGAATCGGACGGGATTTGCCCATTTGTTCGAACACCTCATGTTTGGAGGGTCGGTGAATATTCCAGACTTTGACAGTCCTTTGCAACGTGCCGGCGGAGAAAGCAATGCCTTTACCAGCAACGACATCACCAATTACTACGACGTACTTCCATCGCAGAATATCGAAACCGCCTTGTGGTTGGAAAGCGATCGTATGTTGTCGTTGGCCTTTTCCGAAAAAAGCTTGGAAGTACAACGCAGCGTGGTCATTGAAGAATTCAAGCAACGCTATTTAAATCAACCCTATGGCGATGTATGGTTAGCCCTTCGGCCTCTTGCATACAAGGTTCACCCCTACCAATGGGCGACCATCGGAAAGGAGATTTCCCATATTGAACATGCAACCATGGATCAGGTGAAGCACTTTTTCGGTACCTATTACCATCCTTCGAATGCCATTTTAACCGTTGGTGGAAATTTTGAAAATGCGCAAATTGAAGACTTGGTTCAAAAGTGGTACGGAGACATTCCCGGAAAAAATAAACCGGCTCGCATGCTACTTCGGGAACCGCAACAAAACGAATACCGCACCTTGTCCTTGGAACGCAAAGTACCGACCCCTGCGTTTTACTATGCGTTTAAAATGTCCGAACGCAAATCCGCAGGTTACTATTTAGCCGATGTGCTTTCCGATGAAATCGGTAAAGAAAAATCCGGTCAATTGGACCTACAACTGAAAAAGGAAAAGGGATTGGTATTGGAAATCTCAGCGTATATTTTGGGATCTCTCGATGAAGGATTGTTCATGGTTTCTGGTAAATTGGTACCCGGAAAATCCTTCGAAGAACTCGATGCTGCCCTATGGCAAGTGCTGGATGGCTTCAAATCCAACCCTATTTCGGAGAACGACCTCCTGAGGTTACGGCGAAAAGCCAAGACTTCCCGAGCCTTCCAAGAACAAGGATTACTCAACCGCGCGATGAATTTGAGTTTTTTCGAACTTTTGGGCGATGCCGAAGGAATCAACCAAGAGGAAACCATTTACAACAGCATCAAAGCCGAGGACCTGCAGTCCTGTGCCAATGAGTTATTTGTGCCTTCCAATTGCTCTCGATTATTCATTCACCCCGAAAAACCTTCCCATGAATCATAAAATAAACCGTGCGGAAGCTCCGGGCATTCAATTGGAAAGCGAAATCAACTACCTTCAACCGGAGCGATATCTTACCGGAAACGGAATTCCCGTTTTTATTATGAGGAATACCGCAAGCGAAGCGGTTAAAATCGATTTAATGTTCGATGCGGGCTCCAAATACGATGAGAAACCCGTTGCAGGGCTAACCACCGAAATGTTATTGGCGGGAACATCGGAAAAAAGCATGGCAGAAATCAATGACCAAATCGACGATTTCGGAGGCTATTTCAACGCAAGTGTTAGTGCCGACCATGCCTACCTGAGCATCTATGGACTCAACGAATGCACCGTTCCTTTGGTTCAACTGATTGAGGACGCTATTTTCAACGCCGTTTTTCCCGAAGGAGAACTCGAACGCATGAAAAAAGAGCGGAAAGAGAAATTAAAGGTTTCTTTGGAAAAAGTAAGCACCCTTGCCCAACGCCAATTTCAAGCAGCCCTTTTCGCTGGTTCGCCCTACGGACGGTTAAATCACCCTGAAGATTTTGCAGAAATTACGAGAGAACACCTGCTGCGATTTTTTGAAAACCAATTTAAGCGCGGCCTGCGCAAAATCAATTGGGTTGGTAATCCAAGCGAGGAGGAAATTAAATCGTTTGTAACCGTTTTTGAACGATGGGCCAACGAGGTCCCAGAACAGCCGTTAGCAGAATTTCAACCCTCCCAAGAGAAAATCGCTCTAGAAAAAAAAGACGCAGTTCAAACAGGGATTCGTATCGGAAAGCTGCTTTTTGACCGTTCGCACCCCGATTACCATAAAATGACGGTGGTAAATACCCTACTTGGAGAATACTTTGGCAGCCGTTTGATGTCGAACATCCGCGAAGACAAGGGATACACTTATGGCATTGGGAGTTACTTGGGGGAAAACCAATCCAGCGGTTATTTTGTTATTGCAACGGAGGTGGGTAAAGAGTTCTTAGAGGATACCTTGGTTCAAATCAATTTGGAATTGGAGCGCCTGCGTAATGAACCCGTGCCTCAAGAGGAGTTGGATTTAGTACGAAATTATTTGCTGGGGCAATTCTTGCGAGGTGCGGATGGCCCATTTGCCATGATGGAATTGTTTTCTGTAGCGGAGTCCAAAGGGTTAGACTACGGATTTTATCAGGAGGCCTTAACAACCGTGTTGAAAATCACCCCTGTAGAAATACAATCCACCGCTCATCAACACCTGAATTCGAACGAAATGTTGGTCGTTACCGCGGGATAGCAACTTCTTTTGTTGCTTTTCGTACAATTTTACATGGAACTTTTCGTTCACCCGCGCGCATGAGGCACTTTCTTCTCCTTTTTTGTGTTTTTACAAGCATTAGTTTTGCTAATGCATCCCACGTTATGGGAGGAGAAATCACGTGGCGTTGCGGAGGCAACGGAGGCTACATTTTCGAACTGGTATTTTACCGCGATTGCAACGGCGCTGAAGTCAATGTTTTATCGGAAAATTTACGCGTTTGGAACCACCCGACACTGACCAACATTACCGTTAATTTCATCTCGCGTACCGACATTTCCCCTTCGTGTACTCAGGTTTCCGGTGGACCTCAACCCTTGGATTGTGGGGTAGGTTCAAACGGCGGCAACGGCATTGGTGCCAATGAACGGATTTTATACCGGTCCAATGAAATCATGATGGCAGGTACGCCACCCACTCAAGGATGGATTTTTACCTACGAGAACTTTGCACGATCCAATGCCATAACCAACCTGAATAATCCTTCAACCTACGGAATGACGATCGCTGCGACCATGTTTGCCGTTGGTGGCAACAGCGGTTGCCAAGACAATTCCCCGCAGTTTCAACAAGCACCATACTTCGTTAGTTGCGTCGGTGATCCCTTTGTTTACAACATGAATGCCGTGGATCCGGACCAAGATTCCCTATTCATAGAATTTGCCACGCCGCTGAATAATTTTCCGCAAGGCAGTTTTAACCCTCCCACCAATCCTGCTCCCGTCCCTTTCGACCCAGGTTTCTCTTTCACCTCACCCACTCCAAGTGCTGCACTAAGTCCTGGAAGCATTCCCGCACAACTCAATCCGCAAAGCGGGGAACTTTCCTTTACCTCCACCTTAGCCGGTAATTTTGTCATAAAAATCCGCGTGTCCTCCTTCCGCATGGGCCAGCTCATATCGCGTGTGGAGCGGGAAATGCAATTAAGCGTGGTTCCTTGCCAACCCAACAATGCACCCATCTTTACCCCTCCATTCGCCGGAGGAAGTTTTTCTACCACCGTCGATGCAGGAAGCTTGGTAAATTTCAACGTCATTGCCTCCGACAACGGATTTTTACAAAACGGCGCCGGACAAACCGTTACCATCAGTGCAACAGGCCCTATGTTTGGCTCCAATTTCATTCAATCAACTGGCTGTGGAATTGAGCCCTGCGCCTTCACGAACGGATTACCTGCAATCGGACAAGGACAAGCGAACGTCGCGTTCACATGGCAAACCGATTGCGACCACATGATCAATTCCTTCGGCGTAGCCGCCGAATCGGTGCCGTTTTACTTTGTATTTAAAGCCCAAGACAATTATTGCCAAGTTCCGAAAATCACCTATTCTACGGTGGAAATCATCCTTAAAAATCCGGGAATTATACCAGCACCTAGCCTCAACTGCATTGGTTACAATAACGGAAACTATACCCTCAGCTGGAATGCTGTAGCCAACCCGCAAAACAGCTTTGTTTCGTACAATGTATACTCCTTGCAAAACGGCCTCATTGCCACCCTCAATTCCATCAACACCACCTCCTATTCCATTCCTGAGGCCCAAGCCAATCAAGATTTTTACCTGGGAGTAGTGTCCGGGTGCAACGGTAGCATTATTAAATTCAGCGATACCTTGAGGCCCATCGTTCTGCAATTAACCAACCCGCTGAACGGAACTGCAGTCCTTCAATGGAACGCTCCCAGCTCGAACCTCAGCGGTGGACAGTATTACATTTACCAGCAAATCGACAACGGTCCGTGGGTACTGTACGACAGCGTTCCTTTTGGGACCACCTTCTATAAGGACACGGTTCGGATCTGCAACGGGATATTGCATTACCAAATCACCTACCCCTACAACAACTGCGTATTAGAATCCAACCTGCCTTCTGGAACCTTTGAAGACATGCTCACTCCGGTTATACCTTCCATTCAAGGAGTAGGATTCGATCCCGCAAGCGGAAACGTGGTATTAACCTGGAATCAAAACAGCCAACCGGATACCTATGGTTATGTGATTTACACCCTCGATGGGAATGGTGTGCTCTTTGAAATTGATACGGTTTGGGGAATTAACAATACCAGTTACACCTACCTACCATCGGGACCCGGTCCTTATACCTTTTCCGTAGCAGCCTTCGATTCTTGTTTTACCAACGCGGTTCCAATCACCTATCAAACCTCGGGAAAAGCACCTTTGAACAGAACGGTCTTACTGAACGGCGGGGTGAATGCCTGCAACCAGTCCATCGACCTGAATTGGAGTACCTACCAAGGCTGGTCCGTGAGCGGATTTGAAATACTCTCTTGGGAAAACGGGACCCTCGTTCCCTTAGGAAATACCAGCGCCCTCAATGCCAGTGTTAATGTAGTTGGCGGAAATACCTACACGCTATACGTTCGTGCTTCCTTGAGCAACGGCAACAGCGTATTATCGAATCCGTTCACCTTCGTGGTGCCTTTACCGGGACAACCCGCCTACCATTACCTGACCGCCGCAAGCGTTAACGGAACGGACGTAGACGTGCGAGTTTACGTGGACCAAAATGCCGGCATCCAGCAAGTGCAAATCGAAAAGGAAACCAGCCCAGGGAATTTTAGCGTAATTGGTACGGCGAACGTCAATGCCAACTATGCAAGTTATGCAGACATCGGTGCCGACGTACAAAACCAAACCAATACCTACCGTTCGCGCTACATCGACACCTGCGGTACCGTTGGGCAAGCATCCAACACCGCAACCACCATTCTTTGCCAAGGTTTCGCTAAGAGCGAACAGCAAATCAATACCCTCAACTGGACCCCCTACCTCGGGTTCGAGGTTGGAGTGGACCATTACGAGGTATACCGCGAAGATGCAGGAGGAGCCCTGACCTTAATTGCGACCCTGCCTCCGGGACAATTCAGCTTCGAAGACAGTGTAAATTCGGGGGATTTTCCCGGTCAAATATGCTACGTGGTGGAAGCGCACGAAATATTGAACAATTACGGAATCCAGGAGCAGTCCCGCAGCAATGAAATCTGCTTGATCTATCCGCCCATCATCCATATCCCTAATTCCATCGTACCCGATGGAATAAATACCGTATTCAAACCCGTTGCAATCAACGTGGACCCTACCAAGTTCTCTATGACGATCATGAACCGCTGGAGCAATATCGTATTTCAAACCAGCGACTTCAACCAAGGATGGAACGGGAAATACGGATCAAAAGACGAATTAGTACCCAACGACATGTACATTTACGTCATGGAATTCTACGACGCAGCAGGAAATCAATACATCAAACGAGGGGAGGTCTATGTTATTCGATAAGGAGGCTAAAGTGCTCGTGATACAAACCGCTTTCTTGGGCGATGTGGTATTAGCCACCAGCTTGATCAATTCCATTAAAGAGCAGATTCCTACCGCAACCGTAGATGTATTGGTTAAAAAGGGCAACGAAGCCCTGCTGCAAGGGCATCCTTCCATCCGTCATGTAAAGACCTTCGACAAGCAGCGAAAATGGCGGGAAATAATCCGCTTAATCCGTGAAAACCGCAGGGAAAAATACAGCCATATCGTTAACATTCACCGGTTCTTTTCTTCTGGTCTGCTTGCAGTCCTGAGCCGAGGTACAACCTTGGTAGGCTTTGATAAAAATCCATGGTCGCGGTTTTACACGCTACAACTGCCCCATCCTGTTATACAGGGCATCCACGAAACCGACCGAAATTTCACCTTGGTATCGGCTTTGGGTATTGAGCGAAAAGCCAAACCAAGTTTATTTCCAAGTGAAAATGCACGGCAAACCGTACAAACCTATCAACAGGAACCTTACGTTTGTTTCGCTCCCGCATCAGTGTGGGCAACAAAACAACTTCCCATGGAGCAATGGGTGGAGCTTTCAAAAAAACAACATCATGTAATCTACTTATTGGGTGGCCCCAATGACCATACGCTGTGCGAAACCATCAGAACGCAAAGTACAGGACGAACGGTGAATTTGGCGGGTCAACTTTCGCTCATGGAATCGATTGCCCTCATGAAAGGAGCGGTTCGAAATTATGTCAACGATTCGGGTCCCTTGCATTTCGCATCGGCGGTAAATGCCCCCGTGACGGCGTTTTTCTGCTCTACGGTTACCGACTTTGGCTTTGGTCCCTTATCGGAGGATTCCGAAGTTAGAGAAGTAAAAGGATTGGCGTGCCGTCCGTGCGGCTTGCATGGAAAAAAAGAATGCCCCGAAGGGCATTTCAAGTGCGGAAAAGAGCTTGTGGTTTGAGGGGGGATTTTCACTGGGTGCCGGTCCCTGAGTAGTCCGAAGGACATATCGAAGGGCGCACCCAGGGAAAACATTATTTTATCAAATTCACGTGGCCTACAAATTCCTTGTCCTCTTGCGTTTGCAAGACCTGGAAATTCAATACCCACGTGTACGTACCCGATTGACAGTTCACGCTGTTCGGACCGTAGCCTCCGTCCCATCCAATCGCTTGGTCACGGGATTCGAAAATCAACTCTCCCCAACGGTTGTAAATCCTGAACCAATAGGTTCCTGGTTTATACCCCTGGGAAATAATCGGCTGGAAGAACTGGTTTTTCTCGTCGTCGTTGGGCGTAAAGGTATTCGGAACGTAATAAATCAAGTTTTCCTCCACGTGAATGCTTACATAGGCTGTATCACTACAACCCACTTCGTTCATAGCCGTCATGGATACCAAATAATCCGCTGCTTCCGCAGGAAACAAATGCGTAGGTTCAAACCCATAACCGTAGGAACCGTCGCCAAAGTTCCATTCGTAAGAAGATGCATTTTCTGAATTATTCGTAAACTCCACCAAAGGGTTCAAGGTTGTTACCCATGTAGGATCCGCGCCAATGACCGCCACCGGACTGTCATATACGCACATGACATCGAGGTAGGTCTCGTTCGTAGTACACCCTTGCGGATTGGTAACGGTCAAACTCACATCATAACATCCATTCGTTGTATACTGATACCCCACCTGGCCCACTTGCTGAGTGGTAGCGCCGTTGCCAAAGGTCCATTGGTAATTCCAAGACGGATTATAAACATCGGCCGTAAACACCACATCTAAAAGACCGCAACCAATTGAATCCGAATAACTGAACCCAGGATTTGGGCTCGGAGAAATGCTCACCGGTTGCATGGTACTATCGGTACAACCAGTAAACGGATCGGTTGCCACCAAGGTCACGTTATAAGAACCTACCGCAGGAAACTGATGTGATGGATTCGATAAGTAACTGTTGGTTCCATCTCCAAAATGCCACAAGTAGTCGTAAACACCCACCGAATTATTCTGAAAAGCAATTGGCGTTAAATCGCAATACGGCGGGTTCATTGGCGCAAAAGCCACGGTAGGCCAAGGATTTACCACCACGTTCACTATTCCATTTCCAACGCATCCGTGCGCTAATGTAGTTGCTGTTACATTGTATTGTACTGTTTGAGGCGTATTGGTGGTTTGGATCAAGTTATCGTTGATCGTACCCGAACTTTGAACCGGATTCGAGGTCTCATTGATCACCAAAGGATTAGGTGTCGCATACCATGTAAAGGTACTCGGCAAATCCGCATTCAGGGTATAAGCGACATTTTGGTCGGGACATATTGCCAAGTTTACAGTATCCACATTCGGAGCCGGGTTTACAGTCACGGTAAAAGAGGTGGTTTGTCCGGGACATTGCACATTTCCATTGACGAATAATGGCGTCACAGTAACCGTAGATTGTATCGGAGCTTGGGTCGGATTATTGGCCACAAAAACAGGAATATTTCCCGTACCGTTTGAACCAAGACCTACTGCCGCATTGGAATTTACCCAAGAGAAAGTGCTTCCTCCAATCGGACCAAGAATCGGTACCACGGCAGAATTCGTTCCCTCGCAAAGGATGAGGTTATTCAAAGGAAACACCGATGGTTCTGGATTCACCACAATTTGGAAGGTATCTTTGGCTCCAGGACAGCTTACCCCATTGAAGGTAAATAACGGTGAAACCACCACGGTGGAGCTGATTGGAGCAAATCCTGGATTATTGGCCACAAAAGCATTCAGCGAGTCGATACCCCCCGCAGGCGCACCAACGTTTGCTCCTGCCGAATTCCAAGCATACGAGGAACCAACAGCTGTTCCGCTGAATAGTACCTGAGGTTGCCATTGGTTGTGACACAAGTTCAAATCTGGATTGGGTGTAACCGATGGCGTTGGGTTTACAAACACCCAGATCGGAATAATGGGACTGCTGCATCCGTTCACCACCGAAGTTCCAATGACATGGTATTGAACCGTTTGAACAGCACCCGTGGCGTTCACCAACTGATCGTTGATTTGAGAGGATATGGTCAGAGCTGTGGTCTCCCCTTGCACGTTCACGTTCGGGTCTGCATACCAGTTGAAGGTAACGGCAGTGTTGGCCACCAGGTTCAAATTTACGTTGCCGTTACTGCAAATCGTGACAGAATCTTGATTCAACAGCGCTAATGGAGGTTTTACAATGACCGTAATGGTTTGCGACGGGCCCGTACAATTGCCCTGAACGGAGGTAGGCGTCACCGCATAAACCACCACTTGATTCTGATTGGATGTATTTACGAGTACGTCGTTGATTACCCCACCGGTATTGGTCAAAATGGATTCTCCCGTTACGTTTGGATTGTTAATCGTACAGAACCACGAGAAAGTTGAAGGAATGTTCGCCGATAATACGGCATTGACTCCGGAACCGCTGCATATCTCCAAACTCTGAGGTATGTTCAACAGCACATCGGGTTGCACCTGAACGACCACAAAGGAATCCGGTCCAACGCAGCCTGCTGCGGTCGTTGGCGTAATGGTGTAGGTCACCAACTGAGGTACACTGCTGGTATTGGTCAATGAATCATTGATGCTATTCGACGTTTGCGTGGTGGTTAATTCACCGTTGACGTTGTTATTCTGGGTGGCAAACCATGCAATGTTCGATGGAATATTCGTTCCAATGTTGACCGCTAAAGTTTGATTGTTGCAAATGACCGTATCGTTGAGTGGATTAACATAAGGTATGGGATTTACCGTAACCGAATAGCCTCCTTGAGGACCGTTGCAGCTCTGACCTTGGAAGGTAAATATCGGGGTAATGACCACATTTCCGATCAAAGGCTGTGTTCCAGGATTCGTTGCGTTGAACGCATTGACCGTATTGCTACCGCTCGCCACCAAACCTATCGCTGTGTTGGAATTGGTCCAATTGTAGGAAGTTCCCGATCCGTTAATTGGTGTCGCTGGCACGGCAACTTGAGGGCAATAACTTTGGTTATTGATCGGCGCTACCGAAGGAATAGGAAGCACATAGTACGTGAACGTTTGAGCTTGACCCGGACAAGAAATGCCTTGAAAGAAAACAGGCGTCACAGTAACGGTGGAAGATGCTACGGCATTGGTGGCATTCATCCCAGTAAATGGTGTAACGCTGTTGTTTCCTGAGGCGGCAATTCCTATTGCAGGATTGGCTGCAGTCCATTGATATTGGGTTCCTGTTCCCGTAAAATTCAGCAGCTGGGTAGTACTGTTGGCACAAACGTATTGGGATCCCGGATTCGTGACACTCGGAGTTGGATTGATTTGATAGGTAAAACTTTGAGGGGCTCCTGGACAAGAAACGGTGTTTTGAATAAAGGCTGGGGTGATGGTAATTTGTGCGAATTGAGCTGCATTTCCATTATTCACCGCATTGAACGCCGCAATATTGCCACTTCCCGAAGCCGGAATTCCAATGGTGGGTATGCTGTTCGTCCAATTATAGGTTGTATTCGCAACGGCGCCGTTGAAATTAACCGCAGCGGTTGGGGAACCGTTACAAACGATTTGGTTGTTGGGGGCTGTTACCGTAGGAGTAGGACTTACAAAAATGGTAAACGCGGTGTTGCTACCTGAACACGTCACTCCATTAGCTGTAAACTGAGGCGTTACGGTGACCAAGGCATTTACGCTTAACGCACTTGCATTCGTAGCCTGAAATGACGCTAAGGACAAACCGGTTCCCGAAGGAACTAAGCCAATGGTGTTGTTGTTATTGGTCCAATTGTACGTGGTACCCGTTCCTGCAAAATTGACCACAGGTGTGTTCGACTGGTTACATACCGTAATATTGTTGATAGGGTTTACCACCGGAGTTGGATTCACGGTAATGGTCATTTGTTGGCTGTTGCCTGAACATGTCACTCCGCCGTTCAAGTACTGCGGTGTAACCGTTAAAGTTCCAACTAAGGGGTTTGCGTTGCTGGCATTCGTAGCGGTAAAGGCGGCGATATTCCCGTTACCAGAAGCTCCTAATCCGATACCCACCGTATTGTTAGTCCAAGCATAGGTCGTTCCAGTACCTGAAAAAACTACCGCTTGCGTCGACGAATTGTTGCAAACTACTTGGCTTGTTAATGGATCAAGGCTGGGGGTAGGATTTACCGTGATGGTAAACGCTTGTGGCAATCCCGGACAACTCGCATTTCCACCGGCAAAGTTAGGAGTAACGGTTACGGTACCCGAAATCGGCACTTGCCCGCCATTCGTAGTGGAAAAGGCTGCAATGCTACCGCTTCCGGAAGCTGCTAATCCAATCGCGGTATTGCTATTGTTCCAACTGTAGGACGTACCATTTCCCGAGAAATTAACTGCCTGGCTCAAATTACCGTTGCAAATCACTTGGTTCGGAGGAAGTTGTACTGTTGGGGTTGGATTAATGGTAATGCTGAAATTCTGAGGTGCCCCCGAACAACTCACCCCATTTCCAGTGAATACAGGAGTCACGGTTAATTGGGCCGTAACTGGATTTATCGCATTATTCACCGCAGTAAATGGATTAATGTTGCCCGTGCCCGAAGCGCCTATTCCAATGGTTGCGATGCTATTGGTCCAATTGTACGAAGTTCCTGTACCGGTAAATGAAATTTGAGCGGTTGTTGCTCCATTACACAAGGTTTGACTCGCCGGGATGTTGGCCGTTGGTAAAGGATTCACCGTAATCGTGAAGTTCGAGCTGGATCCTGCACACGTGACACCGTTATTGAGGTATTGAGGAGTCACCGTAACCGTTGCAACTACTGGCGCAGAATTGCTGACATTGGTTCCAGTAAAAGAGGCAATGTTGCCCACCCCTGCATTCGCTAACCCTATGGAAGGAGTGGTATTCGTCCAATCGTAAGAAGTACCCGTTCCGCTGCAAACGATGGCGGTGGTGTTCGTGTTATGGCAAATAACTTGATTATTAATAGCATTAACACTGGGGGTTGGGTTCACCGTGATGGTTGAATTCGAATTATTACCCGCACACGTTACACCCGCGTTGGTAAAGGACGGAATGACTCCAATGGTAGCTGTAAGCGGGGTAGATCCAGGATTCGTCGCGGGAAACGGAGCAATGTTTCCGGATCCAGAACTTCCTAAACCAATAGACGTGTTGGAGTTCGTCCAAGCATATGAGGTTCCCGTTCCACTGATGGTGATCAATGAACTGTTCGTTCCGTTGCAAAAGGTAGTGTTCGAAAGGGCTGTGACCACGGGAATCGGATTCACCGTTATGGTAAACGTTTGAGCGCTTCCAGGACAGGTAACGTTGTTGTTGGTGAATTGCGGAGTAACCGTTACGGTCGAGGTAACAATGGCTGAATTGGATGGGTTCAAGGCGGTAAACGATGCAATATTTCCGGTACCACTGGCTGCGAGGCCAATAGAGGTTAGGTTATTCGCCCAAGTGTACGAAGTTCCGGTACCTGAGAAGGCAACCGGAGCAGTGTTGGTGTTATGGCACACCACTTGGTTCGCAGGGGCAGTTACCGCAGGCGTTGGGTTTACGGTAATGGTGTAAATCGTTCCTCCACCCGGACAAGCAACGTTCCCCGGAGTAGTTGCTGATGCGCTGATTTGAACCGTTTGTGCCGTTGAAGCGCTGTTTACAAGGGTGAAAGCAGGAATGGTTGAGCTACCGCTGTTTTGATTCAAGCCGGTTACCGCCGCAGGAACCGTAGTAGCCGTCCAAGCAATTACAGCGCCGTTGGTTGGGGAAGTAATGTTCACGGTACTCGAAGCACCTTGAGAGCAAATGGTTTGGTTGGCCAAGCTAAAATTGACCGTTGGCGTCGCATTCACGGTAATGCTAAAGGTTTGAACCGTCCCTGAACAGGCCACGTTATTGTTCGTGAATACTGGTGTAACATTGATTTGAGCAATCACCGGATTGGTACCGTTGTTCACCGCATTGAAGGCTGCAATATTTCCCGTTCCCGAGGCCGCTAAACCGATGGAGGTAGCACTGTTGGTCCAGTTGAATGCGGTAGATGGTACCGTTCCTGAAAAAGCAACCGCGGCTGTTGAAGATCCGTTGCATACCACTTGATTATTAATGGCTGCTACCGTTGGCGTTGGATTAACCGTTATAGTAAATGAATTTGGATTTCCATTGCAAGAAATACCATTTCCAGTAAAAATCGGTGTAACAGCCACGGTGCCAACGATTGGGCTCAGTCCGGGATTAGCAGTAGCAAACGGAGCAATGTTTCCGTTACCCGAAGCGCCTAAACCAATGGCTGTGTTGCTATTGGTCCAAGAAAATGAATTCCCAGTCCCCGTGAATGATATAAGCGCCGATTGAGTACCGTTGCAATAGGTCAGGTTAGGATTGGCTGTGATGGCTGGAGTTGGATTCACAACAATGGTCATTTGCTGAACAGTACCCGCACAGGTAACTCCAGCATTCACAAACTGAGGAGTAACACTTATCGTGGAGGTTAAAGCGGCTGAATTGCTGGCGTTGGCCGCAGTAAAAGACGCGATATTGCCGTTGCCGGAGGCAGCAAGTCCAATACCCGGGGTGTTGTTGGTCCAAACGTAATTGGTGGCTGTTCCTGTAAAATTGATCGCCGTCGTGGAGGTTCCAGCACACAGTACTTGATTGCTCAAAGCTCCCATGGTAGGCGTTGGATTTACGACGATGGTAAAGGTTTGAGACACTCCCGGACAATTCAAATTGGCTCCGGTAAAAATGGGTTGAACCACCACTGTTGCCGTTACCGGGGCGTTGGTATTGTTCACGGCATTGAAACTCGCAATGTTCCCGTTTCCACTCGCACCAAGACCAATGCTGGTTAAATCATTGGTCCAACTGTAAGAAGTAGCTGTTCCTGTGAAATTTATAGCAGTAACGGGTTGACCATTACAAACCACTTGGTTGCCCGGGGGAACCGCTGATGGAGAGGGATTCACCGTTATGGAAAAGGACTGGGGAGTTCCGGAACAGTTCAGGTTGTTGCCGGAGAAAACAGGAACCACACTGATTTGCGCTACCACTGGATTCACCGTCGCATTGGCGGCAGTAAAGGCATTGATGTTGCCAGAACCGGATGCTGCTAAGCCTATACTCGTAGTATTATTGGTCCAATTGTATTGCGTTCCTGTTCCGTTGAAGGATACCAAGGCCGTTGAGGCCCCGTTACAAACCACTTGGTTGGCAGGCGCAGCGACAATGGGCGTCGGATTCACGGTAAACGTAAATGTAACAGGGTTTCCAGGGCAGGCAACGTTGTTGTTGGTATAGACCGGTGTTACCGTAACGGTTGACGTGGAAGGAATTGAATTGCTCGCGTTAATGGCGGTAAATATCCCAATGTTTCCTGTTCCAGATGCAGCAAGGCCAATCGAAGTATTGCTATTTGTCCAATTGTAGGAGGTTGCATTACCAGAAAACGGTATGAGGTTGGTTGAAGTATTGTTACAAACGACCTGATTTGCTACGGCGTTTACCGAAGGAGTCGGATTCACCGTAATCGTATAGCTCGAAGTTTGACCAGTACACGAAACCCCTGCATTGGTAAAGGTCGGTGTGATGGTTATGGTTCCGCTTATCGGAGCATTGGTTGCATTGGTTGCCGCAAAGACAGGCACCGTGTTCGAACCCGATGCAGCTAATCCTATGGATTGGTTGCTATTCGTCCAAGCGTATGAAGTTCCGGTTCCTGCAATGGCTAAGGCCGTGGAATTGGAACCGTTGCAATAGGTTTGATTGGCAATTGCGTTCGTGGTAGGAATCGGATTAACGGTTATCGTAAAGGTGGTAGGCACGCCGTTGCAACCCACGTTGTTGTTGAGGAATTGAGGCGTAACGGTCACTGTCGCCGTAACAACATTTGCAGTATTGTTCAAGGCGTTAAACGACGCAATGTTCCCATTACCCGAAGCCGCTAATCCTATGGAAGTGGTATTGTTGGACCAACTATAAACGTTCGCAGTTCCCGTACACGTCCCGGCAGTGGTTGCCGTTTTATGGCGAGAGTCTGG
>JAIXRC010000099.1 GCA_027485415.1 Cryomorphaceae bacterium | reverse complement strand
TAGCAGAGCACCTCGCAAATCTCGGTCACAGGGTCGTGATCGCTGCTCCCAACGGAGGAGAGCCCGGTACATGCGTCAACGGCGTCACCTATACTAACATGCAGTTTGATAGCATAGCGGACCGAACTTTTGACGTCCTCGTAAACACCCTGTGGTTTGAGGACTTTCACACCCTGCCAATCACCGTAACTCGCGCCTTTGTGTCGTGGTGCCACTGCCCCTACCTGTACGGCTTTGATCCTATTAAAAAAATGATCACGGCCGGCGGCCTGCGCTACGGCATCATTCACTTATCCGAGTGGAGCAAGAAAATGAACACTCGCATCGCGCACGACCTGGCGAGCGATGTGGTAGAAGGCGTGATTCCCAACCCGATCCCAGTCGACATGTGCAAGCAAGTACTTTGCGAGGTCCAAAGCGGCCAGGTGGTGAAACGCGAACACGACTTTATCTTTCACGCAGAGTGGATCCGGGGCGGCCAGATGGCTTGCGACATCATCCGGGACCTGCCAGAGCACGGCTGGGACAACCCGCGCATGTTCTCGTGCAGCTACCTGATGCACAGGCCCCACGACAGGCATATCGTACCCATGGGGTCTCTCGGCAAGATGGACGTCCTGCGCGCCATTGCGCGGTGCGGCTACTTTTTGTACCCCCTCGTCAACAAGCCCAACGCGCAGATGCACAAGGACACGTTTGCGTGCGTGGTTGCAGAGGCATGCGCACTGGGCGCCATAGTGGTTACTTACCCGGTGGCAGCACTGCCAGAGACCTACGAAGATACGTGTGTGTGGCTTCCATTCCCCGACGGCTGCCTTGACAAGCATGAAATCGTGAATTCCGCGCTGTCCACGGATGAAAACCTGCTGGAGACCAAGCATATCTTTGATACCTTGAATGCGCTCGAAAAGGACCCCGAGCTCAAGGCGCGCATTCGCGAAAGCGCGCAAAAGCGTGTATTCGATCTGTACAATGCTGAACGCATTGGCAACATGTGGCAGGATTACCTGGAGAACCTGGTCCCAAGCACACCAACGCCAACGTTTACCCCTGTTCCGGTTACGCCCTCTGCTACACCTACGAGCACACCAGCACCGACAGCTACTGAAACCCCGACGGCCACCCCGGATCCTATCATATAATAATAACAAATAATAATAATAATAACAAATACAAATTCCAATGTTTCATTATAATTAATTAATGCACTTAAAGGCATTACGTCATAAAGACGTTCTCTTAGTTCTAGAAACACGATCCACAATGGCAACTACAACAACAAATAATATTACTACTAGTCCCGCTACGTACCCATTGATGTCAGTGGTAAATGACAATGACGAGGAGCTCATCATATACATTCCGCTTGCAGTGATTCGCCGGGATGATGACGTATACCCCTTTGTAATTGTTCATAACAATTTAGATGGTTATATACTAGCCGTCATGGATGAAGCAGTTTTACTTTTGGAAAGTGAAGGCATGGCACAGAAAGATGTGGGGTTCGCGTATACGCGCCGACAGGTGTTAAATATGTACTTCACGACGGCAAAATCCTTGCTCTTATGCAACTCTGGATCCGGAAGATTTCTCATGGATTTGGCGGACCCATATGTGGAAAAGATGCTAGAGGATGAAGCAAAGGCCTCAGGTAATCCCATTCAATACGTCAAGTCCTTTGCAACGCAAACCAGGTACCCCCTGGTCCATAATTACCTTGATAGACTCCTAGAAGAGTACGCAAACAAACAGTTTCTATGCAGGAAAGCTCACATCATCCAAAAATACTTTAGGCGAGTGATATCTGATCCGTATCACGATATGTGCAAGAGGCGACTGTTGTACGAGTTCCACGACCTGACCTCCTGCACTAGTAGAGCCTATTAATAACTTGATCCAATACGGACAGTAATAAATACACACCGAGAAGGAAAGAATGAGCAAGCGCACAGTGCGTTCTGTTCTTGATCATCTTTCCCATGACGGGATGGTTGCATGATCTATACAGTATATCATTGACAACGTGCTTCCAGTACCGTACTCTGCGTGCTATGCACTGACCTGGTATTCTACGTGCAACTATCTTCATGTAGAGAGATGACTATTACTCTTGAGTACAATACATACTATTTCACAACATGTTCCTATAATAATATATAATAATCATGCATATGTTTCATTTTATTATGGATGCTTATTTGTGTTTATATAGATTTGTGTTTATATATAGATAATTTAGGGGTTGGGCCTAGATTCCGCAAATTACTGCCACAGCTGCATGTTGCTCATGGAGCATGGAGCGACACCCAGGGTGTTGTTTCCTGTAGGTCCCTTGGACACCGTTAGGCACTTCCCGGTAAGGTTGTTCCTGATACGGAATGCATTCTGCCCGTTGACCTTGTCAAAGGTCCAATCCTGGTCGGCGTGAAACTTAACAGATACGCCAACAGGGCCGTCACGTGCACTGAAGTAATTTCCTTTAGGGCCGCTGATGGTGTAGCCCTTTCCTTCAGGGGGAGGCGCCTTCTTCACGGTAATACCTGGAGTTGCTGGGCATGCGCCAACGCCGAAGCCTGCCGCCTGTAGGCAGGTGCCTGTTGCACCCACGCTGCGGATGTTGATCCTGGTCATCGTAGGGATCTTCCCGGTCAGCAGGCTGGTCAGGGTAGCCTGTACGGGAGCAGTGGTAGTTTTCACAACAGGCCTCTGAGTAGGAGTGGGAGCCCTGGGAGCTGGGGCCTTGGGAGCTGGCGCCTTGGGAGCTGGGGCCTTGGGAACAACCCTTGGCACTGTCTGTGGGGACTTGATCTGCCCGCAAGGAATGTTGCGGATCTCAAGCTTGTGGAAATCACCGCCACGCAGCATCCGTACAAACCCCTTGTCAGAAAATCCATTGAATGGGACTCGGGTCTTCAGGGGCTCGCCGATTGGGTGTGGATCTCCATGGTTGAACACAGCAGCGCTGATGCAGTGCTGAGGGGGAGGCACGGGCTTCTTTGTTCCAGAAAAGCCCTCGTACTCGACCTGGTAATCCCCATAGTCTTCGTATGTAGGCTCTTCGTAGTCCTCGTATCTCTCAGGTTGTGCACAGGTGTAAGAGCCTTGAGCTGTCCAGGAGCAATAAGGGGCCATTTGTGTATATATAGTGGCTTGTTATTGTATATAACAGTTTACTAGAAAATAATTCTGGAATCATAAAATGTTTCTCTCAAATATCAAAACAATACTAAACACATACTAAACGAACGAATATATACCAATAAATCCCAAACAAATATAAGATTCTACCTCTTGTGCTTTCTGGTTGCAGTTGCACCTGTCCAGTTAAACTTGCGTGACCTGTAGTGCTCGGGCAGTCTTGGAGCAATCAGGTTTTGCATCTCAGTCTTTGTCATCTCGTCATCATACCTGATCCCTAGCTTCATTGCTAGCAATATCAACTTTTCCAGTTTAATAGACTTGAAAGAGGTCTTGGTCATACGCAAGCATTTTTCTGGGTGCATAGGAGGAACATAACCAGGAACAATGGTATGAACCCTATTGGAACATACGTTTGTAACAGTCCTTGAATCTATGCCTTTCAAATGACCAGCGATAAAACAGTTGCAAAACTTTTGCTTGCCACCCTTTTTTTTCTCCCCATGATGGGGGGGGTGTTGGTGATGGATCGGGCCACCGTGCATTGAGCCATGCATCGATGTACCATACGATGAGAATGACCTTTGCTCTGGTCTCTGTGAAGACGATGTTGTTGTAGGAGCGTGCATCCTTACATCTGATGATACCGGTCTAGACTGTCTTGGCGACCTGACCTGTTGTTGTGATCCTGAACGGTATCCTGATGGGATGGCACGACCGTCATGTCCTGGATATGCACGTGCATAGGGATCACCGTGGAATTCAGGGGATCTTGGGTGCCAAATATCACTGCTGCGGTATTGTGACGAGGTGGTGGATGGATAATAGTGTGAGTATTGCGAATAGTGAGAATAATCGTTCCTAGGATGTAAAATGTGCGAAAACATGTCTTTGCTACGACGTTGTGTTTATACCTTGTGCAATGATAATTATTTTACACCATGCATCATTTACATACTTAAACTTTATGCAGAAAAGCATCCGATTTTGTGTACAAATATTCAAGCATTTGTCTTTTGCTAATATTACAAGGTACAAGACAAAGAAAGGCATTGTATACTTTTGTACCAGAAGAAGAAGAAAATCAACACAAACGTCAACAGTATATAACATGTCATCTACCTCAGTTATCCTCAATATGATTGCACAAGGAATCACCCTTTTGTTTACGACTCTCGTGTCTGTTAGTATACTAGCCTTTAATGGTAAGCCCGTCCTCAACATCTCCAAGGTATCGTATATGCTATTTATCATTGCCGCTATCGCGATTGTGGCGGCGGCGTTTCTCATAGGACGAATGAAGACCTACCTCCCGTTCCTTGGAGAAACCGTATTCCCATCAAACGTAATAGTCCTTGATGATTTGCAAACCCCAGAATCCATGACTGGGAGACCCCTCAAAGTTACCATCAAAGTACCGGATGTACCAGAGGGTTCCATGGTGGTCTACTGGGCCAGCAATCCCGCGAGCTCTGTACTAGAGACGCCAAAAGAAGCATATGCCAATACCAAGAACGCAGGCGCAACCCGGGTCGCCTCTGGCAGCGCCACGCTCCGCCTGGCGTGTCCATCGGAATACAAGGTCAGGGGCATTCTGGGGACCAGGGCACTGAAAAGGCATGTGCACTACAGGGTCCAGGCCGACGGCAGCTCTGGCATGTTTGGTCCCGTGAAGACCGTGGACGTCATTTGTTGATTTGTTGTTGATTTGTTATTGTTTTGGACCATATATAAACTATTATATCAAGATTCTCATTATATAAATGTGCATTTTTGTTATTAGTTATTATTAGTTATTATTAGTACAAATGACCTTTTTT